>JBOGED010000650.1:0-5070 GCA_050743625.1 Egibacteraceae bacterium | reverse complement strand
GGCCTGACGGCCGGGCACTTTACCTACGTCCCGGCGAGCGCGAGGAGCTTGGCCGCCTTCAGCTCGGTTTCCCGCCACTCGGCGGCCGGGTCGGAGTCGGCCACGATGCCCGCTCCGACGCCGAGGTGGGTCCGACCGCCCGCGAGGACAAAGGTGCGGATCGCGACGTTGAGATCGAGCGCCTCCCGATCCGCGTCGATCCAGCCGACCGCCCCGCAGTAGACGCCTCGGCGGCACGGCTCAAGGTCCTCGATCACCTGAAGCACTCCGGCCTTGGGTGCCCCGGTGATGGAGGCGGGAGGGAAGGTCGCGCGCAGGAGCTCACCGGTCCCCACACCGGCGCGGAGCTGCCCCCTCACCGTGCTTACCAGGTGGAAGAGGCCGGGATGAGACTCCACCCCGCACAGGTCCGGTACCTGCACCGACCCGTACGCGCAGACACGACCCAGGTCGTTCCGTGCAAGGTCGACAATCATGACGTTCTCGGCGCGGTCCTTGGCGCTGCGGATCAGCACGGCGGGATCCTGTGCCGTCCCTTTGATCGGCCGGGTCTCCACCTGCGCTCCCCGGCGCCAGAGGAAGCGTTCGGGGGACGCGGAGACCACCGCGGTTCCTCCCAACCGCAGCAACGCCGCGTGAGGCGCGGGATTCCCGACGGCGACGGCGGCGAACAGGGCGATGGGATCCGCGGACCGCTCGCAGGTAAGCCGCCGTGTGAGGTTGACCTGGTAACACTCACCCGCCCGGATGAGATGGATGATCGCTCTCGCCCTGGCCTCGAAGTCCCCTCGCGAGAGTGAGGAGGACCAGTGGCCGAGGTCGAGCCGCTGAGCCCGTGGCGCTCCAAGCCCGTCTCGGGCTCGGCGGCAGGCGATCTCAAGGACTGGGCGGGTTGCTCCATCGCCCTCGATGTGGACGCCGGACGGACCGACGGCCAGGCGCGCGTCGAACCGCGCGAGCATCAGATCGGGCAAATCGAGGTCGTCGGGCACCCGTGACACGATCTGCTCGACGGACCGGCCGAGGTCGTAGCTGAGGAACCCCGCCCACCACCCCCCGCCGAGCCGGTCCAGCGCCTGGAAGGCCGCCGCCCCATGCGCGGCGACCACCTCGTCGGGGGAGATTCCGAGCAGCCAGCGGGATCCATCGCGCACCACCGCCAGCTCAGCCCCGGGGGGAAGCAGGTCGAGTATGCGGAGCAGCTGCGGAAGGGCATCGCCAGCGACCCGGCGCGCGAGATGGGACGTGATGCCGTCGATCCTTCGCGTGGCCACCCGCTCCGCCATCCTCAAGCCTCGCGGACGCGGTACAGAGTAGTCTCTCCCCCGGCGAACGCCCGAACGGGCGCGGGGCCTTTACGCTGTCGACGCGCCCGGGTCACGCGCCGGAGGGCGAAGGCGGCCAGTGATCCTCGACCCGGACGGCCTCCTCCGCGCCCGGCCACGGAGGCATCGTCACGAGGAGAAACGTCAACGGCTCGTCGCTCGTGTTGCGGAATTGAAAGTGCATGCCCCGGGTGACCGCGACGGATACCCCAGGAGTGAGGTCGACGACCTCCTCTCGGTGGTCTCGTTTACCCCAGAGCTGGCCTTGCCCGCGAAGGACGTACCAGATCTCCTCGACGGTCCGGTGCCGGACCGCCGCGGAGACACCGGCCACCGGCAACGTGCAGTGCGCCATGCTGCCTCCGCCGAGCACGATGAGCTCGCGGATCTCGGAGCCGTCCGGAGCCAGCACGGTGTAGCCCTGGGGCAGCATCGCGACCGGGATCGCCTCATTCATGTTGAGAGACGGTACAGCTCGGTGGCATTGCCGGCGAAGACCCGGTCAGCGAACGCAGTGGCCTCGGGGATCTGCTCCAAGGCGTGGCGCCAACTCACCGCTCCCCACCAATGCATCTCAGGGTACGAATGCCCATCGGTGGCGGCGAGCAGCTTGGTGAAGGGACACAGGCCGAGCGCCTCGCGAACCAACCTCGCGGCGAGGGGCTCGGCAAGTGGGATAGCCAGCGACAGGTCCATCCACACCTGCGGGTAGACGCTCGCGAGGTACGCGGCCTTGGCTACGAAGGGATAGCAGTGGAGGAGGACGACGGGGCAGTCCCGCGTACTCGGATCCACGAGCAACGGCCGCAGCAGGGCCGGGTCCGCCAGGTTGATGTCGAGGTCGCGGTCGCCAAACCCGGTGTGGATCTGAAGTGGTATGCCGCGGCGACCCGCCAGCTCGGCGGCGCGCCACAGCAGGAAGGCGACGAGCACACGATCGTCGAGCCGGCGGGACTGCCGGCGGCGGTCGAGGCCGGTCCAGGCCTGCCGGACCTCAGCCACGCTCGGACGCGGCAGCGCGAGTCCGGCGCGGTACGCGGCCACCGATTTCAGCGCGACTGCGCCGCCGTCGAGCGCGGTGACCAGCCGGTCCTCGAACTCGTCCGCGAAGTGAGCCAGGTTCCTCGTTGCGGTCACACCGCCTTCGAGCAGGCCCTCGGCGACCCGCTCGATCCGCACCACCTCGTAGGTGGGAAGACTGGTGAGGGCGGCGAGCTCGCCGATAGCGAGCGTGTCGCCGACGCCAAACCCCGTGTCGACGAGCATGGCCGATACGCCCGCGTCGTCAAGCAGTCTCTGGAGGTATCCGGCCGGATCCGCAGAGGCGAGCTCGTCCCGCCGGGCAGCCACGCGGCGCTCGAGGTCCGTGCCACCGGGGTCCAATCCCAGCATGGACGCGGTCGCGGTCAGGAATCGCTGGTAGCTGAAGAGCCCCGGAACGTGCCGGGCCAGGGTCACGTCATCGGTCGCCTCGGTGAAGCACCGCCTCCAGGCGGGCATGCCCTCGCCGACGTTCGCCCACGTCCCGCGCAGGCTATGGCAGTGATGGTCGACGAAGCTCAAGGTCTAATTAGTTAGAACTAGTTAGAACTTCATGAAGTGGTGGAAGCACTCAAACCCGACGTCCTGGGCGGCGAAGGCCTCCACCTCTGAACGCTTGACCGCCAGGTAAGCCGTGCTCCGCATCGTCCCGAGCGCGTCCATGAGCAGGTCGTCGGCGGCGAGTGCGTCCAACGCCTCCCCCAGGGACTCGGGGAGCCGCTGGATGCCGCGCTTGGCGAGGTCCTCGGGTGAGAGCGTCGCGGGGTCGACGCCAAGCGGCTCCCCTGGGTCGAGCTTGCGGCGGACGCCGTCGAGGCCGGCGTGGATGATGCCGCCAAGCGCGAGGTAGGGGTTGCCGGTCGAGTCGGAGGGCTTGAGCTCGAGGTTGGTCGAGACCTCCTCGTCACCCCACAAGGGCGAGGCGATCCGCACGGCGGCCTCACGGTTGTCCATGCCGAAACAGGCGAACGCGCTACTCCAGCTCTGCGGCTGCAGCCGGCGGTAGCTGTTGACGCTCCCGCAGGTCAGGGCGATCAGTCCCGGCAGGTGGTGGAGCACTCCCGCGATGAAGTGGAAGGCGGTGTCGGACAGGCCGAGCGCATCTTGCGGGTCGAACAACGCGTTATGCGGGCCTGGGCTACCGTCGGCGCCGAGCTCCCACAGCGAGAGGTGGACGTGCGCCCCATTGCCGGCCTGGTCGGGGATCGGCTTCGGCGCGAACGTCGCCCACAGTCCTTGTCGCCAGGCGACCCCGCGCGCGGTCTCGCGGTAGCACACCTGCCGGTCGGCGGCTTGGAGGGCGGGTGCGTGGCGGATGGACAGCTCCTGCTGACCGTGGCCGTACTCGGGGTAATACTGCTCGACGTCGAGCCCTTGCGCGAGCAGCGCTCGGACCAGCTCGATCACGTAGTCGTGCGCCGCGTCGAAGCCGGTGGTCGCGAAGCACACGCTGGAGTCGATCGGCTCGAGCCGGTCCAGTTCCCCGTCTCCCTGGACCCGCCGGCCTAGGGTGAACTCTGGCTCGAACGCGGCAACCAGCGCGAAGCCCTCGGCGGCGAGACTGGCGATCGCCTGCTTTAGGAACGTCCGGGGACATGCGCCATACGCGTTGCCGTCGACCTGGACGAGGTCGGCCGCCATCGCGCCGGCACCGGGCGCGTACGGCAGGACGACGAGCGAGGTCGGATCGGGAACGAGCCGCACCTCTCCGACAGGCCCCATGCCGGGCACCGGGAGGAAGTGGTCAAGCATGCTCGCCGCCTGCATCGCCACGGTCAGCCCGATGCCCGCCCGTATGCGCTCGCCGAGCCGTGCCCGCGAGATGGCCTTGCCGCGGATGACGCCGCCGTGATCGACGTAGAGAAAGCGGATCAGCTCTAGCCCGGCGGCTTCGGCTCTCTCGACGGCTTGCGCGATCCCGTCCGCCGAGGTGTGGAAAGTCCGGGTGTCCGAGGTCTCCGACTGGGTCATGTCGCGGATGGTACCTACACTCGAAGGATGGGTGAGACCTCCTTCCGGGATGAACGCCTCGGCCGGTTTCTCGAACGTGTCGCGGCGAAGGATCCCGCTCCGGGCGGCGGGGCGGCGGCCGGGGTAGCGGCGGCGATGGCCGCGAGCCTCGTCGCGATGGCCGCGAGGTTTTCCACCAACCAGCTGGAGGACGCGCAGGGCCTCGCGGAGGTGGCGGACAGGCTCCGGGAGCGGGCGCTGGAGCTCGCCGATCAGGACGCCGCGGCCTATCCGGAAGTTCGAGCGGCGTACCGCCTGCCAAAGGAGCCCGACCCGGACGCCCGCCGCGCGCGTATCAAGGCGGCACTCGAGCACGCCACCGAGATCCCTCTCCAGATCGCGCGGGCAGCCGCGGAGACCGCGGTTTTGGCCCAGAAGCTCGAGGACGGCGGCAACCCGAACCTGCGGGGCGACGCTGCCACCGCCACCTTGCTGGCAGGGGCGGCGGTGCGCGCGAGCGCGGCCCTCGTCGAGCTGAATGTCAGGTTCGGAAAGCTGGAGGGAGATTGGCTCGACCGCTCGGCGGAACTCCTCGCCACCCTCGGCGACGCGCGGCCTAATCCTGCACTGTGCAGAGTAATGCCGGTAGTTCGGCAAAACTCTGCACAGTAGCGCCCGGCGCTTCGTTCGATGCCTCGCTCGAGCGCGGAAAGGTCGCGGGACGCCTGGTTTGCCTGATTCTCATCCTCCGGGG
>JBOGED010000649.1:0-12235 GCA_050743625.1 Egibacteraceae bacterium | reverse complement strand
GGTCAGCGGTGCCCGGGGAGGCCCCCAACGCGACAGCGGACCCCGACGCGACAGCGCCCCCGGCTCAACCGCAAGGCAAAGGCTCAGTAGATCAGCACTGGCGTGCCGATCGGCACACGGTTCCCCTCCCAGAGAAAGTCCATCGCCGCGTCCGTCACCCTGACGCAGCCGTGGGAGTCGGGATAGGGGGGGATGAAGTTGGCGCCGTGGATCGCGATGCCGTCGGGGTGGAAGTACTTCGGCCGGTAGAGGCGGCCGAGGTAGGTCTCGCGAATACCGTCGACCTGTCGCGTGATCTTCCATGTGCCGTCCGGTGTGTCGGCGAGGTAGGTCTTGCCCTCGTACTCGTACTCCTGATTCGTGCCGGTCGAGGTGTTGATGATCCATTCGACCTTGCCGTCACGGACCAACATGACGATCTGCTTGGGCTTGTCCACCTCGACGATGAACCCACGCGTGCTGCGTGGCGCGGGACGGCCGGGCTTCGACTCTAAGACCTTACGGTCTTGGACGCCGTAGACGCCGCTCAGGTGCAGGCCGTTCACCTTTTGGAACGCGGTCAGGGCCTGCTGCGTCAGCAGCCCGAACTCGCCATTGACCGGGCCCAGCCAGTAACCGGCGTCGGTCAGGCGTTGCTGCAGGTCGGTGACGGCTTCGCCGGTGTCGCCATGGGCCACCTCGGCGCTGCTCAGCTCGAACAGGTAGTCCAGGTGGCGGACCTCCGTGCCGTCTGAGGCCGCGACGACCACCCGGACGGGGTAGCGAGGTTGCCGCTCGCTCTCGGGCGGCAGCTCCGTGGCCTGAAAGACCAGGGTATTAGGGAAGTCGCTGGTCCCAAGCGTGCCGGCAACCTCCTGCCCGTCCACGGTGACGTAGACGGTGGAGGACTCGAGCACGATGTCCCGGTCGAAGCTGATGACGATCTGATCGAGCGCGGGCGCGAGCGCTCCCGCCGCGGGTGTGATGTCGGTGACGACCGGGCCCTTCTCGGTGAGGAAGCGCTCGAGGTCGCCGAGGGCTGAGTCGCTGATCGCCGCGGCTCCACCGTAGACGACGGCTTGGCTGGTACCGAGCGAGTCCGCGGCGGTGAGCGTGGCGTCGGGCAGGCCAGCCTGGCTCCCGAGCAACACGGGAAGGTGATACGCGGCGGCGTGACGGGCGCCCGCCAGTCCCTCGGCGAACTCCTCACCGCTCGCGAGCCCGATGGTCTTCGCGCTACGCCAGAACCTGCGAGCCACCGCCGCCGCGGTCTCACCGCTCGAGGAGCCGGCCAGCCGTTCGACCTCGGGAGCCATGGTCCCCAGCTCGGCCAAGACCTCGTCGCTGACCGCCGACTGGTCACCGACGACGTAGATCCGCCGCGGGCTCCGGGCGCTCAAGAGCGCCTTGGTCTCCTCGGGGAGCCCGTCCGAGCGCGTGAGCAGGATCGGTATGCCCTCGCGCCCCGCCGGACTGGACATCGCGAGCGCCTCGACGAACGACTCACCGGGCACCACGGCGACGCTCCCGCTACCCGGCAACTGCTGGGCGATCGCCGTGGCGGTGCTGAAGCGGTTCTGGCCTTGGATGCGCTCCGGAACGAACCCGAGGGCCTTGACGTCAGCCTCGACGTCGGGACCAAGCGCGGAGGTTCCTCCGAGGAGGTACACGACCGAGCCCTCGTCCAACACGCGGATCAACTCTTGGGAGGCGGCGTAGCTCAAAGCCCTCTGGTCGGTAAGCAGCAGCGGCCCATCGACGCGCGAGGCCAGGGGAACGCCCGCGAGCGCGTCGGCGAACTCATCGACGCGAGAGAGGACCGCGGAGCTCGCCTTGCGTGTGCGGTAAAGATCACGGCTGATCGCTGCCGCGGTCTCGACGGAGTCCTCGCCCGCGAGCCGCCGGATCTTGAAGGCGCCGACGGTGAAGCTCCACGATCGCTCGGTCTGGAGCCCCTCCGTGTCCGTGACCGTCACGGTGGCGGTATGCTCGCCCGCCTCCACCTCCGCGAGCCCGCTGATCGTGGGGTGGTCACCCTCCTGCGCGCTGGCCCGCACCCGTTCCCCGTCAAGCGCGACCGTAAAGGACTCTACGGCACTGTCGGTCGCCGCGAGCGCAGAGATCTCGACCTGCCCACTCTCACCGGCGTCCGGCCGGACGACCTCGCCTGGCGCGGGTCGTGGGTTGAGCAGCCTTGGCCCATCGGAATGCTCAAGGGGATGAGCGATCACGGGCATAGCGCCTGTGACTACACCAAAGCACAGCAAAGCAACGATCGATAGGTATCTGCGCATTCCGCATGTTCTCCCTAAACCCCTGCACTTCAGGAGGAGCCTAGGTTATGCGGGCGAATCCGAAGAACGTGATGCCCAGAGGGTCAGGAAGGCTCCAGGTCCCGCGCGTAGGCGGCGGCTCGCTCAACCAATGGGCGGAACAGGTCCCAGGCGCTCACGCTCCCGGCCCACCCAGGGGGATCCCCCAGCAGCTTCAAGGCCGCGGCCGCGGTGGATGGTGGGCAGAGCGTGACAAGATGCACGTCTTCGAGTGGCGCTCGCGCGCCCGTCCAGCCTTGGGGGTCCAGATCTTCGACGGGGATCCCCGCTCGCGACGAGGGTGCGGGTGGCTCTCCGTCCCGCCGGCGCGCTTCAGCGAGCTCGGCGAGGAGCTGATCCCGGCCACGTCCACGAACCCGGAAGAGGAGGAACGGGTCAGCCCTGAGATGCTCCGCGGCCGCCTCCCACAGCGCCGCGGCGTGGGCGCAGACGAGCGCTACGTCGCCGCAGGCGCAGGTGACGTCGAGGTCCTCCACCACCGGGAACAGCGCGATGCCGGCGGCCTCGAGCTCTGTATCCAGGCCCTCTGGCGCCAGACCGGCGAGCAGCCGCGCACCGTGGCGGAGCTGGCTGGCGAGCACGCCCACGATGTGCGACCACTGCTCGTCGTCGAGCGTCCCGACCTCGATCTCGACGAGGAACGGCGTCACGCGCGTGCCCTGCACGCGGCCCGACAGGAACCCTCGGGTGGCACGCACGCCCGACACGCGCCCCGATCGGTGAAACTGCGTACCCCTGGATACCCGTCCGGACAGCCGGGGATCCTGGATCACCTCGCGCCACCGCGCCGCCCAGTTGCTCATCTGGACCACTATCCAGACCAGGCCGACACGACGGACTCTTCATCTTCGTCATCGGTCAGGTCCATCAGCTCGGCGTCCCGCGACAGCGCGACCAGCTCGGCGAGCGCGTCGTCGTCCAGCTCGGTCACCCATGCCTCCCCCACGCCGACGACCGCGTCCGCGAGCGCGCGCTTGCGCTCGAGCATCTCCGCGATCCGCTCCTCCAGGGTTCCGGCGGTGACCAGCTTGTGAACCTCGACGGTACGGGTCTGGCCGATGCGATGAGCGCGGTCCGTCGCCTGGTCCTCTACCGCCGGATTCCACCACCGGTCGTAATGGATGACGTGGGTGGCCGCCGTCAGGTTCAGTCCCGTGCCTCCCGCGCGGAGGCTCACGATCAGCACCGGGCTCGCATCCGGATCGGACTGGAAGCGCTCGACCATGCGATCGCGCCCGCCGGCCGCCACCGCGCCATGCAGGAAGGGCACCTCGACGTCGAGATCACGCGAGAGCTGCGTCGCCAACAGCCGCCCCATCGTCACGAACTGCGTAAAGACCAGCACACGGTCACCGGCGTTCGTGGCCTCCGCGACGACCTCTTGCGCGGCGGCCAGCTTGCCGGCGCGACCAGGAAGTCGTGGCAGCGCCTCGTTGAGGTACTGCGCCGGGTGATTGCAGATCTGCTTCAGCTCGGTGAGCAACGCGAGGATCCGGCCGCGTCGCTCCATCGTCTTGGCGTTCGCGAGCGTCGCCATTGCCCGGTCGACCGCCGCTTGGTAGAGCGCCGCCTGCTCGGGAGTAAGCGGGCACACCACGGTGCGCTCGATCTTGGCGGGCAGATCCGCGATGACGTGGGGATCGCTCTTCGACCGGCGCAAGACGAACGGTGAGATGAGCCGCCGCAGCCGCGCCGCGGCCGCCCCGTCGCGCTGCTTCTCGATAGGGGCGACGAACCGGCGGCCGAAACTGGTCGGCGTCCCGAGCAAACCGGGGTTCGTCGCGTCGAGGATCGACCACAGCTCCGAGAGCCGGTTCTCCAGCGGCGTGCCCGTCAAGGCGACGACCTGGCGCGCCCGCAACCCTCGGACCGCCCGTGCCGCCGCGGTCGTCGGATTCTTCACGTACTGTGCCTCGTCGAGCGCGATCACGTCCCACTCGACGCCCGCCAGAAAGTCCGCGTCCCGCCGCAGGGTCCCATAGGTCGTGAGCACCGCCCCCGCCAGCTGCCGGAGATCTCTGGGCCGGTCGGCGCCATGGTGCCGCACGATCCGCATCAGGGGGGCGAACCGCTGGATCTCGCGTTCCCAGTTGCCCACGACCGAGGTCGGGCAGACGATCAGATGCGGGCCGTCTTCGCGAGGACGCTCGAGCAAGTGCGCGATCAGCTGGATCGTGTTGTGACAGAGCAGCCCCCGCGTCACGAAGTTGTGGTGCTCGGCCACCTCGAAGTCGTAGACCCAGCCTTCGTAGTCGAGCAGGTCGATCCCCGCCACTCGACCCCAGGAGACCTCCGGCGAGTCTCCTCCCACTCGCTTCGGCACCGCCACGCGATCGCCAGCCTGGACCTGGTTCGTCCAGCCCTGGGTCCCAAGCAGCTTGTGCTGCCTGGTCAACGTGACGGCGTTGCCGTCCTCCAGCACGATGCGGCGCACGGGCTCACGGACGAACTGGCGGTATAGGTGCCGGATACGAGCCGGAACGATGCGCTGGCCCGAACCGAGCGCACCGGTCACCAACCCGCTCGTCGGATCGGCCCACTCGCCGAGCCCGTCACTGACCGGCTCGCGCGCGTAACGCTGCCATATGTCGGATGCCGGCACCAGCTTGCCGTTCGAGAGGATCAGGGTGTCCGGGGCGACACACTTGCCTAACCCCATGTCGTCCGCCAGGACGGCGCCAAGGCCCAACTCACCCATCCCTCCAAGCCAGGCGACACCACGACGCTGGTAACCGCGGAGCTCGCCCTCGAAGCCCGCCGGCGTTGACGGCGCCGGTGGCTGGTCGGCCGCGGCGCGGATCCGGTCCAGTAGGAGTGCGACGGCGCCATCGGCGACGACCTCGACCGCCTCGGCGTCACCCTCCGTGAAATCGTCAGCGGAGCTGTCGTGGCGGCGTTGCGGGACGCCGGACCATCCGGCGGCCACATCACCTCCCAACCCGAGGGCGAGGGCCTCGGCGAGCGACACCTCCCCGGTATCGCCGAGCTTGCCGATGCGCTCCACCGCGCCAGGGTCGACGCGAACCCACCGGTCGCGCCATCGCACCAATGGTTGCTTTGTCGCGACGATCGCTTCGAACTCCTCCGCGGTCAGCGTCTCGTCGCCAATCGCGATCTCCCATCGGAACCCGACCAACAGCCCGGTGAGCCCGCCCGGACGCGCCTTTAGGCCATTCCCCGCAAACGGATCGAAATCATCGTCGAGGACGGTCCCCGCCGTCTTCGGATCGGCGGTGGCCTCCCGCGCCTGCGCTCCCACGCGCAGGCGTGGTCGAAGCTGCTCCTGGACGAGGTCGCCGGGCAACCGGACGGCTACGCCAATTGCTGGCAACATCGGAGCCGCATCACGGAGCAGCTCCCATGCCTCACTAAGGCTGAGGTTCAGGTACTCAGGCGCTGGCTCGGAGAGGAGCCGGTCGATCGGCGCGAACACCCGCGCGCAACGGCCCAACCCGCGCAGCAACGTCTCTTGAAGGAGCGCGCTCTCGGAGTCTTCTCTCTTCGCCGCCCACACCTTTGCCGCGGGACGCAACTCCCCGCCAGGCGTGCGGACGCCAAAGTCGAGCCGCCACACGCCGTCATGCGAATCTGGAGCGGTCAGCCGCAGCTCCGTCGCTCCGACGCCGCCATCCTCGTTCGCTCCCGCATGCCAGCCCCCGACGCTCGCGGCCAGCTCGGCGGCGTCCTCCCGTACAGGTACGAGCGGGTCCACAGGATCCGCCAGGGCCTCTGCCCATCGTGCCGTCCAGGGCAGCAGGCGAGCACGCGGGCGACCGGCGGATGGGGGTGGGCCACCGTCGCGAACCGCAAGGTCGGCGACCGCGTCGAGGAGCGCCCCGAGCAACGTGGCGGGATCCCAGACGCGGCCATCACCGCGTGACAAGGCGTGCCCCGCGCGGGGCATCGCGTTCGCCAAGCGCGCGAGCAGCCCGCAGACCTCGGGGTCGTCGGAGACCACCGCCCGCCAGACGCCGGAGATCTGGCCATCCCCGATGCTGGTCAGGGTCGGCGTGAGGCGGTGCGCGCTCACCAGCCGCACAGCCAACCTGGCGGCGAGCGCCCACACCACCGCGGACGCGGGAGCCCTCCGCCACGCGGGTACGCCCTCGCGCCGAAGGGGCAGCGTCAGCAGCGCGGGGAGCGCCCCCCGGAGCGGTACCGCCCAGACGGGTAGCTCCTCGACCGCGATACGCCCGTCCCGCGGACGCGCGAGCGCCATGCGACCCGGTGTGCCCTCATAACCGAGAAAGCCCAGCGTCGCCGCGGCGTGCCGGAGGTCGTCGAAGGGCTCGGCGGCTCCCGTCTCCGCCAAGGCCAAAGGGTCGATCGCGTAGACCACAACCTGCCCGTCCGCCGGTATCACTGGATCAGGGCAGAACGTGACCTGCGGAGTCAGACCAGTCAGTGAGCAACCTCCACGGCATGCGGCATCCCGCCCACGCTATCGCAGCCGCGGGCCCACGTTCCACTGCGTCAGCAGCAGGTATCCGCGAGAGAGCTCGCTCTGAAGGTGCGGAACGCCTCGATAGCGGCGATCACGGCGATGACCAGGCCGGCAGCGGGATCGGCCCACCACCAACCGAGAAGCGCGTTCGCGGACAGCCCGACGAGCAAGACCAGGGACAACGCGGCGCACAGCATGGTCTGGCGCGCCTCCGACTCCACGGCACGCGAACCGAGGGCTGGCGCGAGTCGTCGCTTGGCGCTGGCGAGCGCAGGCATCACGGCGAGCGACAGGAGCGCGAGGACGATGCCGGTCTCGCTTGCCGCCGCCGCGGCCGCACTCGCCAGGTCGCGCGCCGACTCGAAGGCCACGTACACCGCGAGCAGCGCAAAGCACACGCCGATCATCACGGTCGCGCGGCGGTCGGTCTCGGCCATGCACCCGCCACCTCGCTCCGCCCGAAGGCGCCACGCGAGCACGAGCGCCGCGGACACCTCGATGCTCGAATCGAGCCCGAACCCGACCAGGCTCACCGAGCCAGCCACGATCCCGGCCGCGATCGCGACCAGGCCTTCGACCGCGTTCCACGCGATCGTCGCGACATTCAGCTGGCGAGCGCGCCGCAGTGCAGCCACGCGCTCCAACCCCGCCACGCTCACGCTGATCCCTTCAGCTCGGCACCTGCACTGTGCAGAGTAATACCGGTATCTCGGCAAGACTCTGCACAGTGCAGGATGAGGCGGCTGGCGGCGTCGCTCTCCCTGCCACGCCTCGGGTCCTTGACCGGCGCAGGTTGGGGCCTGAGCCTGTCTGGTGTGGCGCTCCCAGAGTCGGCGTATAGGCGCGTGCCCGCGCACGCCTGGTCGTGGTTGCAGCGCTCCCGGGACGTGCTGGCGGAGATCGGTGCGCGGCTCTACGGGGAGGCGCCGCCCACCCAGCTGATCGAAGAGCTGCGCCGGCTCGTGCCGGTTGACCCGTTCGTGCGCGGCGTGGTGCTCGACGTCATCCGCGAGAGGGCGTTCCACGGGCGACCGCCTGACAGGCGTCCCCATGGAGCGTCGTGGGACCGCGGCCTCGTGTGGTGGGCGGCCGCCCTCAACGGTGTATCCACCACCGAGTTCGAAGCCGCCAGCGCGAAGGCGCCGCCCGCGCAGCCACGCCTGTTCGGGCAGGATCCGCCACCGCCGCCGGATCCCCACCCCGCTCCCGTGCGCCCCGCTCGACCACCGCGGGTCGGCGACCTCCAGGCCCTCGCCGATTCCCTACGATCGCTCCTCGCCGAATCCGACGGCGACCAGGTCCCCGCCGAGGCGATCCGCCGGCTGCTGCGCCAGCTGGAGCAGTAACGCAACCTCTAGGTCAGGACCCTCCGGTGGAATCCCCGGACGCCCAGCCAGCCCATACCGGCCGTGAAGCCGATGAGCGCGAGGTAGATCGCCGGCGTCGGCATGTGGCCGAGCTGTGGGGTCAGCGCCATGCGGAATCCCTCGGCGATGTACACGAGCGGGTTGACGAGGACGAGCATCTGCAGCCACGGGATCGGGCCGAGCGCCGACCACGGGAAGTACGTCGCGCCGAGGAACGTGATCGGCAGGATGACGACGCTGAACATCAGCGGGACCTGGCTGGGCGCGATGCTCGTCCCTAGCGCGAGGCCGAGCGCGGAAGCCACCACGGGGGCGAGGACGAGCACGATCGCCAGCGCGGGCCAAGAGATCCGGAGCGCGACGGGATCAGCGGGCATGACCACAGCGATCGGCAGGACGATCAGTGCCGCGACCAGCCCTTGCGCCGCGCCGACCAGGATCTTCTCCACGGCCACGGCCCAGACCGGCAGCGGCGCCATGACCCGGTCTTCGATCTCCCGGGTGTAGCCGAACTCCTGCACGAGCGGCAGCGCAACGGCTTGGATCCCCTTCGTCAGCACGGTGATCGCGACGACCCCCGGCACCAGCACGTCCGTGAACGAGCCGCGACCGCCAAAGGCGTCCAGTCCTTGGCCAATCCTGGGGAAGACGTAGGTGAACACGAACACCAGGAGGAGCGGCTGGCTCAACGACCGCACCAGGAACCTGCCGCGCTCCGCGGTCACCACGTGCAGGTCACGAAGCAGCAGCCCACGGAAGGCGGCCTGCGGCGTCGCCCGAACATCCCCGGACCCATCGGCGACCGCGCTGAGGCTCATTCTCGCAGGTCCTCCCCAGTCAGCACGATGAACACGGTCTCAAGGGTCGGCTCGGTTACCGACACGTCACTGATGCGCCAGCCGTGATGCTCGGCTTGGACCACCAACCGGTACAACAGCCCGTCCGAGCTGTTCGCGGACACATGGATGGCGCCGTCGTGGGCCTCAGCGCGTGCGACTCCTGGCACGCGCCCGAGCAGTCCCGCCAAGTCAGGCAGGTGCCCCTCCGCGCTGACGCGCACGAGCGTCGCGTGGTCGATGGCGCGCTTCAACTCTTTCGGTGAGTCCAGCGCGAGGATGTGGCCCGCGTCCATGACGGCGACGCGGTCAGACAGGCGGTCGGCCTCCTCCATGTAATGAGTGGTGAGGAGGATGGTCTGCCCTTCTTCGTGCAACTCGGTCAACAGCTCCCACAGCGCGAGTCGGCTTTGAGGGTCGAGGCCAGTCGTCGGCTCGTCCAGGAATAGCACGGCCGGTGAGTGAGCGAGCGCCCGAGCGACCATGAGGCGTTGCGCCATCCCACCTGAAAGCACGTCGACGCGGGAAGTGGCCCGCTCCGACAAGCGGAACCGGGTGAGAAGCTCGTCCGCGCGCCGGCGGGCGCTGTGGCGCCCCATGCCGAAGTAGCGGCAATGGAATACCAGGTTGTCACGCACGCTGATGCCGCGGTCCAACGTGTTCGTTTGCGGAACGACGCCGATCAGCCGCTTCACCGCGACCGGGTTGGCCCGCACGTCCACGCCGGCGACCCGTGCCCTACCCGCCGTGGGGATCACCCGCGTCGTGAGCATCCCGATCGTCGTGGTCTTCCCCGCCCCATTGGGGCCGAGTAAACCGAAGATCTCCCCGCGGCGGACATGAAGGTCGATCCCGGAGACGGCGGTCACGCCGTTCGCATACACTTTTGTGAGACCTTCGGTTTCGATCACCTGCATCCCGCTAGTCTGCCGACCGGCCACACGAGAGCCCACACGCCACGCCGCCCCTTGACCCAGGCAGGACAGAGGCGTTTGATCGCACTACGTGGTCCCTGACAGAAGTACCGTGCGCACCGAGGGTGGTACTACGAAATGGATCGCTGGGGTACGCATACCCAGCCAAGCGACAGACGTGTTCGCGCGGCATGGGATATCGCGCGCAGCGATGCAGGATCCGCCGGAGCCAACGGATTCGCGGAAGGGACCGCGAAGGCTCGACCACCCAGACACGCACGGGGTGAGCGTAGTGCCAAGCACGTCACGAACGTCACGAGAGCGAACTCACGGGAACCTGAGCCCGCACTGCCAGTGCGACGGCGGGCACCCGAAGAACTTCCTACGCGCATGCCTGCTCCTGCTCTTGAAGGAGCAGCCCGCCCACGGCTACGACCTCGTCGAGCGACTCAAGGACTTCGGGTTCGATAAAGACCCGGGTGGTGTCTACCGGGCGCTCCGGGCACTCGAGCGCGATGGGCTCCTGCACTCCGCGTGGGAGGCGTCGCCTGCAGGCCCGGCCCGGCGCGGCTACGAGCTCACCTGGGAGGGCGAGGAGATGCTCGCCGCCTGGTCCGCGACGTTGGCCGGTAGCCGCGCCGTCCTCGACCAGTATCTACGGCGCTACCAAGGAGCACGCCCTCCTCGCTCCTAGTGCCCCGTCGCGCTCACGTCTCCGGGCGATCCGTGCATCTTATCCCAGGCCCAGGACGGCCTCCGGACCTGGGTGACGGAGGCGCTCGTTCGTCATCCGCAACGTCTGGGTGGTATAGGCGAGCAGGTTCTGAAGCTGGCGCCGGCTGAGCCTGTCACAGACCCAGTCCCAGTGGAGGGAGATGAGCTCGCCGGGCCGCAGGTCGGTCACGAAACCTCGCCCGCCGACGGCCGCGACCACCGTCTCGGTCTCGACAGGCCCGAAGGAGAGCTGCTGGCCGTCCCACCGCAGCGGCCGAGATCGTACCGTCACCTGATCACCCGACACCGAGACCACCATGCCCGGACGGATCCGGCAGCGGTCGAGGACGTGCAGGGGCTGACCCCCGTCCTGCTCGCGGCGGAGCAGTCCTACCCACGGATACACGCAGAAGACGTGGAAGCTGTGGTGCGGGATTCCCCCCGCGGGGATGGTCTCCGCGAGCCGGTCCCAAGCAGGTCCAGCGCTGTTGCGAAACCGGCGCTCGAGTGACTGCTCTAAAGATCGCCCGTCGATCCTGTCGAGCAGATGGTTGCCGATCCAGTACGCCTCGACGACACGGTGATCTAGCGGGTCTTGCAGGCCGGTGGCCTCGGCGATCAGGGAGAGGTAGGGCCACGCGCCCCGGAACGACTGCTCCAGCCGGATCAGGTCCGCGTCGACGAACCCCTTCGTACCGTAATCGAGCAGCGCGGCGTGGTCGGCTGGCCCGCAGTATCCCTGGGCGTTGGGGGGGTAGGCGTACCGAGCGAACAGCAAAGGCCCGAAACCACCCGCTCGAGCGGCAGGAGGCGCTTCGGGTGTGGCGAGGGTCCGAGGACCCGGATCCATAGGCTCCGCTCCTGTGGTTGAGGAATCCACGGTACGCCCGAGGGGAGACTGGTTGTCAAGGGGCTGTGGGACGCGGCGGGTGCATCACAGCGTTTGGCGCGATGCTCCCAGGGTATATGCGGGTGGAAGACATCGAGGAGGATTGCATGGCGAACGCCAACGACCTTCACAACCTATCGCTCCCTGACCTGATGAAGTTGCTGACGGACCAGGCAAGCACCCTGGCGCAAAAAGAGATTGAGCTTGCGAAAGCGGAGCTGTTGGTCAAGAAAGAGCAAGCGACCCCCGGGCTGAAGACCCTCGTTGTCGCCGCCGTGTTCGGCGTGATCGGGCTCTCCGCGCTCACGACCTTGCTCATCGTCGGTATGTCGGCGCTCCTCCCCACGTGGGCAGCGGCGTTGTTGATCACGGTCATCGCCAGCCTCGTCGCCATCGCGCTCGCGCTTAACGGCAAGAGCACCCTGGAATCATTGTCCCCGATGCCCGAGGAGACGATCCTAACCCTGAAGGAGGACCTGCGTTGGGCCAAGCGCCAGCGAATATCCACAGCGAGATAGCCGCCACCCGCAAGGAGATGAGCGCGACCATCGAGGCGATCGCCGAGCGGCTCGCGCCAAAGGAACTGGCGAACGAGGCCTTGGGCCGTTGGCACCTGTCTAGCTTCCTCGGCCTCGCTCGTGAGGTCGTCCAAGAGGCTGGTGCCCAGCGCAAGCGGAGTGCCAACGGCCGGGGCGCTAGCCACTAGTGGTTCCCTGAACAGGGATTTAGGGGCGTATACGCCCCTAAATCCCTGTTCAG
>JBOGED010000648.1:0-20486 GCA_050743625.1 Egibacteraceae bacterium | reverse complement strand
GACATGGACAGGCCGGTTGGTCACCTCGCGATCGCCACCGGCTTCGCGGGATGGCACTGGGTCATGGTGGTCGCGCACCCGCAGTGGTGGGGGCGGATCGTTCCCGCGATCGCCTACCTCGCGGGGACGGGGGCGTTCGTGTGGGCGCTGAGCGGCCGGAGCGACGCCTATTTCTTGCTGCTCTACGGCTTGATCCCGCAGATCATGACCATGGCCGAGTCGTACTTGCTGTCCGCCGCCGGTATCGCTGTCGTGCTGGCCTTGCAGATCTTCCCACGAGACGACTGGCCAGCCGCGCTGGCGGACCGTGGGTCGTTGCTGACCCTTGGTGGCTCGGTGGCGCTCAGCATCGGGGTCGGCGTGTTCATCGACGCGATCTCCAGGCAAAGCGAGGAGCGCCACGAGTTAGCGCAGGAACGGGACGCCATGTTCCGCGCCGGAGCGGCGGCCGGAGCGGCGCGCACGCCCCAAGCCGTGCTCGCCGCCGTCGGGGACCACCTCGACCTCACGGACGTCGACCACCTCGTGCTGCCCACCTCCGCGGTGTTTTGGCAACGGGACGGTATCCCTCCGATCGAGCCGGTCCCCGAGGCGCCGCTGGCCTCTTCCCGCGAACCAGCCGATGTCGACCCGGAGCCCTTCGGCGCACGAGCGGCCATGCTCATACCTCTGCGCGCCGAGAGTGCGGATACCTTGCTGATCTTGTCACACAACACCACTGCCTTTTCCGAGGCGACTCGACGCAAGCTGGCGACGATCGCGACGCCCGCCGGGTTGGCGCTTGAGAACCTTCGCCTCGCGGAGATGGCCCGGGCCGCAGGGGTACTGGAGGAGCGTCAGCGTCTCGCCCGGGAGATCCACGACACGGTCGCGCAGGGACTGACCAGCATCGTCACGCAACTCGAGGCCGCCGAGCAGGCCCTGCCGACCGACGAGGTCGCCCTGGCGCGGCATCTCGATCTGGCACGCCGGACGGCTCGTGAGAGCCTGACAGAGGTGCGGCGTTCCGTCCAAGACCTCCGCCCCGAGCTCCTCGAGGGCTCCTCGCTGCCGCACGCCCTGTCACGAGTGGTCGATCGCTGGGCTGCGGAGACGGGTATCCCGGCGCGCACGATCGCTACTGGAACGCCCTACCGGCTGCCGCCCGACGCCGAGGTGACGCTGCTCCGCGCCGCGCAGGAGGCCCTCGCGAACACGCGGCGGCACGCCAGAGCGAACGCGGTCGAGGTCACGCTGTCCTATATGGAGGACCAGACGACTCTCGACGTGCACGACGACGGCGCGGGGTTCGACATGAGCGACACAAACGCGGCGCGAGGTGGGTTCGGGCTCGCGGGGATGCGAGAACGCGTCTCGATGCTCGGAGGCAAGCTCGTCGTCGAGAGCGCTCCCGGTGAGGGAACCACCGTCATGGCGACGCTGCCGTCGGGCCAGGCACAGCGATGACGATCCGCGTCCTCATCGTCGACGACCATCCGGTCGTGCGGGACGGGTTACGCGGGATGCTCAGCGGCGAAGAGGACTTGCACGTGGTCGGCGAGGCCGCGAACGGGTTACAGGCTCTCGCTGAGATCGGCCGATCTCAGCCGCACGTCGTCCTTATGGACCTCCGCATGCCCATCCTCGACGGGGTGTCCGCGACCGAGCGGATCCAGGCCGACCATCCCGGCATCAGGGTCCTCGTGCTCACGACGTATGACGGCGACGGCGACATCCTGAGGGTGGTCGAGGCCGGCGCGACCGGCTACCTGTTGAAGGACACACCGCGCGAGGAGCTGTTCCAGGCGATCCGAAAGGCCGCGCGTGGCGAGTCCGTCCTGGCTCCGGCCGTCGCCGCCCGCCTCATGGTCGCGGTCCGCGCACCGGTGGCCGAAACGTTGACGGATCGTGAGGTAGAGGTGCTCCGCCACGTCGCACGCGGCGCGACGAACAAGGAGATCGCCGGCGCGTTGTTCATCAGCGAGGCAACGGTCAAGACGCATCTCATTCACGTGTTCGGCAAGCTTGGCGTCGACGACCGCACCGCCGCGGTCGTCGCGGCGCTGCAACGCGGCCTCCTGCGACTCGAGTGAACCCGCATCGCGGATTTGGCCTGGTCAAACTCTTGACGTTAGCCTAGACTAACAGTGGGCTGAAGGAGCGGGTAACACCATGAGAACGACGGGTGCGGTCGAGGATTACCTGAAGGCGGTCTATGCCCTCGCGACTCAAGGCGAGCACGCGGTCAACGCTCGGCTCGCCGAGCGTCTGGGTGTGTCACCGCCGTCGGTGTCCGCGATGGTCAAGCGGCTGGAGGCCGAAGGGCTGCTGATTCGCGGACCGTTAGGCGAGCTTGTCCTCACCGCGCGCGGTGAGGCGCAAGCGCTCCGGACGGTCCGCCGTCACCGGTTGATCGAGACCTACCTGTACCAGTGCCTTGGCGTGCCGTGGGACGAGGTGCACGACGAGGCCGAGGTGCTCGAGCATGTGATCAGTGATCGCCTCGAGGCGCGCATCGCCGCGGTGCTGGGACACCCGACGCACGATCCTCACGGCGACCCGATCCCACCCAAAGACGGCACGCATCAGGAGCGTTGGCCTCAGCCGCTGGGCATCACGCCAGAGGGCAGCCGGTTCCTGGTCCAGCGTGTGTCGAACCGTGACCCGAAGGTCTTGCGCTACCTGGGAGAGCTCGGGATCCGCCCGGGCACCGTCCTGCACGTCGAGACGCGTTCCCCGTTCGAGGGGCCGTTGTGGGTCCGAGTGGACGAGGAGCGGCACGCCTTGGGTGACGTACTGGTTCGCAGCATCTTCGGCTCCCTCGACCAGAGCCAACAAGACGCTTCCCTCGGGAAGCGGTCCACACGCGACACAACTCCGGTCACGGATGATCCGCGCTCGCGCGCCGGCGGCGACGTCCCAGCCGCGCCATTACGCAAGCGGCTGACCGTCCGGCGCCGGGAAACCGGTCCGCCGACCTCCGCGGCGCGTCCGCGGCGGGTGTGGCGAGGGGAGGTGCGGGGATGAGCATGCTGGCGAGGAGGAGGTTCTTGCGCGGTCTGGGTGCCGCTGGACTGGCGGGTGGTGCTGGTGCCCTGGCCAGCCAAGGTCAGTCTCGAGCCCGCGCGGCGCCGTCTGGCGGTCACGGCGACTCCCACGGCAACCCCAATATGGCTATGGCGCACGGGGGGCTCGGTGCAGTCGGGACTGTGGACCACGCCCGCAATGGTTTCACCCCTTATCAGCTGCTCACCGAGTTCGATACCGGAACGGTCTCCAAGGACGCGTCGGGGAGGACCGTCCGCGAGTACGAAGTGTATGCGGTAGACAAGGAGATCGAGGTCGCGCCTGGGGTGTTCTTCCCGGCCTGGACCTACAACAACCGGGTCCCCGGCCCGTCGATCAGGGCGACGGAGGGAGACAGGGTCCGCGTCCGCTTCACCAACGGCAGCGGCCATCTCCACACCATCCACTTCCACGGCATTCACCCGGCCAGCATGGACGGGGTGCCCGGCGTGGGCGAGGTAGGGCCGGGCGAGGCGTTCACGTACGACTTCATCGCCGAGCCGTTCGGCACGCACCTGTACCACTGCCACTCGTCGCCGTTGGTCGACCACATCCACCGGGGCTTGTACGGCGCGTTCATCGTCGACCCGAAGCAGGGCCGGCCGGACGCCAACGAGATGATCATGGTCATGAACGCGTTCGACACCAACTTCGACGGCGAGAACGAGGTGTACGCGCTCAACACCATCGCGTTCGGTTACGCGCAGGAGCCGATCGCGATCGAGCGCGGTCGGCTGCAACGCGCGCACGTCATCAACATCACCGAGTTCGACCCGCTCAACTCGATCCACCTGCACGCCAACTTCTTCCACGTGTACCGCACCGGCACCAAGCTCGAGCCCGACGACTTCACCGACATCATCTCGATGATCCAAGCCGAGCGGCACATGATCGAGTTCACCTACGACCACCCCGGCCGCTTCATGTTCCACGCCCACCAGACCGAGTTCGTCGACCTGGGCTGGATGAGCTTCTTCGAGGTGTCCTAATGGCAATGGCACCGAAGACACGACAGCGGGCCGGGCTGGTCGCCCTGCTCCCTGTCGCCGTCATCGTCGCGCTGGTCGGCCTGTTCCTCGCGTTCAACCCGATCGCCTCACTCCGGGAAGTGCCACCGGTCGAGGCCATCGCCTTCGAACAGACGGTGCTTACCCCGAACCGGATCGAGCTGAGCGTCCGCAACGACGGTCCGGACGAAGTCAATATCGCCCAGGTTCTCGTCAACGACGCCTACTGGGACCACACCATCGACAACCCCACGCTCGGCCGGCTCGCCACGGCGACCGTGGTCATCCCCTATCCCTGGGACGATGGTCAACCTTTGGCGATCACACTGCTCACCTCCACGGGGGTGACCATCACCCATGACATCGAGGCCGCCGCCTTAACCCCCCAGACCGATGCCCGAACGATCGGCATCTATGCGCTGCTGGGCTTGTACATCGGGGTCATCCCCGTAGCCATCGGTCTGTGCTGGCTGCCCGCGCTACGCCGCGCGTCCGACCGCTGGCTCGGATTCTTCCTCGCGTTCACGCTCGGGCTGCTGGCTTTCCTGCTCGTCGACACCGTCGCCGAGGGCCTGGAATTCGCCGCCCAAACCGCCGCCGTGCTCGACGGGTTGCTGCTGTTCGCGATCAGCGCGCTCGCTGCCGCCATGGCGTTGGTGGCGCTGGGAGACAGGTTGGGAAGGGAAGCTGGCGCAGGATCGGCGGGTGGCCAGCCTCGGGCCCTCACGGGGTTGGCGCTGGCGTACTTCATCGCCGCTGGCATCGGCTTGCACAACCTCGGCGAGGGGCTGGCCGTCGGTGCCGCCCTCGCCGCCGGTGAGGTGGCGCTTGGCACGTTCCTGGTCCTCGGCTTCGCGATTCACAACACCACCGAGGGCCTCGCCATCGTCGCGCCGATCCGCTCTGAAGCCGATCGGCCGGCCCGGTGGCATTTCGCGGCTCTCGGAGCACTCGCCGGTGCACCCACCATCGCCGGCGCGCTGGCCGGCGGCTTCACCCTGTCCCCCGCCTGGTCGGCCATCGCGTTCGGGATCGCGGCCGGCACCATCGCGCAGGTCATCTGGGCTGTGGGGCGCAGCGCCGGCCGGGACACCGCGCTCCGCTCGAGCTTCGGTCTGCTGGGCTTCCTGGGTGGCCTGCTGTTCATGTACGCCACCGGCCTGCTCGCCGCGTAGGACGCACCCCTTACGGCCAGGGTTCCTCACGTATGCAGGGTGTTGCAGAATCGACGTGCGGCGCGCTCGGGACTGGCGCACGGCCGCACGCGCCCGAGGCGCCCCGGCGTGGTCAACTGCAGTTTTCCTCCGCATACGAAGGAAAACTGCGGGCCAGACGCTGGCTGGCGAGCTTGGGGCGCCATTTTCCTGCGCATCCGAAGGAAAGTTGCTGTTGAGGCGTCGCACTCCGACCGGTGACCCGCACGGATTTCGCAACGGCCTCCATGCGTGAGAAACCCTGGCCACTAGGCGCATCCTCCGGTTAACATCTGAGCAAATATTCAGATGGAGGGACTCTGTGGACAGGACCGAGCAAGGCGTCGTGCGGATCGATGGCTGCACGGTCCGGTCGGTGGACCCCGCGCGGGTCGCCGCCACCCGGGAGCGGCTCGTCTCGGCGGAGGAGGCCGAGCGGCTGGCGGGCATGTTCCGCCTGCTCGGCGACCCGACTCGCGCTCGGCTCCTGTACGCGCTCGTCGAAGCCGGCGAGCTGTGCGTCTGCGACCTCGCCGCCACGGTTGACGTCTCCGAGCCGGCGGTGTCCCATGCGCTGCGGTTACTCCGCACGGCGGGGGTGGTCCGCAGCCGCCGGGACGGCCGGATGATGTATTACCAGCTGGACGACGCCCACGTGCGGATGCTGCTGGACCTCTCCCGCGAGCACCTACGTCACGATACGCCCACGTGACCGGCCACGGAGCCGGTCACGGAGATCACGGGCACTCCCACGGCCCGGCGCTGGCTGCGGCCCTCAGCGCGGGGGGGAGACACCGATCGCGGCTCGCTTGGGCCTTCGGGCTGATCCTCGCCTTCTTCGTCGTTGAGGTGGCCGCGGGGCTGTACACCCGCTCGCTGGCGCTGCTGTCCGACGCGGGGCACATGCTCACGGACGTGATCGGCTTGGGAATGGCGCTAGCGGCCATCCAGGCGGCGAGAGCCCAGCGGCCCAGCGTGCAGCGAAGCTTCGGGGTGTACCGGCTGGAGATCCTCGCGGCGCTGGCGAACGCGGTGCTGCTATTCGGGGTCGCGCTCTTCGTGCTGTGGGAGGCCGTCCGGCGGCTGCAAGACCCCCCTGAGGTGCTCGGTGTTCCCTTGCTTCTGGTCGCCGTCGCGGGCCTAGCCGTTAACGTTGCCGCTTTCCTGCTGCTCCGGGAGGGCTCGAAGGAAAGCTTGAACGTCGAGGGTGCCTACCTCGAGGTGCTGGCCGACATGTTCGGATCGATCGGCGTGGTAGTCGCCGCGGTCGTGCTGGCGACCACCGGCTGGCCCTACATCGACCCGATGGTCGCCGTGGGAATTGGACTGTTCATCCTTCCCAGGACGTGGCGGCTGGGCCGCCACGCGCTGCGGATCCTGCTCCAAGCCGCCCCGCCGGAGATTGACTTGGATGCGCTTCGCGGCGAGCTCGCCGCCATCGACGATGTGGTCGACGTCCACGATCTGCACGTGTGGACGCTCACCTCGGCGATGGAGGTCGCCTCCGTTCACCTCATGACCTGCACCGGTGCCGATCCTCACCGGGTCCTCGACCAAGCCCGACATCTCCTGTCAGACCGCTATCACATCGACCACGCCACCTTGCAGGTAGAGCCCGACACTCACCAGGGCTGCGAAAGCATGACGTGGTGACGCGTGCACCGTCTTGTGAGGTCTGGGTTTCCGCTTCATTGCCGCCTTCATTGCCACCAAGTTCTGGCGATAGCGGGTGCCCGGTAAAAAGAGTCTCTTGACACACCCGCCGCATCTTGTGTGAGCATGTCCACACCGTCGAGTGCGCTCAGTTGTGCTGGGGCGTTTTCCGCCGAGCGAGAGGGAACAGCGGATGGGGATCGAATCCACCGGGCACAGTCAGGGCAACCCCCGCTTGTACGAGTTAATCGAGCACGCTCCCAAGACCGGGAAGAGCCCAACCGTCTGGGCCTGGCCCGAGATCATCGACTGGCTCAAGATCGCCGCGCAACCTGTGGTGGGACCCTGGCCACCCCACCAGCAACCACGCCCGGACCCTGAGGAGGAATCGCTTCCCGTGGCGGTTGCCGAGCCTGCACCCATGCCGGTGGCCACGGCCACGGCCACGGCCACGCCCGCGCCTGAACCCGCGCCCGCGCCCGAACCCAACGCCGAATCCGCAGCCAAACCTAAGGTCCTAAAGCACTTCCGCGGCTCACGGAAATAACCGGAATGCCGCTGAACAGGTGAGCAGGAGTTCCGCGAAAGGTCTTGACGACAGGAGGAATGGATGTACCCGTCTCGTTTCCGCTACGAGGCCCCGCGTTCCCTCGATGAAGCGCTCGACCTCATGGGAACCTACGGTGACGAGGCGAAGGTGCTGGCCGGTGGCCAGAGCCTCATCCCGCTGGTCAAGTTGCGTTTCGCTACGCCAGAGCTCCTCGTCGATATCAACAACATCCCGGGCCTTGGTTACCACCAGGCGGAGCCGGACGGGACGCTGCGCATAGGCGCGTTGTGCCGGCACAGCGATCTCGAGCGCTCTGAGCTTTTGCGAAGCCGGCAGCCGACGATGGCAGCGGCGGCTCCGCTCATCGCCGACCCGATCGTTCGCAACCGTGGAACCCTCGTGGGGTCCCTGTGCCACGCCGATCCGCAAGGTGACTGGGCGTCCGTGATGATGGCGCTCGGCGCGGAGATCGTCGCCGTCGCCGTCAATAACAGGCGCACCATCCCGGCATCGCAGTTCATCACTGGGCCGTTCCAAAGCGCCCTGCGGCCAGGGGAGATCGCGATCGAAGCCCGCGTGCCGGCACCGCAGGGAACCGTGTCGGGGACCTATTTCAAGCTCGAGCGGCGGGTTGGGGACTTCGCCACCGTCGGCGTCGCGGTAGCGCTCGAGTCGAATGGCGGGAGCGTGACCCGCGCCGGCATCGCCCTCACGGGTGTTGGGCCTTTCAACATCCAAGCCACCGCAGCGGAGGAGGCGCTCGTCGGCAAGACCTTGGACTCTAGCGTGATCGAGGAAGCAGCCAACTTGGCGGCCGAAGCGGCACAACCGAGGAGCGACCATCGGGGTAGCGCGGAGTACAAGCGCAACGTTGTCCACACTTTCGTGATGCGCGCGTTAGGCAACAGCGAGGTCCAAGCCGCATGACGCAACGACAACGAATCACTCATCGCGACGTCAGGAGACCCTAGTGGAAGAACGCCGGATCACGGTCACGGTCAACGGGGAGCCGACCACCGTCGATGTCGAGCCTCGCCTGCTCTTGGCCCATCTCCTCCGCGAGGGGCTGAGGCTGACCGGCACGCACATCGGCTGCGACACGACGAACTGCGGCGCGTGCACCGTGCTCTACGACGGCAGGCCGGTGAAGTCGTGCACGATGCTCGCCGTCCAGGCGGACGGGCACGAGGTCACCACCGTCGAGGGCCTCGGCATGGCGAGCGAGCTCGACCCGATGCAAGAAGGGTTCAAGGAGGAGCACGGTCTGCAATGCGGCTTCTGCACCTCTGGAATGATGCTGACCGCCAAGGCACTGCTCGCGGAGAATCCCAATCCGACGGAAGAGGACATCCGCTGGGCATTGTCCGGCAATCTCTGTCGCTGTACCGGCTATCAGAACATTGTGAAGGCAGTGTTGTGGGCCGCCGAGAAGATGCGGCCGGCAGCGGCCGTGTGACGAGGGCAATAGCTCAACGACAACGGGAGATATGGCGTGGCGCTAGACGAGATCAAGATCGGTGGTTTGGGCTCGAGCCGCAAGCGGGTTGAGGACGACCGCTTCATTCGCGGGAGGGGCAACTACACCGACGATTTCAAGTTGCCCAACATGCTGCACATGGAGATCCTCCGCAGCCCAATAGCCCACGCACGGATCAAGTCGATCGACACGAGCAAGGCCTGGGAGATCCCAGGTGTGCACATGGTGCTGACCGGTGAGATGATGGCTCAGCGCAACCTCGCGTGGATGCCGACGCTGTCCTACGACACGCAGGCGGTGCTCGCCACCGACAAGGTGCGCTTCCAGGGGCAAGAGGTCGCGTGCGTCGTCGCCGACGATCCCTACATCGCCAAGGACGGGTGCGAGGCCATCGTCGTCGAGTACGACCCGCTGCCCCCGATCGTCAACCCGCAGCAGGCCGTGGCACCCGGCGCGCCGCTGATCCGCGACGACAAAGAGGGGCAGAACGACAACGTCATCTTCCGCTGGGAGGTCGGCGACAAAGAGGGCACGGATCGCGCCTTCGCCAAGGCGGACAAGGTCTCGAAGCTGCAGCTGCACTACCCGAGGTCCCACCCGTCGCCGATCGAGTGCTGCGGGTCCATCGCGGACTTCAACCCCTCGACGAGCAAGCTCACGGTCTACATGACCACGCAGGCGCCGCACATCATCAGGATTGCCGTGGCGCTGGTGGCCGAGCTACCCGAGCACATGATCCGGATCATCGCGCCCGACATCGGCGGCGGGTTCGGCAACAAGGTCCCGGTGTATCCGGGGTACGTGTGCTCGATCCTGTGCTCCATCCTGCTCAGGCGACCGGTCAAGTGGATCGAGGACAAGTCCGGCAACCTGATCTCCACCGGGTTCGCGCGCGACATGTACCTGCAGAGCGAGCTGGCGTTGAGCAAGGACGGCAAGATCCAGGCGGTGCGCTTCCACGCGGACAGCGACCACGGCGCGTTCTTCTCCGACGCCCAGCCGAGCAAGTTCAAGATCGGGCTGCTGCACTCGGCGTTCGCCTGCTACGACATCCCGTACGGCCACATCACGGCCCAAGGGACCTATACGAACAAGGCGCCTGGCGGCGTCGCGTACCGGTGCTCGTTCCGGGTTACCGAGGCGATGTTCTTCCAAGAGCGCATCATCGCGGCGGCCGCCGCTGACCTGGGCATGGATCCCGCCGAGTTCCGGCGCCGCAACCTCGTCAAGGACGACCAGTTCCCGTACCGCACGCCGTTCGGGTTCCTACTCGACTCGGGGCAATACGAGCGGTGCCTCGACGTCGGGCTCGAGGCGATCGGCTACAAGGACTTCCTGCGCGAGCAGAAAGCGGCTCGCGCCCAGGGCCGTCGACTCGGGATCGGCATCTCCACGATGACCGAGCCACTCGGGGCCGGCAACTCCCGCGAGTACGACATCTTGGGCATCAAGATGTTCGACTCGGCCGAGCTGCGGGTGCACCCGACGGGGAAGGCGATCCTCCGGACCGGCGCGAAGACCCAGGGCCAGGGGCACGAGACCACCTGGGCACAGATCGTCAGCCACGAGCTTGGCATCCCCGCCGCCGACGTGATCGTCGAAGAGGGCGACACCGACAACACCCCGTTCGGCATGGGCACCTACGCCTCGCGCAGCACGCCGGTCGCGGGGGCGGCCGTCGCGATGGTGTCCCGGAAAATCCGCGCCAAGGCCAGGAAGCTCGCGGCGCACCTCCTCGAGGTATCGGAGGAGGACGTGGAGTGGGAGCTGGGGCGCTTCTACATCCGAGGCGCCCCAGACCGGGGCGTGTCCATCCAGGAATGCGCGATGGCGGCCTATAGCAACATGCCCGACGGCATGGAGCCAGGGCTCGAGAACAACGCCTACTATGACCCACCCAACCTGACCTGGCCCTTCGCGGTCTACATCGTGACGGTCGAGGTCGACGAGGCGACCGGCGTCTGGGACGTGCTCCGGATGGTCGCCGTCGACGACTGCGGCGTGCGCATCAACCCCATGATCGTCGAAGGCCAGATCATGGGTGGCCTCACCGAGGCCTACGCCATGGCGAACATGCAGTTCATGACCTTCGACGCCGAGGGCAACTGCGTCGGGTCGAACTACATGGACTACCTGCTGCCGACGTCGTGGGAGACCCCGGGCTTCGAGCTCCACGAGGTCGTCACCCCGTGCCCGCACCACCCGATCGGCGCGAAGGGCGTCGGCGAGTGCGCGGCCGTGGGTGGCCCGGCGGCGTTCGTCAACGCCGTGATGAATGCCCTCGAGGACACCGGTGTCCGCAACATCGATATGCCCCTGCTCCCAGACCGGGTGTGGGAGGCCATCAAGTACCGGCGTGACATATCCGGTGCGCCACCCGTTCGCACCGACTGATCCCGAAGGACTTTAGTGAGCCGTCGATGACCATAGATGGGTGGGACGTCCTCGAACACGCTCGCGAGCTGTCGCGGCGAGGAGAGGCGTTCGCGCTCGCGACGGTCGTGTGGCGGCGAGGCCCCTCCTCCAGTAAGCAGGGCTACCGGGCCGTCATCACGGCATCGGGGAAGGTGTACGGCTGGATCGGCGGCGCCTGCGCCGAGCCGGTGGTGGTCCTCCAGGCGCGGCACGTGCTCGCGGAGGGCGTGCCGCGGCTGTTGTTCCTGGGAACTCCTGACCTCGAGGTGGCGGCTCGGGATGGGATGACCTTCGTGCCGATCTCGTGCCAGAGCGAGGGGGCATTGGAGGTCTATATCGAGCCGGTAGAGCCGAACCCGCACCTCGTGGTCGTAGGGCGCTCGCCGATGGCGAACGCCCTCGTGCTTATGGCACAGGCGATCGGGTGGCGCGCCGTGCTCATGGACACCGACGGTGGGTCCACCGAGGATTACCCGCTCGTCGAGCATGTCGTCAGCGGCCTCGACTACGAGGCGGCCGGGGTAACGGAGCGCTCGATCGTCGTCGTGGCCACGCAAGGCCATCGCGACGAGGATGCCGTGGAGCGGGCATTGGCGGCCAACCCCGCCTACATCGGTCTGGTGGGGTCTCGCCGGCGCGGCGCGGCGGTGCTCGGCTACCTGCAGGATCGAGGGCTCCCGAAAGAGGCGCTCGACCGCGTGCAGGTACCCGCCGGTCTCGACCTTGGGAAGATCACGCACCGCGAGATCGCCGTCGCCATCCTTGCCGAGCTGGTAAGGCTCCGCGCCGCGGGAGGGTTGTCTGCCCCAGTGCCGGGAGAGACCGCTGAGGCACGAGAGGCGATCGACCCGGTGTGCGGCATGACCGTGGACATCGCGTCCGCACGCCATCACTTCGAGCACGCCAGTGTCACGTATTACTTCTGCTGCCCGGCATGCCGGAAGGCGTTTGAGAAGGATCCCGAAGCGTACCAACGGACGGAGACCACATCTCGAATTGCCTGAACCGGCCACTCTGGGAGGGATAGATGCTGATCGAGAACGAGTTTGAGGTCGCCGCACCCCTCGACAAGGTGTGGGAGCACTTACTCGATGTCCCCCGTATCGCGCCGTGTATGCCCGGCGCCGAGCTGACCGAGGTCGTCAGCGACAATGAGTTTAAGGGTCGCGTCACGACCAAGCTGGGGCCAGTGTCCCTCCGCTTCTCGGGCACGGCGAAGATCGTGGAGCGCGACGAAGCCGCGAGACGGATCGTGATACACGCGTCGGGATCCGAAGAGAAGGGCAAGGGCCAGGCCAGCATGTCGGTGACCTCGACCCTTGCGCCCTCCGGTGAGGGGACGCTCGTCAAGGTTTCCCAGGACATCCAGGTCTCGGGAGCGGCCGCCCAGTTCGGCAGAGGCATGATCTCTGACGTCACGAAGGTGCTCATGGGGAACTTCGCCAGCTGCATCGCGGCCAACATCGACAGGGAAAGCCGGGGCGAGGCGTCAGCACAGGTGGCCGCGGCTCCGGCGCAAGGCTTCAGCATCGGGTTCAAGGCGATGATCATGGCCTTCAAACGATTCTTCGGCCGGCTGTTCGGCGCGAAAGCCGCGTGATTATGACAGAAAGGAGTGATTCGGAATGCTTTGGTGGATCGGCAATCTCATCCTACTCGTCGTGGTATTTCCTGTGGTCTTATGGCTACTGAAAGGTGTGCTTACCCCGGTCGCGCGCATCCGTAAGACCGTGGACGACATCTTGCAAAACGGCGTTGCCCTCACTGGCAACCTCGACCATGTGCCAGACCTCCTGGCCAAGACCGATAAAGCCGTCGAAGCAATAAAGGTTGGCGCCGTCCGGTACGCGGGCAGCGTTGGCCGCCTGTTGGGTTCATAGCTCAAGGAAGGAGAAGCCATGCCTTTCGTTGCGTGGGTCACGTTGTTGATCGCCGCGCTGATCATCGGTGCCATCGCGGTGGCTCTGACCAAGGTCATCATCGACCTCAAACATGTGAGCTACACCCTTGCCACCGTCATCGTGGGCGTCCGGGCGATCGCGCTCCAGACCAGCACGGTCCCGGCGGCTCTCACATCGGTCAATGCGAACCTCAAACCGGTAAGAGACTTCTGCGAGACAGTGTGACGTACCCGGCCAAGGCCGGAAGGAGCCGTAATGAAAGAGTTCCGCTGTGTAAGCCCAGAATGTAAGAGCGAGTTCACGGCAACTGACAAAGAAGAGTTGAAGCGCAAGATGGCTCAACACCTCAAAGATGCGCACAACGTCCAGACTCCGACCCAGACGATCGTGAACTACCTTGAGACGACGGCGGTGAAGGAAAAGTGACCACGCATGAGCCACTGGAAAGGAGGGTGACGTGATTACCGCGTTTCTCGCGCAGGCAGCTGAGGCCGCAGATCTGACCGGCTGGTACGTGGGGTTCGGGATCGGGACGGTGGTCGTGGTAGTCGTCGCGATCCTCGTCGGCTGGATCCTGTACCTCGCGCTCAAGATCGGCATCTACGCGCCGATGATCAACGAGGCGTTACAGCAAGCCGAGGAGAACACGCGGCCGCTCGCCGCGCTGCGAACGACTATCGACCATGCGGTCGTCATTACTCGTGGACTCGCGCGCGGACGCGCGCGGCTTGGAGGCTAACGATGCCGGCTGAGGAGATTACCTACTGGTGGCTCGCTATCGGAGTGAGCTTCGCTGTCGTGCTCGTGGTGATCCTGCTCCTGAGCTTCCTGATACTGCTCGTCAAGATCATTGACCGGGAAGTCATTAAGGTCCGCGACACCCTGCGGACGATTACGAAGAACACCGCGAACACCGTGCTCATCCCCCAGACTGCCGAGGGGGTCGATGGCGTACTGGCCGAGGGCCTGCAGCACCACCTCTTCCTGGGCAGGACACTCGGAAAGGTGACGTAATGACCACGCTCATCGTCCTGACGGTGCTCGCGATCGTCGCGTTGATCACCGTGCTCGCGATCTACCTCTATTGGGTCGGGATGCTGCTCACCCGCGTCGCCGACAACCTCGACGACGCCAACGAGAGGGTGAGCACGATCGTCGGCCACGCGGCGTTGATCGGCCCCGGCGTCAAGCACATCAACGAGACCGGTACCACCGTCGCCACAGCGCTCCCGCTGCTGTACACGCTCGCCGAGAAAATCGTCGCCGCGGTGACCCACCAGCCCGCCGAACGGAAGTGGAGTGTCTCGACTCCCGCCTCAGGGCAACGCCCGTCGCGGATGACCGAGGCCGTGGGATTGGCTCCCCCGCCTGGATAGCCCCGAACCCTGAGGACGACCGTTAGAAGGTTCACTGATCGGTCAAAGGAGGAATGATGAATCAGGGAGTGTTGACGTGGTCGGTGGTCCTACTCGTAGGGGTACTCGTCGTGGGGTTGGTCCTGGGTTTGGGGCTGTTCCCACGCCTTGCCGCTGGCCAGAGGGTGCTGGACGGCGCCGGTCCGGCGTTTACTGAAGAGCGTGTCGCCGGCGCTCGCGCAGGGATCGAGATCGTCTCCTCAGCGGTCGATACGGTCGATCCCATCATGACGCCGGAAGGCGGAGCCGCAGCTGAGGTAGGACCTTTGGTCGAGTTCGTGGCGACTCAGGCGAACCTGACCCCTGACCAGGTCCTCGCGGCGTTGCAGGGCAGCTTCCCACACACCTACGCGCTGCTGAACGCGATCCCGCTGTCCGAGGTCAGCGCGGAGATACCGCAGCTGGTCACGTTCCTCTCCACGACACTCGGGATCTCAGAGGAAGAGGTCCTACAAGCGGTCCAAGCAAACTTCCCCAACCTCGCGCAAGCGATCACCGCCCTACCGACCGCGACCGAAGGCTGGAACGACGTACCCGGCTCGGGCGGCCTCACCCGCTTCGACGGGAGCTCCGTCACGACCGTGCCGCAGGTGCGTGATTACTTTAGCGAAGACGTCATCCCGGTGCTCGAAGAGCAACAGCAGAACACCGTTGCCCTCGCCGGAACCGGCGGCGTGAGCTTCCTCGCAATGCTGCTGCTCGTGGCCGGTCTCGTCGTGATCGTCTTCGGCATCTTGATGATGGTCCTGTCCACCGCCGGCCCACTGCCGCGCCCGCTGGCCACGGCGGCCTGGTCGACAGTCATCGCCGTGGGCGCGCTGGTCGTGGTGCTCGTCTTCGCGTTGCAGCTGTCCCCACGCTTGAGTGGTGGCCAGGCCCTGATCGGCTCGGTTGGCCCGGCGTTCACCGAAGAGCGCGTCGCCGGCGCTCGCGCAGGGATCGAGATCGTCTCCACGGTCGCCGACGCGGCTGCCCCGATCGTGACGCCGGAGGGCGGCGCCGCGGCTGAGGTGCCGCAACTCTTGGCCTTCGTATCGGCACAGACCGGTCTGACCCAAGACCAAGTGGTGGCAGCGTTGCAGGCGAACTTCCCGCACACCTTGGCACTGCTCCAGGCGATCCCGCTGTCCGACGTCAGCACGGAGATACCGCTCCTCGTCGACTTCCTGGCAGGAACGCTCGGGATCTCACAAGAAGAGGTCCTGGCGGCGGTCGAGACCAACTTCCCCAACTTGTACCAGGCCATCACGAACCTCCCCGACGTGACCGCAGGCTGGAACAGCGTGCCCGACATCGAAGGCCTCACGCGCTTCGACGGGCAGCCGGTCGAGTCGGTAGTGGACGTGCGCGACTACTTCCGCGAGGACGTCATCCCGGTGCTCGAAGAGCAACAAGGGAACTATCAAGCACTGGCCACCCCGTTCCCGCCCGTGAACGTCTTCGCCCCGCTGCTTCTGGTCGTCGGCATCATCGTGATCATCTACGGCGCGCTGATGCTCCTACTCGTGCAGCGAGGAGGCGCCGGAGCCGCACCGGCGCCTCAACCGGCCTAGTCTATTTCCGGAACAGGGATTTCGGGGCGCATGTGACCCGAAATCCCTGTTCGGGGGACGTTCGGGTTAACGTGGTGACCCGTCAGGGCCGCGGGCGGCGAGCGGGCCCGTCGTTTGCGGGGTCGAGTACTCCCCGATCCACTCGTCCTTCCACGCCTTGTCGTATTTCTGAACGTTGCAATGCGGGTTGTAGATCGCCGTCAGCTCTTGGGCGATGGTCTCCCGGTGCGCTCGCCCCCCACCCGCGACCTCGAAGGTGGCGATATGGACCCTCCACCGCGAGCCGCCCGCCCGCTTCACCCAGCAGTGCGCGCGTGGGTGTTTGAAGGGAAATCCCTCGTCGGTGAGGTTGTCCGAGTGGCCCACGTAGATGACCGCGTACCGATCGGGCTTCGTCTCTGGGTCCGGCTTGTAGAAGATGACGTACACCGCCGGCTTGTCCGGCGGCGTCCAGCCGCCAAGCACCCTCGGCCCCTCGAACAGATAGCCTGCCAGCGATCCGAGCCGGATCACGCCTGCACTCCAGCGTCCATAGACCCAAGTGTAGGAATCCGCCGCCTCCCCCGCTCCTTAGGGGTTTCGGGTGAGGGACCGGAGTCGCGGGCCTAACCACGGCTTGCGCCCCCAGGCGGTGAGTTGGCCCTTGGCGATCGCCGGCCACTGGCTCTGCCGGCCCCATATGACCAGCAGGAAGGCGACAGGATCGACCGAGAGATGGCAGTCCACACGGCGTGTCCACGAGTCTTCAACCCGTAGCTCCCCGTCGGCGAAGGCGAAGGAGAACCGCTGCCCCCTGCGGATGCGAATGTCATAGGTCGCGCGCAGTCCCGCCGCTCTCGTTTGGTCGACCAGTGCCCGAGGATCCAGCGTCCGGAGAACCGGCACGATGAACCTGGACAGCACCATGGCGGCGTGTGACGGCTCGATCGGCCAACGCTGCCCGGCGGCGCGCGCGATGTCGTAGCCATGGACGATGGCCTCGTTCAGGAAGTGGCAGGTCAGGGCCGAGAGGGGGACGGTGGAGCCCTTGACCAGCCACGGACGGGCCTCGGAGGGAGCGCAACCGGCCATCTCGCCGAGGAATTCGAGCGCGCGACCCTCGATCCGGTCGGCCAACACCGTGAGATCTCGCTCGGGATCTGACTCGACCGCGCTCGTGGTCAGATCGCCGAGATCCCGGATATCCCTGATGAACGGCTCGCCCTGTCGAGCAAGACCGGTCAACGCGACCCCTACCTGGGAGAGATGCATCGCCACCTCGGCGATGCTCCAACCGCCAAGAGCCTGCGCACTGCTGTCGCCAACCGTGCACAGCAGCACCCTCAGGCGCTCGACCACCTCGCGAAGCGAGACCTTCGCCTCTTCCCACTCGACCGTAGCGGCGCTGTCCATCGCAATCCCTCAAGCTCGTTGGGTTTGCTCAATTATCCGGGCAAACGCAACGACCTCGCCTCACAGCTCCTCCTCTTCGCTGGTGGCCTCGACCCGGACGATCGGGAACACGGGGAGGCCGGCGTTGTTCACGGCAAGGGCGAACTCCTCGGTACCCTTCGAGATCGCCTCGTCGCGGGTGTCGGCGAGCACCACGACCTGCGCGCCGTAGCGATTCGTGCCGATCCCGGACGCGATACCACCAGAGGCGGCGACGGCGTCGGCCAGCTCGACGATCTCCTCGACCGTCATGACTCGGTCGCCCTCAGCCTCGATTCCCACGCTCCATCTCACCAGTAGCTCCTTGCTAACCCAGCTTGGGGAGTAGCTCGGCGAGCTCCTCCAAGCTGCTCAAGTCGTGGCCGGACAGCAGCACGTCGATATGGGGTTCCGCGACCATCATGCCCAGCGTCTGAGGTCGGTAGTTAGGGTTGTCGCGTTTATGTGGATTCATCCATACGATGTGATGGCACAGGCGGGCCAATCGCTCCATGGCTTTGGCGAGCACCTCTGGATCGCCTCGGTCCAACCCGTCCGAGCAGATGACCACGACCGCGCGGCGGCACATACCGCGCCGCCCCCAGTTCCGCACGAACGCGTCGAGCGAGTCGCCGATGCGGGTTCCTCCCTCCCAATCGACGACCAGCTTCGCGGCCTGGGCCAGCGCGTCGTCTGGGCTGCGCGTCTGGAGCGGCTTGGTGATGCAAGTCAGGCGCGTACCGAAGCAGAACACCTCGACCTTCTGCGCCGCGCGCTTCGCGGAGTACGCAAACTGGAGCAGGCACCGGGAGTAGTCGGCCATCGACCCCGAGATGTCGAGGATGAGAATCAACGGGCGCATGCGCACACGTCGCTGGCGCCAGTACAGCTCGACCATCTCACCATGCGTCCGCATCGACTCGCGGACGGTCCGGCGAAGGTCAGGGCGCCGTCCCGAGTACGCCGTCTTGGTACGACGGGTACGGCGCTTGGGGGGAGTCAGGCGGATGCGCGCCATGATGCGCCGCAGCGCCTCCAGCTCCTCTTGGGTGCAGGCGGCGAAGGACTTGTGCCTGAGGGTCTCGACGTTCGAGGCCATCAGCCCGAGCAGCGTCTCCTCGGGCTCCTCGTCGCCAGGGTCGGTGGCGGGGATCTCGAATGCCACCTCGCCCTCGGAGTCTGACTGCGCCCTGATCTGCAGCAGCTCCTGGACGGGGTTGCTCGCCCCCAGAAAGAAGCTACGGAACACCTCGTCGTAGATCGGGATGTCGTCACGGCGGGTGATGAGGCTCGTCCGCCCGGCCCAATACAGGTCGGCGAGGTCCGTCGGGTCCAACGGGACCATCGCCTCGCAGTACGTCAGGATGTCGCCCGATCCGACGGCGATCCTCTCGGCGCGTAACGCCCGCCCGAAGTTGACGAGCACCGAGACGAGCCCATGATTACCGCCCGACATCAGGATGTGTCACGCACCGGACGTCACTTCCTCGAGGTTGTCCCGCACCAGGTCCAGGTCGTCACGCTCTTTCACGACCGAGCCGAGGGTGATCTCGGCGACGTCCGGGGTCAACTCGGTCTCACCGAGAAAGTCGAGCGTGCGCACCCAGTCGATGGTCTCCGCGACCCCGGGCGGCTTCGCGAGATCCATCTCACGCAGGCGGTTGACCGCCTCGACCACCTTGCGGGCGAGTGCGCGCGACACACCGGGTGATCGCACGGTCACGATCTCGACCTCGCGGTCGGGCGCCGGGTAGCCGATCCAGTGGTACATGCAACGCCGCTTGAGCGCGTCGTGGAGCTCGCGAGTGCGGTTGGAGGTGAGTACCACCAATGGGGCGCGCTCCGCCTTGACCGTTCCGACCTCGGGAATGCTGATCTGGAAGTCTGAGAGAAGCTCTAGCAGGAACGCCTCGAACTCGTCGTCGGCGCGGTCGACCTCGTCGATCAGCAGCACGGCCCTGTCCCCCGCGCGGATCGCCCGCAGCAGGGGACGCTCCAGCAGGAACTTCGGCCCGAACAGCTTCTCGACCGCCTCCTCGTCGCTGACGTCACGCTCAGACAACGCCCGGATGTGAAGGAGCTGGCGAGCGTAGTCCCACTCGTAGAGCGCCTGGTTCGTGTCTATCCCCTCGTAGCACTGGAGGCGGATCAGCTCGCGCCCGTAGACCGACGCCAGCACCTTGGCGATCTCAGTCTTGCCGACTCCCACCTCACCCTCGAGCAGGATGGGGCGTTGCAATGACAAGGCCACGAACACCGCCGTCGCAAGTCCCCGATCCGCCAGGTAACTGCCTTGCCGCAAGTCTTGAGTCAGCTCACCGACGGAATTCGGGTAGTTCACGAAAGCGGTCTCCTCCAAGCCGGCGGGGAACGATGAGCGGTCTAGCGTGTCGTCTCCGACGACCCGAGCACGAGATCTCGCACACTCTTCCCTTCGGGGTGCAGCTTGCCCTCGCGCTCGAGCTTGGTCTTCCAGGCGGCGCGGAGATCATTGCCCGCCTCATCGCCGGCTATCCCTTGGAAGCCGACGCTCGCCATGTTCTTGCACACCTTGGTATTGCCGCAGACCTCGTCGATATCCGCACTGGTCTGCGCCCGAGCGCTCCAGATTTCGCGGAGCACGGAGAGCGCCTGCTCACCCTCATCCAGTGAATTGTCCGTAGGGTGTGGGTTGCCGTGGCGTTCGCTCATGTCGGGCACCTCTCGTAGCGGCGGCGCGTCGGCGTGAGGTTCGAGCGAGTCGTGCTCATGCGGGCAGGGTTCATCCGTACGCGCTCGTGAACGCCATGCTACACGGCGGCTCTCTGCCGGCATCCCGCAGCGCGCCTGACGATAGCGTGTTCTTTGTGCTGGATATCGGCGGTATA
>JBOGED010000647.1:0-14125 GCA_050743625.1 Egibacteraceae bacterium | reverse complement strand
ACGACGTCAACATGACTCCCCAAACTTGACTCACGCGCAATGACTTCGCGGATCCAAGTCCCCTAGAGCGGTCTTGCCCTCGAACTCGGGGTGCTCCGCACGCTCTCGCGCTAACCGCGCCTCGACCTCGGCGACCAGCACCTCCGCCCGCTTGGCCCGGCCGAAGACGCGGCCGACGATCCGGGTGCGTGGGTCCCTCGGGCCGTAGAGGCCGATCGTGCCGTCGCCGAAGTCGTAGGCGGCCACCACGGTCGCGCCCGCAAACTCCGGATGCTGCTCACGCGCTTGAGCGAAACGCGCCTTGACACCCTCCTGCCACGCGGTCGTGTAGTCCTCGTGCTCGCTCGGCTGGGCGAGGATGTCGTCGGGGCCCGCAGCAGGAGCTGCGGATTTGGGCCTCGATGCTGTCGACGCATCGGGCCGCAGGGCCGCGATCCGTCGGAACTGGATCCTTGGCGATATGGACGCATGGCGATGCCGAGTCACCGGCGCTCCTTCCTCCTCGCGCGCGGGGTCGGCAGGGCGATGGCACCCGCCGCCTCAGCGCTTCGGAGATACCCGCTACCGCAGCCGCTCGGGGCCCCCAGCGGGAGCTGGGGAGGAGGGCCTCGATGCTGTCGACGCATCGGGGTTCCGCGCACCCCGAGATGCCCTCAGGGTAGGCTCACTTGATCCATGTCGCAAGGCCTGGCCGTGGATCAGGTCGACTGCAGCTCCTCAAGCTCTTCGGGGGTGTACTCGTCGACCTCGCTCTTGCCGAGGCGCCAGTAACCGGTGAAGGTGATCGCCGCCTTGTCGATACCACGGTCGTTGACCAGGTGGCGGCGCAGCATTCTCACGGCACGCGCCTCGCCGGCGATCCAGGCGTAGGGCGGGCCTTCGGGGAAGGTCGCGCCGCGGACGGCGTCAAGGAGCGCGTTGCCGCGGCCGGCCGCGATCGCGCCGCGGTAAACCCACCTCAGCTGGACGCCCTCAGGGGTGTCGAGCGGCTGCTCCGCTGCCCCGCTGGCCACCTCCACGAAGACCAGCGCGCGGGTCGTGGGTGGCATGGACTCGACGATCGCGCCGATCGCGGGCAGCGCGGTCTCGTCACCCGCGATCAGCTGCCACTGTGCGGTACCCGGGGGCAGGTACAGGCCCGGCGCCGCGAGCATGCCCACGTGATCGCCGGGTTGGGCGCGCGCGGCCCAGCGGGAGGCTGGCCCGCCGTCACCATGGAGGACGAAGTCGACGTCCACCTCGCCAGTCTGGGCGCGGTGCCGGCGTACCGTGAGCGTGCGCATCACCGGCCGGACGTCGTCGGGCATCGCCAGGTACCGCTGGTACCAACCCGCGACGTCGTCGCCGGTGAGCGCGGGGACCACCGGCACGGCCTGACCGGGCAGGGGGAAGAACAGCTTGACTACTGATCCGGCAACTCCCGGGCGAAGCCGGCCAGGTCACCCCCGCCGAAGCTGACCCGCACCACGTGCGGCGTCACCCGTTGCGCCCGCACCACATGGACCTGGTAAAAGGGGTACGCCGAACGGCTTGATGATGTGCCCTCTGCCCGCGCCATACCTCAAGTAAAGCAACCCTTATCGAATGGCACAACAGCCACTGGCCTTACCCTGCACTGTGCAGACTAATGCCGGTACTCTGGCATAACTCTGCACAGTACGGCGTGGCGCTGCGTCCGACACAGCCATTTCGCGACAGCATGCACGACGCGGAGCCTCCCTCGCCGACCAGGGGCGTTGACCTGCGCCTTTCCCGTCTGTTAAGTTAGGTGTGCTTAAAGTAGCGGGACGGGCGGGAGTAGGTGTGTCTGGATCAGTTCGCGGCGACGCCGCTACGCAAGTGTCCGAGGGTCCCTCCCGTGGCGCCGCCGAGCGGTCGGTCGCCCGGGCGGCCCGGCGGCGGGGATCGTCTCGGGATCTGCCCTCGGGTCGCGGGCTGCTCCAGCGGAGCGGCTGGCGGGCGACCGCGCTGTTGCTCGCCGTCGTCGCGCTCGGCGTGGTCGCGATCACGAGCGTGCGCTATGGCAGCAAGCCGATCGCGCTCGGTGAGGTGTTCGACGCGTTCCTCGCGTTCGACGGCTCCAACGACCATCTCATCATCCGCAGCCTGCGCGTGCCCCGGACCCTGGTCGGCCTGGGTGTCGGAGCCGCGCTGGGGCTGGCCGGTGGGCTGATGCAGGGCGTGACCCGCAACCCCCTCGCCGACCCCGGCCTCCTCGGGGTCAGCGCCGGCGCCTCCCTGGCCGTGGTGATCGCGATCTTCGTGTTCGGCATCGGCAGCCTGTCGGTGTTCGTGTGGTTCGCGTTCGTCGGGGCCGCGGCGGCCAGCGCGCTGGTGTACGCGCTCGGCTCGCTGGGGCGGGAAGGCGCGACGCCGATCAAGCTCGCGCTGGCCGGCGCGGCGGTCAGCGCGCTGCTCGGAGCGTTGACGACGGCGGTGCTGTTGCTCGACATCGCGACCCTGGACCAGTACCGCTTCTGGGCGGTCGGCTCGCTGGCCGGCCGGGACGCGCTGATCTTGGCGCAGGTCGCGCCGTTTCTGGTGGTGGGCGGCGTCGGCGCGATCGGGCTGTCACGAGCGCTCAACACGCTCAACCTCGGCGAGGACGTCGCGCGATCGCTCGGCCAGCGCGTCAAGTTAACCCAAGGGATCTCCGCCGCCGCGGTCGTGCTGCTGGTCGGCGCGTCGGTTGCCGCGGCGGGGCCGATCGGGTTCGTGGGGCTCACGGTGCCGCACGTCGCACGGGCGATCACCGGCCCCGACTACCGCTGGGTGCTGCCCTACTCCGCGGTGCTCGCGCCGATCCTGCTGCTGGGCGCCGACGTGATCGGCCGGGTCGTCGCCCGCCCCAGCGAGGTCCAGGTCGGCATCGTCACCGCGGTGATCGGCGCGCCGTTCTTCATCGCCCTGGTCCGCCGCCGGAAGCTGGCAGAGCTGTGAGCGCGCCCGTAAAGCAGCGGCGCGTGGTGACGGTCGAGCGGCTGCCGTCGCTGGGCGCCGACCAGGTCGCGGTCCGTCTGGCCCGCCCTCCGGTCTCGGCGCGGCTGTCCGCGCGCACGCTCTCGGTGTGCGTCGTGATCTTCGGGTTGGTCGTGCTCGCCGCCGCGGTCAACGTGTCGGTCGGAGACTTCCCCATCCCGCTGTCCGACGTGTTCCCCGCGATGGTGGGGCAGGGCAACCCGGACAGCGACTTCATCGTGCGGGTGCTGAGGCTGCCCCGATCGCTGACTGGGATGCTGGTCGGCGCGGCCTTCGGGATGTCTGGAGCCATCTTCCAAAGCCTTGCCCGCAACCCCTTGGCCAGCCCGGGCATCATCGGGATCGAGGCCGGCGCCGCCTTCGCCGCGGTGCTCGTGATCGTCGCGCTGGACCCCAACACCATCGGCGTCACCGCTGGCGCGCTGATCGGCGCGCTGGCCACGGCGGTCGCGATCTACCTGCTCGCCTACCGGCGGGGGGTCACCGGCTACCGGCTGGTCCTGGTCGGCATCGGTGTGACCGCAGTGCTGGGCAGCGGCACGTCCTACCTGCTGACGCGCGCGAACATCTACGACGCCGCACGGGCCACCGTGTGGCTGACCGGCAGCCTCAACGGGCGCGGCTGGGAGCACGTCGGCCCGGTGGGCGCGGCCATGCTGGTGCTGGTCCCGGCCACGCTGCTGCTCGGCCGCCACCTCCGCGGCCTCCAGCTGGGCGACGACGCCGCCCGCGGGCTGGGCGTGCGGATCGAGATGTCCCGGGCGGGGCTGATCCTGGCCGGAGTCGGGTTGGCGGCGACCGCAGTCGCCTCGGCTGGCCCGGTCGCGTTCGTCGACCTGATCTCCCCACAGATCGCCCGCCGGCTCACCGGCTCGGCCAGCGGCGCGCTCCTGCCCGCGGCCGTGACCGGCGCGCTGATCACGCTGGCCTCCGACCTGGTCGGCCGGCAGGCGTTCGGCACCGTCGAGCTGCCCGTCGGGGTCATCACCGCGATCGTCGGTGCACCCTATTTCCTGTACCTGCTGGCCCACGCCAACAAGGTCGGAAGAGGAGGCTAACGCCAGTGAGCGGTCCACAGCTGTCCGCCCGGAACGTGCGCCTGGCCTACGACGACCGCCTCGTCATCGACGACCTGTCCCTGGAGATCCCCCCCGGGCAGATCACGGTCATCGTCGGCGCCAACGCCTGCGGCAAGTCCACGCTGCTGCGGGGCCTGGCCCGCCTGCTTAAACCGCGCGGCGGGACCGTGTACCTGGACGGCAAGCGCATCTCACGGCTGCCGACCCGGGAGGTCGCCACGAAACTGGGGATCCTGCCCCAGTCACCGGTCGCGCCGGAGGGCCTGACCGTCGCCGACCTGGTCGGCCGCGGCCGGTACCCACACCAGCGCTGGTTCCGCCAATGGACGACCGAGGACGAGACCGTCGTCACCGCCGCGCTGGAGGCCACCCGCACCGCCGACCTCGCGAACCGGCCCGTCGACGAGCTGTCCGGAGGCCAGCGGCAACGCGCATGGATCGCGATGGCCCTGGCCCAAGGCACGCCGATCATGCTGCTCGACGAGCCCACCACCTTCCTCGACATCGCCCACCAGGTCGAGGTCCTTGACCTGCTCGTCGAGCTCAACCAGACCGAGGAGCGCACCATCGTGCTCGTGCTCCACGACCTCAACCACGCCTGCCGCTACGCGCATCACATCGTCGCCATGGCCAACGGCGAGATCGTCGCCGAGGGCCGCCCCGCCGACGTCGTCACCGAGGAGCTCGTCGAGCAAGTGTTCGACCTCGACTGCCGCATCATCCCCGACCCCGTCGCCGGCACCCCACTCGTCATCCCCGTCAGCGCCCACCATCGCCCGGCCACCCACCAGATCCGCGCCACCGCCCAACCCACCGAGATGGGTTGACGCCGCGGCCAAGATGACGAGCCAGCCGACCTCGGAGGAGAAGGCGCCCGGGCCGTCGGGCTGGTCGGTGTCCTGCGCGGGTGGCACGATGGACCCATGGAGCAGCGGGAATTGGCTGAGGTGTTCCGAGCGCACGACGTCGCGGTGGCGTACCTGTTCGGCTCGCGGGCCGAGGGGACGGCCGGGCCAGCGAGCGACCACGATGTCGCCGTGCTGTTCGCCGCGCCCGACCCGCCGCTGGACGCGACAGTGCGGCTGGGCGCCGACCTGGCAGCCGTTCTGGGCACGGCGGTCGATGTCGTTGATCTCGACCGGGCCACCCTCGAACTGCGGGGTCGGGTCGCTGAGCAGGGCTACCGGGTGTTCTCCGGCGACGAGGCCCGCCGGGTCCGGTTCGAGGTCGACGCCCGCTTGCGCTGGATCGACTTCCGCTCCGTGGTCCATGACACCACCCGGGCCTATCTGCGCCGAGTCGCGGCCGTGGGCCTGCGCTGATGGTCGACGAGGATCGGGTCCGCCGGCTGCTGACGCTGCTCGAACGCTACCGGTCGCTGCTGGCCCAGGAGCATCCCGACCCCTACCGCCGTCGCCATCTGGTGCAGACGGCCGCGCAGATCTGTATCGACCTGGCCAACCACGTGATCGCCGCCGACGGCCACCGGGTGCCCCGTGATTACGGGATGCCTTCCGCGTGCTCGCCGAGGTCGGGGTGCTCGACGACGAACTCGCGGATCGGATGATGGCGCTGGCCAGCGCCCGGAACCTGATCGTGCACGTCTACGCCGAGGTGGACGACGACCGGCTGGCCCGGTTTGTCCACGACGGCGGCCTGGACGACCTCAGCGCGTTCGCCGCTCGGGTAGCGGCCCTCGTCACCTGGTAGAGGTGCTCCGCGAAATCGCACACGGTCCGGCCCACCCCAACCGCTCGGCGGCTCACGCGAGCGGCGCTTCGCCCTGGCCCGACGAGCGTGTGAGGCATGACAGCGTTTCCCCGAACAGGGATTTAGGGGCGTATCTGGCCTGAAATCCCTGTTCGGGGAGTGGACCGGCGGGTCATCGCCAGCCGGCTCGCAACTCGTGCAACACCTGCAACACGACTCACAAACTTGGCTCACGCGCAACGACTTTGCGGATCCAAGTCCCACAACATTTTGTCGATCACGGTTTCTCAAGCGCTAGCGGCGTGAGCTGGACCAGGCGGTCCACAGGGCGGCGTAGGGGCCCTCGGCGGCGACGAGCTGGTCGTGGGTGCCAACCTCGACCACCCGGCCGGCGTCGAGGACGACGATGCGATCGGCGGTGGCGGCCTGTGTCAGGCGGTGGGCGATCACCAGCGCGGTGCGGCCTTGCAACGCGCGGGCAGCCGACCTCTCGAGGACCCTCGCGCCCGCGCTGCCGGCCTCGGCGGTGGCCTCGTCGAGGATCGCGACGGGCGGGTCGGCCAGGACGAGGCGGGCCAGTGCCAGCTGCTGGGCTTGGGTAGCGGTCAAATCGTGCCCACCGTGCCCGACCACGGTAGCCAGCCCTTCGGGTAACGCCCGCACCCACGCCAGCGCGCCGACGACGTCGAGGGCGTCCTCCAACTCGGCGTCGGTAGCCCGCGGGCGCGCCAGGCGCAGGTCCTCGGCCAGCGTCCCGGCGAAGACGTAGACCTCTTGGGTGATCAGCGCGACGGCACGCCGGGTGGCGGCCGGCCCGAGCGCATCGAGGCTCGCGCCTCCGAGTTGGACCTGGCCGGACGTCGGGTCGTGCACACCGGCCACGAGCTTGGCCAAGGTCGTCTTGCCCGCGCCGCTGGCCCCGACCAGCGCGACGCGCTCCCCCGCCGCCATCGACAGGTCGACGCCGATGAGCACCTCGTGGCCGGGCACGTAGGCGTGGTAGAGGTCGCTGGCCTCGACCGACGCGTCGGCGGGCTCGGCGGGCTGGGCCGGCTCGGGTGGGGCGGGCAGCTCGGCGACGCCGACCAGGCGGGCAAGCGAAGCGATCGCCGACTGGATGTCGTCGACCAAGCTCAGCAACATGTTGAACGGATTGAACAGCCGTTGGAAGTACAACGCGGCGGCGGTCGCGTCGCCAACCGTGACCGTCCCAGACCGCACGAGGAAGAAGCCGGCGATAAGGACCGTGGACAGGCCCGCGAGCTCCGCGCGGTTGAGGCGGTGGAAGAACCAGGTTTGGGTCATGGCGGCCCGGAACGAGGTGTCCGCCGCAGCCAGCGAGCGGTCCGCGACCCGCCGCAGGTGAGAAGAGCCAAGCCGGAAGGCTCGCACCGTGGCCGCGCCACCGATGCTGTCCAGCAGCGCTTGCGCTTGCGCCCCCTTGGCGACCCGCTCGGCGGCGTACATCGGCCCCGTCTTGGGCACGTACCAGCGCAGCGCCAGGATCTGCACTGGTGCGGCGACCAACCCCGCGAGCGCCAGCCGAGGGTCGAGCACGCCCAGCCCCACCACGGTGAGCCCGATCGTGAGCGCCGACGTGACCAGCCGGGGCAGGACGTCCCGGAAGGCGTAGGAGACGGTCGACACATCGTCGGAGACCCGGGAGAGAAGATCGCCTGTACCGGCACGCTCGACGTCGTCGAGCGGTACCCGCAACGCCCGGTCCACCACCCGCTCCCGCAGCACCGCCAGCGACAGCTCGCCCAGGCGGGCCACGAGCACGGTGCCGATCGCCTGGAGCACGCCGTTGGCCCCCGCCGCCACGAGCAACCCGACGACCGGGGCGGTGATCGCCGCGGCCGATCGACCGCTGACCGCCAGATCGACGATCCGGCCGAGCAGCGCCGGGCCCACGAGCGCGGCGACCGTCGCGGCGACGAGCACGCCGATCGCGGCGACCAACAACCCACGGCGCGGCCGGAGCAAGGCTCGCACAGCCTGGCGCGTCTGGCGCGCCGAGGCGGTGGGCAGCAAGATGCGAGCGTCGCTCATAGGAGCTGGTCGCTGTCCTCTCCGAGCACCGCCGCCCGGTATCGCTCGTCGGAGCTCAGGAGCGTGGCATGGGAGCCCTGCGCGGCGACCGCGCCCCCGTCGAGCAGCACCACGCGATCGGCGGTCGCCAGCAGCCCAGGGCTGGTGGTGAGGACCAGCGTGGTCCGCCCCGCTCGCGCGGACCGAAGCCCGGGGGCGATGCGGTGCTCGGTGGCCGCGTCGACGGCGGTCGTGGGGTCGTGCAGGACGAGCACCGGGGGGTCGACGGCCAACGCGCGCGCCAACGCCACCCGCTGGCGTTGGCCGCCCGACAGAGACCGCCCGAGCTCGGTCATGACCGTGCCGGCACCGTCCGGCAGGCTGCTGGCCACCTCGTCGGCCGCCGACGCGGCCATGGCAGCGTCGGCGCGAGGGCCCGTCGTCCCGTCAAGGGCCACGTTGTCGGCCAGGGTGCCCTCGAACAGCCGCGCGTCGTGAGCGGCGACCAGGATCGCGGCGAGGACCTCGTCGAGGTCCAGCCTCGCCAGTGAGACACCGTCGACCGTGACCGCCCCCGCCGCCGGGTCGACGTTGCGACCGAGGCACGCCAGCAGGGCGGTCGAGTCGGCCGGATCGGGTACCACCACGCCGACCAGCTCACCAGCTCTCGCCTCAAGGTCGAGCGACCGTAGCCCCGCATGGGTGACGCCCCGAAGCGCCAGTTCGCCCCGCACGGGCTGTGGGAGCGCCGTCCCGCCGTCGGTCACGGCCGCCCGAGCCGTGAGCAGCGTGGCCACGCGCCTCGCGGACGCGCGCGCCTGAGCCAGGTCGCCCACTATGTCCGACAGGATGAAGAACGGCCCGACCAGGAACTGCGTCAACCCCACCGCCGCAACCAGCTCACCTATGCTGATGGCTCCCTGAGCCGCCAGCCGCCCCCCGACCCAGGCCACCGCGGCCAAGATCACTCCCGTCAGCGCGACGTTCAACCCGTCGTACCCGGCCTTGAACCGGACCGCCCGCAAGGTGTTCGCCAAAGACGCCTGGCTGGCCTGCCGGTACCGGGCCGCCGCGGCGCTCTCGGCGCCGATGCCTTTGAGCACTCGCAGCCCGGTGACGAGGTCGGCCGCCACCGCCGCGGCCTGGGCGGCGCCCGCCTGCTCGGCGGCGCTGCGCCGCTCGAACGGCCGTGCCAGCAGCTGCATCGCCGCCACCCCCAAGACCATCGCGACCACCACCAGCAGACCCAACCCCGCTGAGATGCGCAGCAGCACCACCGCCGCGACGGCGAAGGCCGCGACCGCCGCAGTGCCAAACACGACCGTCTGCGTGACGGCAGCGACCCGCCCCGCGTCGCTGGTCGCCGTGCTCAACAACGCGCCGGGCAACGCCGCGTCAGTACCGCCACGCGCGTCCAGGACCCTGCGGGTCACCGCCATCCGCACCTCATGGGCCGCGTTGAGCTCTCCCCGGAAAAACGCCCACACCGCCGTCAGGTACGACCCCGACAACCCGACGAACAGCAAGGCCAGCCCGGCAATCCCCCACACCAGCGACCCGCCCTCGCCGGTCGCCACGGCCCGGTCGATCACGATCCCGATCACCACCGGCACGCCCGCCTCCGCCGCCTGGTGCAGGCTCGCGAACACCGACCCAGACGCCACACGGCGCCACTGCCCGGCGATCGCACCACGGAGCAGGCTCGCAGGGGTCAGGGCAGCCATCGAGGACATGCTCCTTCCACGGTCAGGACCGCAAGGTAGGCCCACTCGGGCGTTCGACCCGCTTGTGTCACTGAGTACCCGCCTACCGCCGACGGCCTACGCATAGGCCATCCTCACCTTATCCAACAAGAAACATCCTGGTCAACGGCACGCGAACCGGCGAACCGGTCGATGGCACGCATCTGGCCTGGGCGGATGACCTCTTGACCGATCACCTTGATTAAGAGACCCTTAGTTCGGACGGCCTTAGTGCAGCGGGACGGCCGCCGGCTGAGACCGTGTGGGTGCGGGTAGCGGCGGTGAGATACATGGCGGGGAGGAACAACCACGACGCCAGCGGGCTTGCCATCGCGTGCCCGCCGACGCCCTGGACGCGGGAAGGCCGGCGATACTCGTCGCTGTGCTGGACCCGACACACCCATTCGTATGGAACATCGACGCGGTGACCCGCCGCGAGCTCGTGATCGGCGGCGCCTCGCTGGCCGCGCTGCTGGCCACCGGGTACGGCGTCGGAGACACCGGCGCCGCGGCGGCCGGCGGCACACGTGACTGGCGCCAGCCCGACGGCAGCCTCCTTCGGATCCCCACCGACCCTCAACGGATCGCCGCGCTCGATGTCGTCTCCGGGATGATGATCGCCCAAGCCGGCCACGGCGAGCGGATCGCAGCCCACCTGCGCAGCGACCAGAACCTGGAGGCGGGCGTGTTCCAGCGGCCGGCCGGCTCGGGGGAGGCCGGCCGCGAGCCCGACCCCAACATCAAGCTGATCGCCGCGCAACGCCCCGACCTGATCATCGCCTACACGGACCTTGAGGTCCTCGACCAGCTCGCCGCCATCGCACCCACCGCGGCGGTCACCTACCGCGACGGCTTCTCCTGGCGCGAGTACTTCGCCGACTCCGCCGACCTCGCCGGCGCCAAGGCCCAGGGCGAGCGGACCGTCGCCGAGATCGACCAGCGCATCGCCGACCTACGCGGCCGGATCCCGGCCGGCACCAGCCTGGCGGTGCTGCGGGCCGCGGTCGGTGGGCTCGGCGCCTACCCCGGGTTCTACCCGGCCGACCTGATCGACGACCTCGGCCTGGACACCCCGCCACTGCTGGCCTGGAGCCCGACGGCGACCCCTGCCGCATCGACCTGTCCCTCGAGCAGCTCGGCGACCTGGACGCCGACGTGATCTTCGTCGCCGTCGATGCCACGCACGGCGGCACCGCCGAATGGCAGGACCTGCAAGCCAACCCGCTGCGGCAGAACCACCCCGCCGTACAAGCGAGGCGCGCCCACCGCGTCTCCTCAGGCGCCTGGATCAGCTAGACCCCCGTCGGCGTCCCCCTCGCCCTCGACGACATCGAACGCCACCTCGTCACCAAAGAGCAAGGAACAGCACGATAACCCTGGAGACCATCAACGACGTCACCCGCCGGTCGCGGCTACCCGGTCGTGATGCTCATCAACAGCGAAGGCTCCGTGGAGCGCTATCCCGACGGGCGGCCTGCTGCACTGGGCGCACGGCCGCTCACACTGCTCGGTGCTCACCGAGCTGGAGGGACAGGGGGTCGTCGTCGATCCTCACAGGTGGCGCTACCGCTACGAGACCGAGCCGCTGGGCGACGGGCGCCTCCGCCGCGCCGACCGCGGCGTCTGGCAGGACATCGAGATCCGTCCGGCCAGGACCGTGCCGCGGTGATCGCCGCGCGCACCGGGCTGCCGGAGAAGACCCTCGCCGACACCCCGACCACGTCACCGAATACCACCCTGAGGGAGCCACACCATGCCTATGCCTACCCTTACCCCCAACGCGCCGCTCGTCGACGACGCCGCTCGACGCGAGTTCATCGCCCTGCTCGGCGCCGCCGGCCTGCTCACCGCCTGCACCAACGGCGACGACGGCGCCTCTGAAAGCGCAGCGCAGACCCGCGGCATCAACCACCTCGGCGGGACCACCGACGTCCCGGTGGACCCGAAGCGGGTGATCGTGCTCGAACCGCCGCTGCTGCCGGGCCTGATCGCGCTCGGGCTGCCGCCGGTCGCCACGGTCGGCGAGGTCGAGCAGCTCCTCGACCCGCTCGCCGACCTACTGCCCGCGGGCTGCCATCACGACGGTCGGCGAGTTCGCTCAACCGAACCTGGAGAGGATCGCCACGCTCGGGCCGGACCTCATCCTCGGCGCAGACGCCAACGAAGGGATCTACCCCGAACTCGCCGCCATCACCGCTACGGTTCTGGTCGAACGTGGCACGAACGGCGACTGGCGGTCCCGGTTCCGGGAGGCCGCCGCAGTCGTCAACCGGGCCGAGCGGGCGAGGAAGGTCGAGGCCGCCTACGAGCAAGTCATCGCCGGGCTGCCCGCAACGGTCCGCGAGACCACCGTCGCGTTCGTCCGCCCTAACGCTGACGGGCAGTTCCGCATCGACGGCGGCACCACCCAGGGATTCGCGGGTTCGGTTGCCGCCGACGCCGGGATCCCGGTCCTCACCGCGCCTCCCGGAGAGGGCGAGGTCAACGAGGCAGCGGGGTTCGTCACCCTCAGCGACGAGCGCCTCACCGTGCTTGCCGGAGCCGAGCTGATCGTCGTACCTGCTGACGCCCTCCGCTCCGGCGGGGATACCGACAGTGTCACCCAGTTCGCCACCAATCCGTTGTGGGGCGCCCGCCGGTGCGGGCCGGGAAGGTCCTGCAGGTTCCCGGCCAGATCTACAACGGCGGCAACCACTACGCCGCCGAGCTGCTGCTGCGCGCGATCGCCGACCAGCTCACCTGACACACCGCCCAGTCTGAGAAGAACACACATGCCCGCACTGCTCGAACGCCCGATCGTCGATGACGCGACCCGCCGCCAGTTGCTGGCCTGCCTGACCGCGGCGGGGTGCTAGCCGGCTGCTCCAGCGACGGCTCGGCCGCACAGCCCGCCGCCCGCACCGTCACCAACGAGTTCGGCACGTTCGAGGTGCCACTGGGCCCGCAGCGCCAGGACACATCCCCGCGGCACAGCCAGACCATCCTAGAAGAGCCCCGATCCGGGCAACGGGGATCACAGGTCCTGCGTCGCGGCCCAGGAGCGGACCTGGTCGATGAAGACCTGCAAGTCGTCAAGCTCGTCCAGGCTCGCCACGACGATGTCGTCGTCGACCTCGGTGTAACCGTGCACTAGGACATTGCGGAAGCCGGTGGCACGGGCGAGCCGGGCCGCGATCTCCGCCTCGATCACCCCGTGGCGGCCGAGCAGGCGGACGGCGTCGGCAGAGTCCTCCGCGGGCCCCCAGAGCTCTGATGCCAAGAGGTGATGCGCGATGTCCAGGACAGCTTCGATTGCGGTGACGAGGCGGTACTTGGTGCCCGACAGTCGTGCCTCGTCGGCGCGCAGCGCCTCGGGGTCTTCCGCGGCCCGACTCCGCAGGATCGCCAACTGCTCACCGAGGCGCTGAAGCAGGCGGGCCAGCCGAACGGCGTCAACCACGACCGAACACTGTCGACACCAGATCGCGTCGCCGGTGCGCTTCGCCCAGGTACCGCTTCGACCGGTCCGCCTGCCAGGCGACCCTCGCAGAGGGGTCGTCGTCGAGGATCAGCACACCGTGCTGGGCTACCCTGCCGGACAGCTCCAGCCCGGCGGAATCCAACACCAGCAGGTCGACACGCGCGGGTAGGGCGATCTCCCAAGCCTTGACCTTCCGACCGAACCAGGCGGCGACGTCGAGGTCGGATCCCGCGTGCGGTGACGCGCCGGCGCGGCTCCCGTGGACGAAGGCGAACACGGCGCCGGCATCACGCAACTCCCCGACGAGCGAGTCCAGCGACACCTCGTCAGGCAGCTCCAGACGGTTCAGTCGGACCACGCGGGCAAGTCTAGTTCCGCCGAGCACCCGGCGGCGGGTCAGGTCGTCGATTCTCTCGGGGTGCGATGGCTGCACATCCGGCCGAGCCGCTGTGAAACTCACGGTTATCCACTCACCGCTCCATGAGAGCCCTACGCCGGTTCCGGGACTGCGCTCGGAGCCGGTGGCCCTCGGGGCAGCGTAGATCGGCGCTGTGTCGGCTCAAGTCCGGATTCCGGACCTCAGTCGACACTGCAATGATGGCCGGGCGTCTGGCGCGACCGGTTCGGGCGGAGTGACCTGATAGGAGCCTGGCACACGGCCCCGTTGCAGTGCTGTCCGCCGTCCCCGGCCGGCTCGTCGACACCGACGACTTCCCCGCCCGCCCAGGCCGGGCGGGTGCTCACCGTCGGCGACCGGGTGTGGTTCCTCCGCTCGGTCAGAGGCCGCCTCGTCCTGCTCGACCAACTCGAACAGCAGATCCTGCCCGCGCTCAGGGGATGAGACGCCCGTACGCGTACGCGGCGGGTGGTGGCTATTCCTTTGGTGTGGAGCGGTAAGGCGTCCGTCGGTGACCGGCGCTCGGTTTCTGGGCGATTCGTGCATGGCCTATTGGATGGGGTTCGCGGCTCGGATGGCGGCCGTGACGGCCTCGAGCTGGTCGGCCTGCTGGTCGTAGGTCCACTTGGCGACGGTGTTGAAGCCGACGAGCTGGCCGGCCTGGACCGCCGGCAGCGCGTCCCAGGTTGCGATGCCGGCCATGTCCTCCGGCTCGGTATGGTTGAGC
>JBOGED010000646.1:0-6883 GCA_050743625.1 Egibacteraceae bacterium | reverse complement strand
GTGCCGGCGTGTTCCCGAGCGGGGCGGTGCCGCCGGCCGGCAAAGTGGCAGGGGGCGCTGGCGCTGGCGCGAAGGTCTGAGCCGGCTCGGCCAGCTCGGTCGGCGGAGGGGGAGGGTCCGGTCTTATCAGCGCGAACAGCCCGATGTCGGCGATGAGCAGCGCGCCAACCACGTACAGCACCCACTTGGGGAACACCGGGATCTGCATCAGCGTGCCGTCGGTCTTCAGGGGAGCGGGTGGCGAGACCTCGGGGTCGTCGATCGTGTCCTGGTGCGTGAGCACCGCGAACCTGTGCTGCACCGGCGTGCCGAGCCATATCCGGCGAATGGGCCGAGTGCGCACGACCGCGACGGCCTCTTCGCTCGGCCGGGCGCGCAGCATCTCCGGTGCCACGCTCACTCTGAGCTTGCCGTCACCGTCCGTGACGGCGACGGCGGCCGAGACGGGAAGGTTTCCGGTGTTCGTGATCCTGAACCGGTGCGAGCTGCGCCACCGGCTCGTCACCGTCTGGGGTGACAGCTCGGCGACGACGGTGCGGAACCCTCCGACCGTCATGCTCCACGCGTCGACCGCCGAGACACTGCTGTCCACCTTCGAGGTCACGCGCACCTTGAACGCGAGGGCCCCCGCGGGGGTGTCCGGCGAGCGCGGTGGGGAGAACAGGATCCGGGCCGTGCCCGCCGCGCCGGGGAACAAGGACAGGGATGGTGGGTCCACCGTCGTCCACGGGGCGGGGGCACCCGTCACCTCGATGACGAACTCGTCGACGACCGTGCCGGTGTTGCGCACATGCAGCTCGAGCGTGCCTTGGCTCCCCGCCTCGATCCGCAGCTCCAGGCGAACCAGCGACGTCTGGACCCCGCGGCGCACCTCCATCGCCACGGGGGGCCCGTCCTCGACCGGGACGACGATCTTGCGGGTACGGTCCTCGGCCGCCGACGCCTCATCCCACTGCAGGTACGCGTTGCAGTCGGGGTTCGCGCAGAACGTGCTGCCAGGCTCGTTCTCCCGGCCGCATTGGTGGCAGGTGATCACCCCAACACCCCCTCGGCGGTAAGCAAGGCGTAATACGGCCCGAACTCGGCTTCCAGGCACAGGCGGCCGAGCTTGCGGTACTCCCGGTGGACTGCTCGGACGAGGTCCGCCATCGCCAGGGGCCGCCCGGCGCTGGCGACGGAGTAGGCGGCGGTCAACGCGATGCTGCGGATGTTGCCCCCGGACAGCTCGAACGCTCGGGCGCAGAACTCCAGGTCGACGTCGTCGCCACGGGGCAGCAGCGGGCCGAGGCAGCGCTCCCACAGCTCCCTGCGTTGTGGCTCGTCCGGAGCGGGGAAGTCGACGACGGTGTCGAGCCGGCGGGTGAAGGCCTCGTCGACGTTCGCCCGCAGGTTCGTCGCCAGGATCGCGAGGCCGTCGAACGACTCCATGCGCTGGAGCAGGTACGCCGTCTCGATGTTCGCGTAGCGGTCGTGCGCGTCCCGGACCTCGGACCGTTTGCCGAAGATCGCGTCGGCCTCGTCGAACAGGAGCACCCCGTTCACCCCCGCGGCCTCGGTGAAGATGCGCTCGAGGTTCTTCTCGGTCTCGCCGACGTACTTGTCGACGACGGTCGCGAGGTTGACCGTGTAGAGGTCCAGCCCCAGCTCACCCGCGATCACCTCGGCCGACATCGTCTTGCCCGTGCCCGAGTCGCCGGCGAACAACGCGCAGATACCGCAGCCGCGACCGCCTCCGGGGCGCATCGCCCAGTCGCGCAGGACGCGGTCACGGTGGAGGGTTCTGCCGGCCAGCTCGTGCAGCTGCGCGAGCGTTCCAGGAGGCAAGACGAGGTCCTCCCAACCCACCTCAGGCTCCGTGCGCCGGGCGAGCCGCTCCAGGCCCGCGGCGTTCCGGGCACGCGCCCCGGCCCGGAGATTCGCGAGCGTCAGTGCCGCCCCGGTCCGGCTGGCCTGCAGCCGGGCGTCCTCGACCGCCTTGGCCACCTGTTCGGGACTGAGGATGAACTGCGTCGCCAGCGGGGAATCGTCCAGGTCGGAGGGAGCGTCCCCGTTGAGGCTCGCCCGCCAGCGCTCGGCACGCTCCGTGGGACTGGACACCGGCGCCTCGATGATGAGTGGGACGGCGCTCGTCCAGCGAGGATCCCAGCTCGCGCGGCCGGTCAGGATCACGGGCGCGCCGCAATCGGCAAGGCTACGGACGGCGTGCGCGCCATTGGCGGCCAGCGCCTCGATCGGCCCGGCCACCAAGCCGCCGCCGAGCAGCCGCGCCTCGCGGGCGGCCGCCCGAACGATGGCTCCGTGGTCCTCGCCATCCGCGGCGCGCCCAAGCCCAAGGTCGAGGTACAGCGGGACCAATCCGACCGCGGCCAACCCGGCCGCGGCGATCCCTCGCGCGTCCCCGCCTGGACAATCTTGCAGGTAACACAGCCGTGCGCCGGCCCGCAAGGCACGGCCGAGGCCGAGGTCGTCGGTCTCGCCACGCGGGGATCCACGCTCGAGCAGCCCCGCAACGGCGGCGTCGGGCTGGTCGTCGCCGAGCAGGTGCGCGGTAACCCGGTCTGGCACACGCAGCGAACGCGTGAGCAACGGCCGGGCCGTCTCCTCGATCAGCACGAGGCCGCTGGAGATCAGCGGGCTCGACGCCTCGAGCCGCGACCGTGCGGGTGAGCTGGCGGGAGACAGCCCACACAGCTCCAGGGCCAGGCCGATGGTCGCCCGCCGCATCGTGACGTCGTCGTTGAGGTAGCCGTAGAGGCGCTCGAGGCGGCTGTCGAGATCCGGTGCCAGCGCGATGAGGAGCAGCTCGAGGTCGATCGGTTGCAGGTCGAAGCCGCGAGCGAGCCGGCGAAGCCGGATCTCCTCCCCGGCGGCCTCCGCGGCGTCGGCCTCGTGCTCCACGTGTTGCAGCACTCCCGTGTCGATCGGCGTCAGCGGCGCGCGTCGGCTGAGCACCCAGTCCACCAGCTCATGGGACAGGAAGAGCCCGCGGAACGGGTTGTCTGGGTCAGGATCCCCCGCCCGGCGCTGGGCCACGAGCCCGCGGACCCGCGCCTCGACGACGCCGACCCTGCCGAGCAAGTGTCGGACGCTCGCGTTGTTGATGCTCACGACGGGCTCGTGACGGTCGGCGGCCGGCGTCGCGGTCCGCCGGCCTCCTCGCCGAGCTCGCCGTCCCTGGAGGCCATCCGCAGGCGTGGGGTCTCCTCGGTGACCAACGCGGCGGCGTCGTACCTCTGCCCGGTCTCGGTGGGTGCGGAGACGACGATGTCGAGGGAGGGCTTCAGCTCACCGCCCAGCGCGGACCAGACGTCGGCGAACGACCGATCCTCGGGTGGCGGGAGCGCCACGCTGACCGGCACGGGCAACGTGAGCCTCGCCAGCCCCCCGGTCAACACATGATCGGGCAACCGGTCGTGGCGCAGGAAGCAGCTCAAGACGGCGGACAGCAGCCGGTGCTCGTCCTGGGGCCGCTGGGTCCACGCCGTGATGAGGTACGAGAGCTTGAAGTGCCGGGGTGGGAGCCTGCGCGCGACGACCCGCCCGTTGTCGTACTCGTTGATCAGGCCGCGCTCACGACGCCGCAGGTCTTCGCGGATGTCGTATAGGTAGACGTCGATCGTGGGCGTATTCCGCCGCGACGCCCACTCCCTCGACGGCGCGTCGAAGGACACCTCCACATCCGCGCCGTTGAGGACCTCTTGGCGGATCAGGGCTTGCAGCGCCTCGTCAACCTCGTGAATCACGATGTCAGCGTGACGCGGCGCCCGCCAAACACACACCGGAGCCGATGCAGACATTCGTGCAGGATCCATTGCCCCATAGGGCAACCCTGTGGAAACCACCCTGCCATTTACGCGCAGCTTGTATCAAGCTAGGGCGGTACACGCTCATTTGAGGTAGCGCATTCGAGGTACGAGGTACACGTAGCACCGGCAAGGGCACGGCAGTGGCACGTGGAGGCCCCTATGGACCGACAAGGCGCGTCTCGACCGGACACCAGTTCGGAGGGGCGAACGTTGCCTAGTGCCCAGGGTCATCGGCTGCAATCGGTCCCGGGCAGCCATGGTTCCCCGCCAGCGCGCGCGCGACGTCCGACCGCCAAGCGCATCGCGGTGCATATCACCGCCGCGGACCCCGTCTCGCATGCCGGGATCGACGGCCAGCTCCGCTACCGGCCGGAGGTCAAGCTTCTTCCGGACGCTCAGCGCAGCGATGCCGAGGTGACGATCGTCGTCGCCGACGGAGTGGACGAGACCACGTTGCGGATGATCCGGATGCCGCAACGCAACGGGTGCGCCCGTGTCGTGCTCGTCGCCACCCGGCTCGACGATGCCGGCTTGCTCGCCGCGGTGGAAGCCGGTGTGTCATGCCTCGTCCGGCGGGGCGAAGCGACGAGCCACCAGCTCATCACGTTGGTAAGCGCCGCCTACGCGGGTGACGGGACGATGCCGCCGGACCTTCTCGGCCGGCTGCTCAACCAAGTCGGCAGCGTGCAGCGTCACCTGCTGGGGCCGCGTGGCCTCACATTCGCCGGTTTGACCCAGCGTGAGCTGCAGGTGCTCACCCTGGTCGCCGAGGGCTTGAGCACCAGGGAGATCGCCACCCGGTTGGCCTACTCCGAGCGGACGATCAAGAACATCATTCACGACCTCACCACCAGGCTGCAGCTGCGCAACCGCGCGCATGCGGTCGCCTACGCCTTGCGCCGCGGCCTTATCTAATTACTTCGACTGAGCCGGAATGGGGTAGCGCCGCGGGGTGCCCGCAGACACACTCGCGGGCATGAGAGATGCCGTATACATCGACGGGGTTCGCCTTCCGATCGGGCGGGCGAGGCCCGATGGGTACTACGCCAAGACGCGCGCCGACGACATGGCGGTCCGCGCGATCCGGGCGTTGCTGGAGCGCAACCCCGCGCTTGACCCCGCCAGGATCGACGACAACATCTGGGCCGCCACCGCTCAGGTGGGCGACCAAGGCTTGACGATGGGCCGGTCGACCGCCGTGCTCGCCGGGCTGCCGAAGTCGGTTCCCGGCTATGCCCTGGACCGGATGTGCGCGGGTGCCGTGACGGCGATCACGAACGCCGCGAACGCGATCCGCGCGGGCGCGCAGGACGTCGTGATCGCCGGGGGTGTTGAGCATATGGGCCACCACCCGATGGGCTCCGACGTCGATCCCAACCCGCGGTTCGTCTCGGAGCGGCTGGTCGACCCGTCGGCGCTCGTCATGGGTGCCACCGCCGAGAACCTCCACGACGAGCTCCCTGGGGTTACCCGCGAGTGGGCAGACACCTACGCCGTGCAGTCGCAGGAGCGGGCCGCGAAGGCGCAGGCCGATGGAGTGTTCGCTGAGCATGTCGTCCCGATGACCGTCTGGTCCGAACAAGGCTGGAGGGTCGTCGCCCGCGACGAGCATCCCCGGCCTGGCACGACGATCGCGGACCTCGGCAGGCTCGCCTCGCCGTTCCGGCCGGGTGGGCGGGTGACCGCCGGCAATGCCGCCGGGCTCAACGACGGAGCCGGGTGCGTCCTGCTCACCAGCCTCGAGGTCGCCGGGGAGCTCGGCCTGCGCCCCCGGATGCGCCTGGTGGACTACACGTTCGCCGGCGTCGACCCTGAGACCATGGGTTGGGGGCCGGTACCCGCCACCGAGAAGCTGCTCGAGCGTACCGGGCTGTCCGTCGGCGACCTCGACGTCATCGAGATGAACGAGGCGTTCGCGGTCCAATGCCTCGCGTTCCTCGACCATTTCGGTCTCGACCTCGACACACCAAAGGTCAACCCGTACGGCGGCGCGATCGCGCTGGGCCATCCACTCGCCATGTCCGGCGCGCGTCTCACCCAACAGCTCGCCCACTGGCTCGACCACCACGAGGACGCCCGCTACGGCCTGGTCACCCTCTGCGTCGGTCTCGGCATGGGCGCCGCGGTGCTCTGGGAGCGGGCATAGTGCATACCGAGTTCAAGCTCACCTACCACGAGTCCGCCTCCGCGGGGCGGCTCGCGCTGCTCACGATGGACAACGGCGCGGACCACTCCAGGCCGACGACCTTCGGTCAACGAGCGCTGGAGTCATTGGACGCCGCGCTCGACCAGGTCGGGGCAGACCCTGATCTCAAGGGCCTGCTGCTGGTCGGCAAGCCGTTCGTCTTCGCGGCCGGCGCCGACCTCGACGCGTTCGTTGGTGCCTCAGCTGCCTTCGCTCGCGAGGCCGCGCGTCGCGGTCACGCCGCGTTCGGGCGGTTGCGCGACCTTTCGGTCCATACTCTCGCGGCGATCAACGGCGCGTGCTTGGGGGGTGGCCTGGAGATCGCGCTCCACTGTGACTACCGCGCCGTGTCCACCGCGGCGGGGGCGATCGCGTTCCCCGAGGTGTTCCTGTCGATCTTCCCCGCTTGGGGTGGCACCCAGCTCACCCCGCGCCTCGTGGGGGCCGCCAACGCGCTGAAGGTCATCGTCCACAACCCACTGAGCAACAACCGGATGCTCAAGCCCCAGGACGCCGTCGAGTTGGGGCTGGCTGACCGCCTCATTCCCGCGGTCGACTTCCTGGACGCGTCGCTCGCGCTGCTGGAGCGGCTCGTCACGGGGGAGGAGCGGATCGACCGGCAGGCGCCAGACCACGCAGATCTCGACCGTGCGCTCGCCCGCGCGCGCTCGGCTGCTGACGACCGCACCCATGGCGCCACGCGGGCGCCGTACGTCGCGATCGACCTCGTAGAGCTCGCGGCGCGCGGGGGTGACCTGGCGGAGGGGCTGCGCCGTGAGGAGGACATGCTCGCCGAGCTGCTGCCGTCCCGCCAGGCTCAGGCCGCCGTGTACAGCTTCGACCTGACGCAGCGGCGCGTCAAGCGCCAGCCGGGCAGGCCCGAGGTGGCGCC
>JBOGED010000645.1:0-4806 GCA_050743625.1 Egibacteraceae bacterium | reverse complement strand
AGTGGCCCCATCCGTAAATCCGTTGGTATTCGGACGACCCTGCATCCCCGCTCGCGGCGTTGCGCCTCGCTTACATATGAGCCTTGCGGATATGCGCCCTCGGCGCGCCTTGCGAGCGGGGCGCAGTCCCGCCCTCGATACGTAACGATATTTACGGAAGGGACCACTAAGGCGGCGGGCGGATAGCGGGTTCGCCAGGACCTTGCGGAGCGACTGGACGGTCCACTGGCGAACCGTAGCCGAGGGCATGCCCCCTGCGTTCCGGTCCATGGCGATCTTGCAGCCCCTCCCCCGCCAGGCAAGCGCTGCACCGCCCCAGGTCGGGGCACCCCACCCGCCCCGCTATCAGCACGTGTGCGGTCGCGGGCGTCTACGCCTGCAACGGCACACGGCCGGCGCGAGACGCGGGACGCCCGCAAGTAGGATCGGCATGGTTGGACCAGCCTGCTCTGGCGTTTCAGGTGCTCGGCCCGCTGGAGGTCGTGGCCGGCGACCGGCTGTTGCCGCTGGGACCGCCGCAGCAGCGGATGGTGCTGGCGTCTCTGGTGCTGCGTGCGGGCGAGGTGGTCTCGGTCGATGCGCTCGTCGATGCGGTCTGGGGCCCGCGGCCGCCCGAGTCGGCCGGCAACCTGGTCCAGGGCTACGTCGCGCGGCTCCGAGTGCTGCTCGAGCCGTCGCGCCAGCGGGGTCAATCGCCCACGGTCCTGCTGACCCGGCCGCCCGGTTACGTCTTGGCGGTCAGCCCCGATCAGGTGGACGCGCGCCGGTTCGAGCGCATGGTGGAGGCCGCGCGCCGGTCGTGGCCGGCGAGGCCAGAGACGGTGGCGACCGGCCTGCGCGAGGCGCTGGGGTTGTGGCGTGGCGAGGTGCTCGCCGATCTCGGCGACCTCGACGTCGCGAGGGGAGAGCGCCTTCGCCTGGAGGAGCTGCGCCGTACCGCCTTAGATGAGCGCATCGACGCGGACCTCGCGCGGGGACGCCACGCCGAGCTGGTGGGTGAGCTGGAGGCGCTGGTCGCCGAGGATCGCCTCCGCGAGCGGACCTGGGGCCAGCTGATGGTCGCCCTGTACAGAGCGGGACGGCAAGCCGACGCGCTCGCCACCTACGAGGCCGCGCGGCGTGTCCTGGCCGAGGAGCTTGGTTTGGACCCAGGGCCGCAGCTCCAAGCGTTGGAGCAGGCGGTCCTGCGCCAGGACCCGGCCCTGCAGCCGCCGCGACCCTCGCCCAGGGCCGTCAGGGACAACCTGCCGGCGGCGCTGACCAGCTTCGTCGGTCGTGAGCACGAGCTAGCCGAGGTCACGCGGCTGCTGGACAAGTCGCGGCTCGTCACGCTGACCGGCGTTGGAGGGTCCGGCAAGACCCGGCTCGCGTTGGAGGCGGCCGCAACGGTCGCGGGCGACTTCGCCGACGGCGTCTGGATGGTCGACCTCATCCCCGTAGCCGACTCGACGCTGGTCGCGGCGGCGCTGGCCACGGCGCTGGACGTGCGCGAGGAGCCTAGCCGCCCGTGGATCGATTCGCTCTGCGAGTACCTCCGGCCCGCCGAGACCTTGATCGTCCTGGACAACTGCGAGCACGTGATCGACGGATGCGCCGCGCTGGCCGGGGCGCTGGTGCGTGCGTGCCCTGGCGTGCGGGTGCTCGCCACTAGCCGGGAGGCGTTGGCGATCGACGGTGAGATTGCCTGGCCAGTGCCGCCCATGGCCGAACCGGACGCTGTGCGGTTGTTCACCGATCGGTCTACGGCACGCTTCGCGCCGAACTCAGGGACCGACCCCGCCGTGACGCAGATCTGCCGCCGCTTGGACGGCATCCCGCTGGCCATCGAGCTGGCGGCCGCCCGTACGAGGTCCCTGTCAGCTCACGAGATCGCGGTGCGCCTTGATCGCCGCTTCCGGCTGTTGGGGCAGCCCAGCCGCGGCGTCGCGACGCGGCACCGCACCCTTCGCGCGATGGTGGACTGGAGCTACGAGCTGCTGTCCGAGCAGGAGCGGGTGTTGTTCGCCAGGCTGTCGGTGTTCGCCGGCGGGTTCGGGTTGGCGGCGGCCGAGGCGGTCGGCGACCTGGGAGAATCCTCGGTCGACCTCCTCGCCCGGTTGGTCGACAAGTCGCTCGTGTTGCGCGACGGGGACGTCTTTGGCCTCGCGCGCTATCGCCTCTTGGAGACGCTCCGCGAGTATGGGCAAGAGCGGCTTGACGAGCGCGGCGAGGTCGACCTCACACGCCGGCGGCACGCCGCCTACTACGCCAGATGGGTCGAGCAGGCCGCGCCCGTGATCTTCGGGCCGGCGGGGGACCCCTCGATCGGCTGGGGCGACCGGATCTACGAAGAACGCGCGAACCTGCTCGCAGCGGTGACCTGGGCGTTCGACACCGGTGAGCCAGCGTTCGGCGTCACGATCATCCACGCGTCCTGGTTGCTCGGGCTGCTCCGCGGTACCACGAGCGAGGGTCGCGCGCTGGCCGAGACGGCGCTGCGGCTCAGCGGCGACCGGCCTGTCCGCATCCGCATGGTGTTGCTCTACGCGGCGGGGGCGTTCGCGCTGGGACAGGGCGACTTCGAGCGGGCCGCCGCTGCCGGCCGCGAGTTCCTGTCCCTCGCGCGTGACCACAGCGACGAGGCGCACGCGGTCGGGGCGCTGGCCCTGCTGGGCTTGGCGGCGTGGGCCCAAGGCGACTACGAGCGGGGCCGAGCGCTCACCGAGCAGAGCGTCGCCGCCGCCCGCCGCGCCGGCGACCGCTGGCACACCGCGATGGGTCTCACGCATCTCGGTCGACTGGCCATCGACCAAGGCGAGGTCGAGGACGCGACGGCGCTGCTCGACGAGGCAATCGCGGCGGCCCGCGAGCTCGGCGAGCCAATGGCGCTCGGGTTCGCGCTGGAGCGCAGGGCCGCCCTCGCCTACCAACGGGGGGACGAGAGCCTCGCCGACGACCTTGGCGGTCAGGCGCTGGCACACTCGCGCACGGCCGGTCACCAAGAGGGCATCGCCGCCGCCTTGCGCACCGTGGCGCTGGTCGCCGCACGCCGCGGCGATGACGACCGCGCCGCGGGGATCCACCAAGAGCGGCTGGACGTGTGCCGCCGGCTTGGCCTCCGCGGCGCGGTCGCCACATGCCTGGAGGACCTCGCGCGCATCGCCGCCGCCCGAGACCGTCCCGCGAAGGCCGCCCGGCTTCTTGGCGCCGCCGACGCGCTGCGCACCGCGATCGGCGCTCCCGTTCCCGGCTCTGAGCGCGATGACCATCGCCGGCTGCTCTCTGCCCTAAGGGAGCACCTCGGCGAGGACGCGTTCACCGCCGAATGGGCCGCCGGACAGCGGACGACGGCTCCCCGCTAAGGTGCTCGTCCCCTGAACAGGGATTTGGGGGCAGATACGCCCCGAAATCCCTGTTCGGGGGAGGCGTCATGCCTCACACGCTCGTCGGGCCGGGGCGGAGGACGCTTAGGTCATCTCCACGACTTGCCAGTCGGCGGGGCGGAGGTGGGTATCCCACGGGATGCCGGGCTTCACCCAGATCACCTCGCTCTCCCAACCGTCGGGATCGGTGAACTTGAACTGCATGGCCGGGCCCACGTCGATCACGACCCCGTCGCTGGAGCCCTCGGCCACGACGCGCCGGCGTAGCTCGCGGAAGCTCTCCTCAGTCGCGGCGTTGAGGCAGACATGGTCGTGGCGGCCTCGCTGGAACTGGGGGAGGCCGCCCGGCAGCGGTTCGCCGCCGTCGACCTGGAAGACGGCCAGCATGGAGCTGGCCCCGACCTCGATGAGCACGATCCGCAGGTGTTCCTCTTTCATGTCAAGGGCGACGCTGGCGCCGAACACCCGAGTGTAGAAGTCCACCATCCGGTCGATATCAATGGTGACGATGGCGACGTGGTTGATCCCGTCGAGAAGCCTCATGTCCACAACCCTCCTTTTGGCTGTCGCAGCCACCATTGCCCCGCGGGCTTGACGTCCGCTGGGCAACCGCTGGACGCGCGGCCCGGCCTCCGCTGACCAGGCGTCCTACCGATCGGGCAGCGCTCGACGTCAAGCGGTTGTCAAGCGGCGGGGATCATCCTGGCGACAGAGAACGGCCCCCATGGTCGATTCACTGGAACCGACGTGGTCGCGCTGTAGGCCGCCTACGAGTCCGCGACGGGTCCTAGGGCTCCTCGGTTGCCGAAGTTCTTTGGCGCCGCGCCGGGCGCTCGCGTACCAGCGGTGCGACGATCCTGCTTGCGGTCGATGATCCGCAGGTAGCCATCTCGTCCAGCTCGGACCACGGGCGAGGTATCACGGGAGGGTGCTCAGGTCTCCACATCGATAGCATCTCCGAATTTTCGGAATGCGGGTGCCGCCCGCGGCGTCCACATTCGGGACGAGCGGAGGAGGGACTCGATGAGCGTGGGAGCTCTGAGCTTGCTGGACATGTCGGCCGCGCACGTGGGCACGGTGGCGGACCGGTTCGGCGTTCTCGGGCCACTCGAGGTGTCTGCGGGTGACCGATCGGTGTCGTTGGGCCCCCCCGCACAGCGGGCGCTGCTCGCGGCGCTGGTCCTGCGCGCCGGTGAGGTAGTCCCGGCAGACACGCTCGTCGACATGTTGTGGGGTGCTCGGCCGCCGGGTTCGGCGGCCAACCTCGTCCAGGTCTACGTCACCCGGTTGCGAGCGCTGCTGGAGCCTGACCGCCAGCGTGGCGACCGGCCGCGGCTGCTGGTCACTCGCGCTCCTGGCTACAGCTTGGCCGTCGCGCCAGAGCAGGTGGACGCGCGGCGCTTCGAGCGGCTGGCCGCCGAGGCGCGTGGCGCAGCGCCGCAGG
>JBOGED010000644.1:0-4704 GCA_050743625.1 Egibacteraceae bacterium | reverse complement strand
AAAATATATCGAGGGCTTCTATAATAGGAAACGTCTCAACTCGGGGTTGGGCTACAGGATCCCGCTAGAGGTCCACAACGAGTGGGTGAACCGGCAGCTCGCAGCATGAAATAACCGCAAACCAGCTGTCCGGAAAACGCGGGGCAGGTCATGGCCATTTGCGGCGGTCCCGACAAGAGGTCACCCGACATCAACCGCACCCGTGTGCTCCACAGACACCACCGCCCATCTTGGCCGGTCCCGAGCCCGGATAAACGACCACGTTATTCGCACCCAGGCCCTTAGGCCTGGAGGGCGCGGACGGTAGCGAGGGTGTCGGCATCCTCGGCGCGCTTGTCGGCGCGATAGCGGAGGACGCGGGCGAAGCGGAGGGTGACGCCGCCGGGGTAGCGGGTGCTGGTCTGGATGCCGTCGAAGGCGATCTCGACGACGAGCTCAGGGCGGACGTAGACGGTCCAGTCGTCGCGGTGGGTCTCCAGCGCCAACAGACGCTCGGTTTGCCAGGCGAGCAGCTCGTCGGTCATGCCCTTGAAGGTCTTGCCGAGCATCACAAAGCCGGAGCCGTCTTCCCCTGAGCGCGCGCCCAGGTGGAGGTTGCTGAGCCAGCCGCGGCGGCGGCCGTGACCCCATTCGGCAGCGAGAACGACGAGGTCGAGGGTGTGGACAGGTTTGACCTTGATCCACCCCGCGCCGCGCCGGCCGGCCTCGTAGGGCGCGTCGAGCGACTTGACGACGACGCCTTCGTGGCCGCGTTCCAGGGCCCGTTCCATGAACGTGGCGGCCACCGCCGGGTCCTCGGTCACCACGCGTGGCGTCCGCGTCCACTCAGGGACCGCCACCTCCAAAGCGGCGTGGCGCTCGGCGCCGGTGCGGTCGATGAGGTCCTCGCCGTCCAGGTGCAGCACGTCGAACACGAACGGGGTCAAGGGCAGCGAGGCCCGTAACGCCGCGACGTCACGGCGGCTGCCGATCCGGCGCCCGGTCACCTGGAAGGGGTGTGGCCGGCCGTCGTCACGCAGGGCGATCGCCTCGCCGTCGAGCACGACCGCCTCGACCGGCAGGGCCAACGCCGCCTCGACCACCTCGGGCACGCGAGCGGTGATGTCGTCCAACGTCCGGGTGAAGACCGCGACCTCACCCCCCGAGCGGTGCACCTGGATGCGGGCGCCGTCCAGCTTCCACTCCACGGCGGCGGGGCGGATCCGGTCGAGCGCCGCGGCGACGCTGACGGCCGTCTGCGCGAGCATCGGCTGCAGCGGGCGCCCCACCTGCAACCGGAACGACCGCAGCCCGGCCACGCCCTGGATCAATGCTGCCTCGGCGACCTCGCCGGGGCTCCCCGACAGCATCAGCGCCCGCCTGACCTCACCGATGGGGACAGACGCAGCGCGGGCGATCGCCTCCGCCATCACACCGTGCAAGGCGCCTTGGCGCAGCTCGCCAGTCAGCAGCCGGCGCAAGAACCGCTGCTCGCCTTCCGTGGCCCGCGCGAACAGCTCGCGCAGCAGCCGGCGCCGCTCGGCCTGGGAGCCGGGCCCGGCCTGCTCCCCCACCGCCGCAAAGACGGCGTCGACCTGGCCCAGCTCCAAGGCGGGAGACGCGGCCGGCGCCGGCAGCTCCCGGAGAGAGGCATAGCCGACCCCGATCTGCCGCTGGCGCAGCTCTCCCGAAAGGAAAAAGACGGCGACCGCCACCTCGCCCGGCGCGAGCCGCACGAGGCAGTCGGCCAGGCAGCCGATCTTGGCCGACCGCGCCGGGGTCGACGCCACGGCCTCCGACGTCTCGACGATCCGGGAAAGCAGCATCAGTCCAGCAGCTTGGCGGCTTCGATGATCTGGGTGGCGACGTGGCGCATGGTCTGGTTGCGCGCGCGGGCGCGGGACTGGATGCGGGTGAAGGCCTCGGACTCGGAAAGGCCGGCGCGGTCCATGAGGATACCTTTGGCGCGCTCGACGAGCTTGCGGGCCTCCAGCGCGTCGCTGAGCCGGTCGACCTCCGCGCGTAACGCCTCGAACTCGGTGTAACGCGCGACAGCGAGCCGCAGGGCCGAGTCGACCTGGCGCGCGTCGACCGGCTTGACGAGGTAGGCGGCGACACCGACATCGATCGCGCGCGACACCAGGGCAGGATCGTCGTGCGCGGTGATCGCCACGATCGCGACCCCCCGGTTGCGGGTGATGCGGCGGGCTGCCTCCAGACCGTCCATGCCGGGCATCACGAGATCCATGACGACCGCGTCGGGCAGCGCCTCCTCGGCGACGGCCACGGCGGCGTGCCCGTCGCCCACACGGCCGACGACCTCGTGGCCCATGGCGGTCAGCTTGGATTCCAAGCCGAGGGCGATGACCGGGTCGTCCTCAGCGATCAACACGCGCATTGGTGGTCCGCTCATGCTCGACGGGGATGCTTACGAGAACCCTCCATCCGCCTTCCTCGCGCGCCGTGTCCACGTTGCCGCCCATCCCGTCCCGGACGAGCCGTTCCACCAGCGCAAACCCTAGCCCTTCCGCGGAATCCTGCGCAGGTCCTGGCCCCTCGTCCGCCACGGAAAGCTCGAGAAGGCCGTCGGTCCGGTCCATGGTCACGGTGACCGCTCCGCGCCCGTGACGAAGGGCATTGGTCAGCAGCTCGTTCACGACCAGGGCGGTCCACGTCGCGCGGTCTCCGGGCAGCTCGGTGTCGTCGCCGTGCACGGTCACCGCTCTCCCCTCCCCCAGCCTCTCCGCGAGCAATGCCGCGATGCGTTCGATCACCGGCCGCAGGCTGGCCCGGCCGACCGCGCGATGCGCGAGCGACTGGTGGACGGCGGCGACGCTCTGGATCCGGCTGAGCGTCTCGTCGACCACCACGGTCACCTCGTTTCCCCCCTTCCCGGCCTCCATCATCAGGAGGTCGCCGACCAGCTGGAGGTTGTTCTTGATGCGGTGGTGCGCCTCGTCGGCGAGCAGCCGCTCCATCCGGGCGGCGTGCTCCGCCTGAGACCGGGACACCGCGGTGTCCGTCACGATGTCCGCGAGAATCGTCGCGACCCCGCACGCGCCCGCCAACACCCCGAGCCGGACGAGGAGCACACCACCGGGCGGTGGGTCGCCGGCAACCGCTACCGCCAACACATAGGCCGCGAGCGCAAGCGCGTACAGCGCGAGCTGCCGCCGCCGGTTCTCCGTGGTCGCGACGAACGGGAGGACCAAGAAGTAGAGAAGGTAGGAGTCGGAGGTCCAACCTCCCTCAAGGAAGACGAGCGAGGCGACGAGCAGGACGAGCGCGGTAGCCCAGACGGTCAGCACCGCCTCGCCCGGGGCGCGCCCCACCAGCCGGTCCCATGGCAGCCTGGCCAGCAGCCCGTTCGCCACCGCCGCCGCGCCGGCGAGGATCCACACGGCCTCTTGTGATACGGCCGTCCGGAAGGGCGAGCCAGGAAGGAGTGACCCGGCGACGACCACCGCGACGGAGGCCCAGCCCAGCACGATCGCGAGGCGGACCATTCGAACGCGGAAGGTCTGGAGCGGATCGGTCTGGGGCGCTAGAGTCGTAGCCACAAGGCTATTGTCTCCTGACCCGGGATGGTCGGGGTGACTTCAGGCCACGAGGCCGACCACACGAAGAACGTGGTCGGCCATTTTTTGTGCCCGCGTCTGGATCGCACAAGGAGTCGGTGCACGCGGCATGGCGAACGGCATCCCCGTAGCTCGCTCCCCTCAGGTCGGGTCCCGATCGAGAGGCAACCCGCGCCGCTCACGACGGTACGGGTCGTTCCTCGACGGCTATTTCGACCTGGTCGGCATCACCGACCTGCTCTCCGCTGACGAGGAGGTCCTGCTCGCCCAAGCGATGGAGGCCGGTATCCAGGCACAGCGGCTGCTCGACAGCGGCGGCGGACCAGCCAGCGACCGGGCGATGCTGGCCAGAACGGCGGCGGCCGGCGCGGACGCCCGCGCGCGATTCATCAAGGCGAACCTGCGGCTGGTCGTCCATGTGGCATGGCGGCACCCGGGGGCGTCCAGCGTCGAGCTCGCCGACCTCATCCAAGACGGCAACATCGGGCTGATCGAGGCCGTGGACCGCTTCGACTGGCGGCGCGGCTACCGCTTCTCGACCTACGCGGCCTGGTGGATCCGCCAATCCATCCAACGAGGCACCGCAAGCGCGAACCGTGTGATCCGCCTCCCCTACCCCCTGCACGAGGCCGCGATGCGCCTCGCCGCCGCCAAGGAGCGGCTGCAGGCGCTGACCGGCCAGGACCCTTCTCCTCGCGAGCTGGCGCTGGCCACACGGCTTGATCTCCACAAGATCCAACGCGCGCTGCAGGTCCCCCCCGACGCGCTCTCGCTCCACCGGTCGATCAGCGACGACGACGCCAGCGCCGAGTTTGGCGAGCTGGTGGCGGTAGCATCCGACCGCGTCGACGAGGAGGCCAGCGATCGGGTCGACTGCGCCGCGGCGCTCGACGCGGCTCGCACCCTGCTCGACCAGCGCAGCCGCCTCGTGCTCGTCCTGCGTTACGGGTTGGACGGGGGCGAGCCGCTGAGCTACGAGGCGATCGGCGCGAAGGTCGGGCTCTCACGCGAGTCCGTCCGGTTGATCCTCAAGCGCGCCCTGACCGTCCTGCAGGTCGCGCTCGGCGAGGCAGACGCCGACGAGCCCAGCCGCCCCCGCCTACCCCGCACCGCCACCCGCGCGTAGGACTCATCGGCTCCCCGAACA
>JBOGED010000643.1:0-1637 GCA_050743625.1 Egibacteraceae bacterium | reverse complement strand
GTGCACGGCTCTGCGCCCGACATCGCCGGCCGCGGGATCGCGAACCCGCTCGCGACGATCCTCTCCGCCGCGCTGATGCTGCGGCATGGATTCTCGCTGGAGACGGAGGCCGCTGCCGTAGAATCGGCGGTCGACAGGGCCCTGGCCGGCGGGTTGCGCACCGCGGACCTGGGCGGAAGCGCGACCACCGCCGAGACGACCGAGGCGGTGCTGAAGGAGTTGCGAGCGTGAACCAAGCCGACCTGATCTGGATGAACGGGGAGCTCGTCGCCTGGGAGGACGCCAAGGTTCACGTACTCACGCACGCGCTGCACTACGGCACCGGCGTCTTCGAGGGTGTGCGCGCGTACGACACGCCGCGCGGCACCGCGATCTTCCGCCATGCCGACCACGTCGACCGGCTGTTCCGCTCGGCCGGGATGTACCTGATGGACATCCCGTACACGCGCGAGGAGATCCGCGCCGCGACGCACGAGACGATCGTGCGCAACAACCTGAAGTCGTGCTACATCCGCCCGCTCGTCTACCGCGGCGCCGGGCCGATGGGCCTGTACCCGCTCGACTGCCCCGTCGACGTGATGATCGCGGCCTGGGAGTGGGCCCCGTACCTCGGCGAGGAGGGGAAGCTCAACGGCGTCCGCGGCAAGGTCTCGTCGTTCCGTCGCATCTCCTCCGACGCCGTGATCCCGGCGGCGAAGGCCACCGGCCAGTACGTCAACTCGGTGCTGGCGAAGATCGAGGCCGACAGGTCCGGCTACGAGGAGGCGATCCTGCTCGACGACCGCGGCATGGTCTGCGAGGGCTCGGGCGAGAACCTGTTCGTCGTCAAGGACGGCGTGATCGCCACGCCGGGCTTCAGCGCCGACATCCTCGGCGGCATCAACCGGGCGTCGGCGATCACGATCGCGCGCGACCTCGGCTTCACGGTCGTCGAGCGCGACATCGCGCGCGGCGAGCTCTACCTCGCCGACGAGATCTTCATGACCGGTACGGCGGCCGAGTTGACGCCGCTGCGCGAGGTCGACGACCGGCCCGTCGGCAGCGGCGAGCCGGGCGAGATCACGCGCGCGGTCCAGCGCGCGTTCGAGGACGCGCTGCACGGCCGCTCGGAGCGCTACGCGGACTGGCTCGACCTGGTCGCAGCGCCGGCTCCCGCCACGTGAGCCGGATCGCGATCTACGACTGCACCCTGCGCGACGGCATGCAGGGCGAGGGGATGTCGCTGTCCGCAGCCGAGAAGCTGCGCGTCGCGCACGTGCTCGACGAGCTCGGCGTTCCGTTCGTGGAGGCCGGCTTCCCCGCCTCCAACCCGAAGGAGGCCGAGCTGTTCGAGCTGCTCGCGCGCGAGACGTTCCGCAGCGCGGAGATCGCCGCGTTCGGGATGACGCGCCGGCGCGGCGTGGCGGCGTCCGACGACGAGGCGCTGCGCCTGCTCGCCGGCGTCTTCGCGCCGGTCTGCACGCTCGTCGGCAAGACCTGGAGCCTGCACCTGGAGAAGGTCGTGCGCGTGGACCGCGACGAGAACCTGCGCATGATCTCCGAGTCGGTCGCGTTCCTCGCCGGCGAGGGCAAGACCGTCGTCTACGACGCCGAGCACTTCTTCGACGCCTGGCGCGACGACCGCGACTACGCGCTGC
>JBOGED010000642.1:0-18814 GCA_050743625.1 Egibacteraceae bacterium | reverse complement strand
GCTTCGCTCCGCGCAGTGGTCACTGCCGCGGCACCTTTGGCGGTGGGCAAGGTTACCAGGTTCCTCTAGCGAAATATGCCACTATGCGGAGTATGGTCCTCGTGGCATTGATGGTTGCCGGAGGCGTTGTGCTTGGCTACCTGCGTGGGGGGCGGCTTCGCTACGTCGGCGCGACGCGGCTGCGGTGGTGGGCGCTCGTCGCGTTGGCGGCGGGAGGTCACATCGCGATCACTGGGTTGAGCGGTTCACCGAGCTCGGTCCGCACGATCCTCCTTGCCGGGATCAGCAGCGCCCTCGTCGGCTTTGCCTGGGCGAACCGGATGCTGCCGGGAACGGGGTTGCTGTTGGTGGGCTTCGCGTTGAACGCGATGGTGATCATCCTCAACAGTGGGATGCCGGTCTCTCACGCCGCGCTTCTCGCGATCGGCGATGTCCCGCACATGATCCCTGCCGGCCCTCATCATGTGCTTGAGGCCGACGACCGGCTTTGGCTGCTGGCCGATGTCCTGCCAGTCCCCGCATTGCGGTCGATCTACAGCATCGGCGACGTCACGGTGGCGGCGGGGACCGGGACGCTGGTGACCAACCTCATGCGCGCTCGTGGCGCAACCAGCTGACGGTCGCCTCCAACCCCTCACGCAGTCCCGTACGAGGCTTCCAGCCCAACTTGACGGCGGCAAGGGCCGAGTTCAACGCGATGTGCCTCAGCTCACCGGTCCGCTCGGGTAAGTACTCGGCGGGTAGCTGATTGCCTGTGACGTCCGAAAGCGTGGTGAACAGCTCGTTTACGCTGGTCTGCTCACCTGTGCCGATGTTGCAGCGGAGCCCGTCGCCTCCTTCGAGCGCGAGCATGAAGGCGGCCACGACGTCATCGACGGAGACGAAGTCGCGTGTCTGCTCTCCGTCGCCGAAGATCGCCACCGGCTCCCCGCGAAGCATCCGCCCGCCGAAGATGGACACGACCCCGGCCTCTCCCGCCGGGTCTTGGCGGGGACCGAACACATTGCCGAGCGCGAGCGACGTCCACCTCAACCCGTAGAGCGCCTCGAACGCGTGCAAGTACCCCTCGACCGCACGTTTACTCGCCCCATACGGCGCGGCGGGGTGCCCGCAGTAGGCCTCGTCTATCGGCAGATCCATGGGCCCCGGCTCACCGTAGATGCACCCGCCCGATGTCGCGAATACGAACTTGGGCGCGCCGTGGCTGCGAGCCGCCTCCAGCAACCCCACCGTGCCAAGGACGTTCACGGTCGCGTCACGGAGTGGATCGGCCACGCTAGCGCGCACGTCGATCTGTGCGGCAAGGTGAAACACCACGTCAGGACGGGACTGTGCCACGACCGACCCCACCTCGGGGGACGTGATGTCCAACCAGCGGACGTGAAGCAGGTCTCCCCCACACGCCCGCGCGTGAGCGAGGTTCCGCTCCTTCCCACTGGACAGATCGTCGATGACGGTGACCTGGCACCCGCTGGAGAGGAGCCGATCGACGAGATGAGAACCGATGAACCCCGCTCCCCCAGTGACGAGTGCGCGCATACGCGCAGCCTATCGCCGCTCGAGGCGCTCCAATTGCGCGAGGATGCGGTCCAAAAGGCCGGGTGGTGCCGCCTCCTTACATTTCGAGGCGATCAACGCGCGCAACTCGCGCTGGAAGTCCGCACGATCCAGGCATGGCGGACACTCCTCCAGGTGCTCGCGCACGATGCGTTCGAGGTTTCTCGGGCATTCGCCGTCCAGATAGCGGTGGAGCCGCTCGAGTACCTCGTCGCAGTCACCCATCAGCTTGCCTCCTGCGACTCATCCGGCTGGGGTACCAAGCCCCGAGCCAAGGCATAGGAGTACAACGCCTTACCCAACGCGCTTCTTCCCCGATGGAGGCGGCTCATCACCGTTCCGATGGGCGTGCCCATGATCTCGGCGATCTCGGCATAGCTGAAGCCCTCGACGTCGGCCAGGTACACCGCCATCCGGAACTGCTCCGGCAGATCCGCAAGCGCCTGCTTCACCTCGTCGTCAGGCAGGCGACGCAAGACCTCGACCTCGGCCGGCTCGTGGGTCGACTCGGCGATGCGGTCGTACAGCGAGAAGTCCCCCGTCCCATCACCGATCACCACATCCGCGGACACCTCGGAAGGGCGCCGCTGCTCCCTCCGGTAGTTGTTGATGTACGTATTCGTGAGGATGCGATAGAGCCACGCGCGCAGGTTCGTACCCGGCTTGAACTGGTGAAAGGCCGCGTAGGCCTTCGCGAATGCCTCTTGGACCAGGTCTTGCGCGTCGGTCGCATTGCGCGTGTACCGCAGCGCCGCCGAGTAGAGCTGGTCGAGGTACGGCACCGCTTCCGCGACAAAGCGCTCACGGCGTTCGTCGGGAGACAGTTCCTGCCGGACGGTACCTCCGGCCTGACGCGGGACGGATCCCGACGCGTCAACAGCGTCCGCGCCGAGCGCGTCGGGCGCGTCGGGCGCGTCCAGAATCCGATCCGCAGCCCCTGCTAGGGGCCTCAACCCCCCAGCTCCTGCTGAGGATCCCATCGGCGTACTCATCAATGGCCTCCGCGTCGGGCGCGACGCCTGGTCACCCACGTCCGGCGAGTCTAGGCCCTTTCCTACCCACGGCGCACCATTGTCACCGCTAACTCTTATAAATCATTGCTATATCCTACTGATAAGTCTATACTTTCCTTGCCACGCATAGGGGGAAGATGATTCAGGGGGGACTGGTATGGCAGAGGATTCGCTGCGCTCATGGCTCGACGAGGCAAGGCCCGAGGCCGACCGCTTGAATGAAGCTGTTCCGAGCCCGCCCCCGTGGTGGGACGACGACGCCTCAGATCGCCCCAAGGGATCGCACCGGTGGAAGCTCCTTTGGGCGTTCGGGGTGCTGCCATGGCTCGTTGTTGCTGGCCTCGCGTGGGAACGCGCACCGGTGAACCAACCGGTTCCCGCACCGGTCCCGCCGCCACCACGAGACACCGTCGACGTGGACGCTGGAGCACCACCGCCTGCACGCTCAGTGCCCCTGGCGGAACAGCCGGCCGCTCCAGCATCCCAAGCATCCCTGGACCCCGCGCTCGGCGCGGCGGCCGCGCTTACGGTCCAGGATGTGTTGACCGGCAGCGATGGGGAGAACGGCCTTCAACGATACGTGGACCTCGCGCTGCCCGAAGCCGTGATCTGGGTAGGCGACGTGGCGATCGTCCAAGTCGCCGCAGTCGTCCTGGAGGGCGTGCCGGGACGTTGGGATGCGCCGCGCCACGCGCGTTACGCCGTACCGCTCCGGGCGGGGCCGATGGGGCCTAGGGTGCTCGGTCCCCCATGGGCGCTCGCCGGTGCCCCCGATATCACACCCGAGTCGGCCCACTTCGTACCGTTTCACGACCAGGTCGTCGCCGAGGCCGTCGGGCGCGCGCTCACCGAGGTGGGTTACTCCGATGCGCACGTCCATCAGCTCGGGCGGGACCCAAGCATCCCCGGAGTCCTGCAAGCCGAGATCACGGCGATCGCACCGGGCGAAGCCTCTGCCCGCGAACACGCGCTCTGGTTGCGAGACGACGAGACGCCTACGCTGTTTGGCGCGCTCGCCCCCGGACGAATCCCCCAGTGACGATCGTGGACAACCTTCGCCGTGCCACGGTGATGCCCTCCACGGCCCCTAGCGGCCCCGCCGGCCGCCGGCCGCCTGGGAGGCCAGCCGGACGCAAGCCTCTGCCGGGCCGCAGACCCCGATTGTCGGATGCCGACCTGCTGGTCATGGCCGCCTCGTTCGCCACCCTCTTCCTTGAGGTGGAGGCCGGCCAACGACCACGAGAGCATCTCGCGAGTGTGATGTCGCCTCGGCTATGGATGCGGCTGGCGCCCGCCTGGATACGCCCTGGACCACGCGGCGCCCTTCGCGCGATCCAGGGGAATGGACGCGATGGGGTGTACGACGCCGTCGCGGTTGTGCAACGTGGACCGCGCATGACTGCGCTCAGCCTGCGGCTGACGCACACCCCCTTGGGATGGCTCGTTGTCGAGGCCGCTCGCCCAGAGGATGGTTATCTTCCAGACCCTCCCGCACTCGTACTCGCCGAGGAGGATCATCCGCTGTTCCACCTGGTCAGCGAAGACTGGTAAAAAAGCGGACATTTGCATCTACCCAGCCAGGTTCGCTACGGTCTGGATCGATGCGCGCGGATGGCCGATCACGGCGATCGCGACCTTCTTTCCTTCTCGTAGGTCTCGTCGTTGGTGCAACTCTGCTTGCCTGGCTGGCGCCTGGCCCAGCGGGGTCAGCCGACTCACGACTGGAACGCGCGCGAGCCGGTCGCGAGGCCGCTCAGGCGCGACTCGACGATCTGTTGCAGCGCGTGAACGCGGTCGAGGCCGAAGTGTCGGCCGGCCAGGCCCAACTGGACCAGCTCAGGCGGGTGGAGAACGAACAACGACAAATCGCCGATTCGGCGCTGACCGCGCTGTCGGGGCAGATCATCTCCGCCTACAAGCACGGTAGCGTCGACCCGACGCTCGCACTGTTGTCCTCTCGCTCACCCCGGGAAGCCGCCCAGCGAATCGAGTTCCTCACGATGATCGCCCGGCGCAATCAGGCCGACTTGGAGAGCGCCTCCTCGGCTCGGATCAGCACGCATGCCAACGCGGTGCTCACGGAGCAGGCCACTGCCCTGCTCCGCGCTCAACAGGCGGAGCTGGGCGAGCTTCGCAAGCAAGTGGAGGCGGAGGTCGCACGCGCGCAACAAATAGAGGATCAAGTGGAGGCCCAGATCGACTCCGGGGAGGGTCGCACCGACCGCTCGAGCGGCGGAGGCGGTGCTGCGGGAGCTGCGGGAGCGGCGGCATCGGTGAACGGCTCGATCGCTTGCCCTGTCGGGACACCGCGCCACTACAGCGACACGTATGGCGCGCCACGCTCAGGCGGGCGCAGCCATAGGGGGGTCGACATCCTCGCCTCACGCGGCACCCCCATCTACGCCTATGAGAGCGGCACGGTGACGAGGATGAGCTCGGATGGCTTGGGTGGTATCTCGCTGTACCTCAGCGGCGGGAGCGGTAACCTCTACTACTACACCCACCTACGCGGCTACGTCAGCGGCATGCGTCCCGGTACGCGCGTCTCCGCAGGTCAGCACATCGCCTTCACCGGTGATACCGGCAACGCCCGCGGCATCCCTCATCTGCACTGGGAAGTTCGCCCCGGCGGTGGCGGCAACGTCAATCCCTACCCCTACGCCCGCCGAGCCTGCGGCTAACCGCCGCTCCGGCCACCCAGGCCCTGGCCCCACTTTCCTGCACTGAGATGAGAATCGGCCACATGCCACCCGGTTTGCCGGGTTCGCGCCAGCCGGTTGGCGCCCCAAACCTGCACTGTGCGCCAGTTATGCCGGTAGTCCGGCAAAACTCTGCACCATGTCCATGACGGCTAGCCGCCATGGCACCTCTTGTACTTCATGCCGGAGCCGCATGGGCAAGGATCGTTCCGGCCGATCTTGACGCCTTTGGTGATGGTTCCGCGTGTCTTCGCCGCTTGCTCGGCGGCCTGACGCGCCGACCCGGGGGGGGTGGACTTGACATCCAGCTTGGCCTCCGGGACGGCGCTCACGGAATATGACGCGTCGCCACCTGACGCCCCGTTCCCGTCAGCGGCGGCGGAGGTGTAGGACAGGCGTTGGGGCCGGCGTGGAGCGTCTTCCTTGATCGCGGGGGGAACCTTCTTCTTCTGGCCGGCGGGCTTGGCGCTGGTGTCCTCAGGGACCGCGGGTGCGGAGGCCGGAGGCTCGACTTGAACGCGCTGGACCGTGGTATTGAAGAAGTAGCCGGACGCCTCCTGCTTGATCTCTGCTCGGACCGCCTGGAACGCTTCGTAGGCCTCACGCTGGTACTCGACGAGGGGGTCGCGTTGGCCGACCGCTCGCAGACCAATGCCGTCGCGCAGGTGGTCCATCTCATAGAGGTGCTCACGCCAGATACGGTCGACGACCGAGAGGATCACCCGCCGCTCGACCTGTCGCATGATCTCGGGGGTCAGCTCGGCCTCGCGTTCGTCGTACCGGGCGAGGACGTCGTCGACGAGCATGTCCTCAAGCTGCTCAGAGGTGATTGACTCTAGGTCGAGCGACTCACGCTCGACCTGGATCGGGTAGATCCCTCGCAACTCGGCCCACAGCTCGTCGAGGCTCCACTCTTCCGGGAACACGCCGGGGGCGGCATACATGGTTGCCAGGTTGCGCACCGAGTCCTGCACAAAGTCGGTCGCGAACTCCTCGACCTGATCGTCGGTTCCCTCCATGACGACGTTACGCTCCGCGTAGATTACCTTACGCTGGGCATTCATCACGTCGTCATACTTCAGCACGTTCTTCCGGATCTCGAAGTTGCGTGACTCGACTTGCGCTTGAGCTCGAGCAACGGCACGAGTGACCATCTTGTGCTCGATCGGGACGTCCTCGGGCAGCTTCAGACGGGTCATGATCGACTCGACCGCGCTCGCGTTGAACAACCGCATGAGGTCATCTTCGAGGGATAGGTAGAACCGGGACTCACCGGGGTCACCTTGGCGTCCCGAGCGGCCCCGCAACTGGTTGTCGATCCTGCGGGACTCGTGCCGCTCAGTGCCGAGGACGTACAGACCCCCCAGCTCTCGAATCTTGTCACCCTCGGCTTTGCACTGGATCTTGAAATCGGCGAGCGCTTCGGTGTAGAGGCGGGCGTAAAGCGCCTGATCCAGCGTTCCGTCCTCTTGCTGGGCGTCGGCCCGCGCTCGGGCGTCGGCTAGCGCCTCGGGGTTGCCGCCGAGCATGATGTCGACGCCGCGACCGGCCATGTTAGTCGCGACCGTCACTGCGCCGATCCGCCCGGCCTGCGCGACGATCGCGGCCTCGCGGAAGTGGTTCTTGGCGTTGAGCACCTCGTGGGGAATGCCACGCCGTTTGAGCATGGCCGATAGCCGCTCGGACTTTTCGATCGAGACCGTGCCGACGAGAATAGGCTGCCCTCGCTCGTAACGCTCCGTGATGTCGTTGGCGACGGCCTCGAGCTTCGCCTTCTCGCTCTTGAAGATCTGGTCCGCGTAATCGATCCGGACGGCTGGCTCGTTGGTCGGCACGCTCACCACGCCGATGTTGTAAATATGCGCGAACTCGCCTTCCTCCGTTTTCGCCGTACCGGTCATGCCGGCGAGCTTCTCGTACGTGCGGAAGTAGTTCTGCAAGGTGATCGTGGCGAGCGTCTGGTTCTCTTCTTTGACCCGGACGCCTTCTTTTGCCTCGATCGCTTGGTGCAGTCCCTCGGAGTAGCGGCGGCCTGGAAGTGTCCGTCCGGTGTTCTCATCGACGATCAACACCTCACCGTCCGCGACCATGTACTCCTGGTCACGCCGGTAGAGCTCCTTGGCGCGGATCGCGTTCTGCAGATGGTGGATCAGCGGGGTATTGGCGCTCTCGTAGAGGTTGTCTACCCCGAGGAGTTGCTCGACTCGCTCAACACCCTCTTCGGTGATCGCGACGGTTCGCTTTGCCTCGTCGACAACGTAGTGCTTTTCCGCCTCTCGCTGATCTTCGCCGCTCATCTCGTGCTTTTCGCGGATGCTCAACAATGCGCCTCGCTCCAGGCGAGGAACGACACGGCGCGCGAATACCTGGTACCACTCTGTTGCCTGTTCGGCCGAACCCGAGATGATCAGCGGGGTTCGGGCTTCGTCGACCAGGATCGAGTCGACCTCGTCGACGATGACGAAGGAATGACCCCGTTGCACCTTCTCTTGTGGGCTCAACACCATGTGATCCCGCAAGAAGTCGAAGCCGAACTCGTTATTCGTCCCGTAGGTGATATCGCAGACGTAGGCCTCCCGCTTCTCCAGGCTTGCCTGCTGCGCGTAGACGAGACCGACGTTCAACCCCAGGGCGCCCTGGTGGATCCGCCCCATCCACTCTTTGTCGCGGGATGCGAGGTACGGGTTGACGGTGACGACGTGCACGCCCTTGCCCGTAAGGGCGTTGAGGTAGACCGGCATTGTGGAGGTGAGGGTCTTGCCTTCGCCCGTCCGCATCTCGGCGATGTCACCCTGGTGCAGCGCGATCCCACCCAGCACCTGTACATCGTACGGCCGCTGGCCCAACACCCTCTTCGCGGCCTCGCGGACCGTGGCGAACGCCTCGGGCAACAGGTCGTCCAGCGTCTCGCCGTCCGCGAGTCGCGCGCGGAATTCGTCCGTCCGTGCTCTCAGCTCAGCGTCGCTGAGATCCTCCACAGTCGACTCAAGATCGGTGACGTGGCCGACGAGGCTCTGCAATTCCCTGAGATGCTTGCCCTCGCCAAGGCGTAGAAGTTTCTGGAGCACCACGATGCTGTCCTTGCGTCCAAAGATCCCTTGAAGCCACCAGTCTATAGGCGGCCGTCCGGTACCAACCTCACCCGGCGCCTGCACTGTGCAGAGTTATGCCGGTATTTCGGCCTAACTCTGCACGATACCGTGAGCGATGGCTGCTTGGACGGCCAGATCGCGGCGCGCGAGCGTCATCAACCGCTCGACGTCCTCCACGAGTTCGCCGAACCGTCCCTCGACCCGAGTCCAGGTCGCGTGCGCGATGCGCCAGTCCGCGACGGCGATCTCCGTCAGCCGAACGCCGTCCTTGTCGAGCGCCTCACGGTCGGAGTGAAACGCGCGCCCGTTGCACTCGATTCCGACGCGCAGGTCTGGCCACGGCACGTCGATCACCCGCCGCCCCCGGTGAGTCACAATCTCGTACGGCCGGGGATGTGGCTTGGGCAGGCTCGTCGCCCGCAGGCGGCGCCGGCAGTCATGCTCCAGCACTGAGTCACAGTGCTGGACGTCCAACTCGAAGCAGATCCTTCGCAGCCTGCCCAGCCCCGCCGAGTTGCGCATGAGAGTCGCCCGGTCTCGCACCTCGCCGAGCGTGACCAGCCGGCGTTGGACGGCGTCGATGACGAGGCCTCGAAGGAACGGCGTGGCGACGTGGCCGGCCATATCGGCGAGCGTCCGCGGCACGCTCGTCACCGCGATGCCCTGAGCGAGGTCCCGATCCTCGAGTACCAGGGTACGGCTCCGCGTAATCGTGACGCGTTCCGTCGACTCCGCCGCCCACCGTGCGTACGGCACGATCAGATGAACCGTCGACGGCGGTCGCCGGAGCAGGCCCCAAAGCCAAAGCGCCGTCCACCTCGCGGCAAGCGCCTGATGCCCCACCGAGAGCGCGGCCGCCAGTATGGCCGCATGCGGAGTCACCCCCGCGCCCGGCAAGGCTGCCACTCCACGGCCCACGCGACGAAGCCCGCCTGCCTTCATCTGATCGGTCACAGTGCTCGGGGCCAGTCCGCAACTCTCCGCCTGTCTGCGAGTCACGACCCCGTGCTGCTCCTGGCCAATTTTGGCCAGCTCATGCCATGTATTCATGCCCACAGAGTGAACCGAATTCACCATTTTCGCGCCCCCTCAGGAGCGCGATCTGTGGATAAGCTCCCGCTGCCCCGCCATTGTGCAGAGTTATGCCGGATAACCGGCAAAAGCCTGCACAGTGCAGGAAAAGTGGGGGCGGCCGGGACGCGGGGTGAGGCGCGAGCGCGGGAACCCCGTCCCGGGAGCTATTTGATCTCTAAGAGCTTTTCGCGGACGGCGTAGACCACGGCCTCCATGCGGGAGTGGAGGTGGAGTTTCTCTAGGATGTTGCGGACGTGGTTTTTCACCGTGTTCTCGGAGATGAAGAGGTGCTTCGCGATGTCGCGGTTGTTAAGGCCTTGAGCGACCAGCGTGAGGACCTCCATCTCACGCTCCGTGAGACGAGGGGCGGGCATCTGTTGCTTCTCCTCGTCCTTCCGCGCCATGGCGGCGAACTCGTTGAGTAGCTTGGAGGCCATCGAGGGCGAGATCAGGGACTGGCCCATGTGGACGCTGCGGATCGCGTCAGCGACCTCCTCGATGGAGATCTCCTTCAACAGGTACCCGTTGGCACCGGCCTTGATCGCGTCGTACAGGTCCTCCTCCTCGTCACTGATCGTGAGCATGAGGATCTTCGTGTGTGGCACGGCGTCCTTGATGGACTGGGTCGCCTCGATGCCGCTCCGTCCAGGCATCCGCACATCCATAAGGACGAGGTCCGGCATGTGTTGCTCGGAGAGGGCGATCACCTCGTTGCCATCATTCGCCTCCGCGACGACCTCGATGTCGGGCTCAGATTCGAGCACCATCTCGAGTCCCCGCCGGAACAGCGCGTGATCATCCGCCACGATAACTCGGATCGCGTCGGGACGCTGGTCTGTCATCTGTGCGTTCTCCGCCCTGTCGTTCGATCGGCCCAGTCCAACCAGACTAGCCGGACCGGGCCGGCAGAGCGTAACACGTCAGCCTATCCGGCTGCCTCAATCAACCCCAGGTCACCGTCTCTCCGTCGGTAGACCACGTTGCATCGCCCGGTCTCGGAATGCGTGAACAGGAAGAAATCGTGGTTCAGCAGCTCGAGCTGGACAGCGGCGTCCTCGGGGAGCATGGGAGCCAGCTGGAATTGCTTGGTCCGGACGATCTTGGGGCTTGGCCAGCTGTCCTGCGGGACGACAGCCAACTCGCCGACGCCGTTGTCAACGTACCCGACCACCGGTTTCTGGCGCTTGCGCTTGCGGCTGCGGTCGATGAGCCGCGCCTTGTAACGGGCGAGCTGCCGCTCGAAGCGCTCCACCGCGACGTCCACGGCGCCCCGATGGTCACCGGCGGATCCCAAGGCGCGGATAAGATGGCGCTTTGTACGGGCGGTGAGCTCCACGTGAGCCGGTTCAGCGATGCGGGGGTTGTGGTCCTCGCTGAACACCATCTCGATGTCTTGAACTCGATCGTAGAAACGGGTCGCGTGCGCAACCTTCGAGACCGCATCCTCCTTCAGCCTGACAGGAACTTCACAGTTCTTTGCCTTGACGATGATGTCCATGGATCACCTCGCCAGGCTCCCCGATTCGGGGAGCCCCGAAAGCGAAAGCCCCGGACTACAGATGTCCGAGGCAGCATTTACGACGGTCGCAGGGTGGCGCCCGCACGTCCCAATCGCGAGTGCATGTGTGCCCATGGGCGCCCTCCTGCACCGCATGGTGGCGCGCGCGCCCACGGAAGGCAAGAAGTTTCTCGGGACTCTGGCTTGGTCCTACACTCGGTCCGATGCCCGATCCCGCGCTGAGCAACCGCAACGAGGACCTGCGGCGCTGGCGTTCGCAGTTCACCGATACGACGCCTATCGCGGATCTGCGGCCCCGTCACAAGGGCACCTGTGTCGGCGTGGTGCACAAGATCCGGCTCACGCCCGGCCGAGGGATCGACGTCACGGTGGAGGACGGCTCCGAGCGGCTCACCGCCACGTGGACCGGCCGCACATCCCTTCAGGGCGTGGAGCTGGGCGGCGGCCTGCGGCTCACCGGGACTGTCGCAGTCGAAGACGGTGTCCGCCTGATGCGCAACCCTGATTGGTCCCTCGTCGTAGAGCCGTACGCCTAGATGCACGGATAGCCCAGAGACGTGAACCCGAGGCCACCGTTCCCCGAACAGGGATTTAGGGGCGTATCTGCCCCTAAATCCCTGTTCGGGAACCAGGCGGCGATCCGACCAGGCGCGCTCGCAGCTCGTCTTGGCGGCCGGTGGCGCACAACGCGAGGACCTCATCACCGGCGGCGAGTGGTGTCGTTCCTCGACAAGGCGTGACATGGCCGTCGCGCACCACGGCAACCAGGGTGATGTCGCTAGGTAGGTCGAGGTCTTGGACCCGGCGGTTGATCGCGGGTGAGCGCTCGTCGAGCCGGACCTCGACCAGCTCGACCTGGCCGCGCTGGAGCCGCAGGATCGAGACGAGGTCGCCGGTGCTGACCTCCTCCTCGACGAGCGCGGTCAGCAGGTGAGGCGGGCTCACCGCCAAGTCGACGCCCCACTGCTCATCGAACAACCACTCGTTCGTCGGGTGGTTGACACGGGCCAGGACACGCGGGACGGCGAACTCTTGTTTCGCGAGCAAGCTGATCACCAGATTGTCCTCGTCGTCTCCGGTCGCGGCGACCACCACGTCGGCCTCGCGAACCCCCGCCCGCTCCAGTATGGGCGGCGCGCAGGCGTCCCCTCGGATCGCGGTCACCCCCTCGGCGTTCACCCTGTCGAGCGCGGTGTCTGCCAGCTCGACAAGCGTGACCTCATGGCCTCGCTGGGCGAGGTCGGAGGCGAGATGGCGACCGATGTTGCCGGCCCCGGCGACCACGACCTTCACGAGACCTCCTGGCCAAGCGACTTGACGTGCTCACGGACCTTGTCCAGCGCCTCGCGCTGCACCGCGAGATGGAGCCGGTCACCGGGCTGTAATAACGTCCCATCACCTGGCACCCGGGTCTGGCCACCACGCGAGAAGGCCGCGAGCACCGCCTCCCCTGGGCGTGAGACGGCGGACGCCGCCAGGGGATGCGCGAGGGCGGCCAACCCGATGTCGAGTAGGACGACATCGCCCGCCCCAGGGCCGAGCGCGCCTTGGACGCACTCGTGTTGCGGCAGCACCTCGCGGAGGATCGCGTCGGCGGTCCAACGCGCCGTCGCGATCGTGGTGATGCCGTGGCGTTCGTAGATCGACGCGCGGATGGGGTCATAGATCCGCGCGACTACCACCCCGACCCCATAGCGCTCCTTCGCCGTGCGCGCGGAGACGATGTTGGAATTATCGCCGCTGGTCACTGCGACGAAGGCTTGGGCCCGTTTGATCCCCGCGTGCTGAAGCGCCTCACGATCGAAGACGACACCTTGGAGCGTTTGGCCGCTGAAGCCCTCGTTGAGCTCGTAGAGCCGCCGGAAGGCGAGGCCGTTCTTGTCAATGACCGCGACGCTATGGCCCTCATTGTCCAAGGTGACGGCGAGTTGCGCGCCGACGCGACCACAGCCGGCAATGACGACATGCACGAATTCCTCCACATGTGCTAGGGGCGAGGCGCGTCGGACGGGCAGAACGATACCCCTGCTGTTCGCGCATGGGGAGCCACTTCGCGGCCGTCCCCACCAAGGAACTACCGCAAGAGCTGGCCTTGCGCCGCCGATAGCATTGCGGCTGCGATCGTCTGGCTGCGATCTTCTTCCAGAGCCGGAGGACCATCCTTGACCGACACTGTGGGCAGCATCAAGCGCGCGCTCATCGGCCGGCCGCGCTCCACTCGGGAGCTGGGGCACCAACTTCTGCCGAAATGGATGGCGCTGCCGGTCTTCTCGTCGGATCCGCTCTCTTCCGTCTCGTATGCGACCGAGGAGATGATGATCGTCCTCGCGCTCGCCGGGGCCTCGGCGTTTGGGCTGGTCTCGCCGCTGTCGCTCGCCGTCGGGCTGCTGCTCGCCATCGTGATCAGCAGCTATCGCCAGACGGTCCGGGCGTACCCAAGGGGCGGTGGCGCCTACCGCGTCACGACGGACAACCTGGGGCGCTTGCCCGGTCTTACGGCGGCGGCCGCCCTCTTGATCGACTACACGCTGACCGTCTCGGTCTCGATCGCCGCCGGCGTCGCCGCCATCACGGCGGCGGTGACCGATCTCGCTCCCTATCGCGTGGGTCTAGCGGCCGGGTTCGTCCTGCTGGTCGCCTTCGCGAACTTGCGTGGGGTTAAGGAGTCGGGCGCGCTCTTCGCGATCCCTTGCTATCTGTTCGTCACCACGATCTTCGTGCTGATCGTCACTGGCCTCGTACGGTGCGTGGGAGGATGCCCCGAGGTGCCTTTCGGATTGATTCCGCGTGAGGCGGAGCATGGGCTGACGCTGTTCCTCATCTTGCGCGCGTTTGCCTCCGGCTCGACCGCCCTCACCGGCGTGGAGGCCATCTCCGACGGTGTGCCGGCCTTCCGTTACCCGCAGAGTCGCAACGCGGCGACGACGCTGGGGGTCATGGGACTGATCGCGGTTTCGATGTTCCTCGGGATCAGCTTCCTGGCGACCCATATCCCGGGCATCGTCGCCTTCGAGGGCAACACGCGGACCGTGAACTCGCAGATCGCCGCCGCCGTGTTCGGCGCGGGAAGCATGGGTTTCTACCTCGTCCAGGTCGTCACGGCATTGATCCTTATCTTGGCCGCGAACACGGCGTACGCCGACTTCCCACGGTTGTCCTACTTCCTTGCCGCCGATCGCTTCCTGCCTCGCCAGTTCTTGGCTCGCGGAGACCGCCTCGCGTTCTCCAACGGCATCCTGGTGCTCACGAGCCTGGCCATCCTCCTGCTCGTCGCCTTTCAGGCGGACGTCAACCGCTTGATACAGCTGTACGTCGTCGGGGTGTTCACGTCCTTCACCTTGTCGCAGACCGGGATGGTGCGGCACTGGTTGCGGACGAGGACACGCGGATGGCAACGGTCCGCCATCGTGAATGGCATCGGCGCGTTCACGACCGGGGTCGTGCTCGTGGTGGTCGCGATCACGAAGTTCAGCCGCGGAGCGTGGATCGTGCTCGTCGCGATCCCGCTCGTCGTGTTCATGATGCACCGGATCAATCGGCACTACCGGCAGGTGAGCTTGGAGTTGCACGCCGGCCTCGACGAGCCGGAGAGCCCACGGCCGAACCACGTCGTCATATTGGAGGACCGCGTCGACGCGGCGACCGCCGCCGCCGTGTCCTATGCGCAGGGCATCGGAGCCGCCAGCGTCCACGCGGTCGCGGCGCCGGGAACAGGACCAGAGTTGGTCGACCGGTGGCGCGACCTCGCGCCCGACGTACCTGTGGAGCCGGCGAGATCGGACGGTAGAAGCAACAACGTGGTAGAGGCCTTCTGGCACGCCGCTCGCGATCACGCCCAGCGGCACCCGACGAGCTTCACCACCGCGATCGTTCCCGAGACACGCTCACGCTCGTGGCTCGACCTTCTCCGCGCCCACGGCCGGGCGCAACGGGTCAAGGCGCGGCTCGTCACTGAAGGCGCCGTGGCGGTCACGAACGTGGTCGCTGGCGGCGACGCGAGCCATCCCTATCATCTCTGCGACCCCGTCGAGCACCATGTGGTTGTACTCGTCGCCGGCGTCAACAAGGCATCGAACCGCGCGCTCGCCTACGCGCGGAGCTTGCAGGCCACCTCCCTTCGCGCGCTGTTCATCAGCCTCGAGCCCGAGCACTCATCCCGAGTCCTGAGTGAATGGGACGACTGGGGCATGGACGTGCCGCTGGAGCTGGTCGACAGCCCGTTCCGCTCGATCGCGGACACGATTCGCGAATACGTCCGCAGCTTTGAGCCTGACGGCCAGCGCACGATTGTGACCTGCATCCTTCCCGAGTTCATACTCGAACATTGGTGGCATTACCCCCTGCACAATCAGACGGCTCTCCTCATCAAGAGCACGTTGCTCTTCGAACGCGGAGTCGTCACGACCAGCATCTCTTATCCAATCACCGGCCAGATCGAGGATCTGTAGTCCCGCGCCGGAGCGCTGGCGACGGCCAAGGTGGCGACGAGCACCCGTTGGGCTCCGGCCTGACGCAACGCGCTCGCGGCGGCGGCCGCGGTCGCACCGGTCGTGCGGACGTCGTCGACGAGCACGACGGCGGGAGGCGCTCGGCCAAGCGCCGCGAACGACCCCCAAGGGCTTTGGCGGCGTGCGGCAGGATCGAGGGTCGTTTGGTCGGGTCGCTCGGCTACCTGGACGAGGAGTGGGATCGCGCCCGGCCCCGCGAGGAGTCGGGGAAGCTCGAATCCCCGCTGTCGGAGCCCCGACCGACTCGAGGGCACCCAAGTCGTCACGGTCCCGCCGAGCGGCAACCCCAGTCGCGCGCGCATCACGACCCCCAACGCATGGCCTGCCGCGTGGTGACCGCTGACCTTGATCGCACGGATCGCGGCCGCAACGGGTCCCGCGTAAAGGTAGGCCGCCACCGCGAGCACACCCTCCGCCAGCGGAACCCGCCCAAGGTCGGGCACCTCTAACCCCCGCGCCGCTTCCAGGCAGCCCGCACAGAGCACGCTGCCGCCCATCGGCCGGTCACATCCCGCACAACGGGAGGGCACGAGCAGATCGAGGAGGGCAGCGATACTCTTCATGGAACCCATTATAAGCACGATAACTACAGATGAATGATGTTTTCCACAGAACTAGTGTCCACATACCGAGCTGGGGAATGATTGGCCCATGGATTCGGTGCTGCTCGAGCTCGGCCTCGTGTTTCTGCTCGTCGTCATGAACGCGGCGTTCGCCGGCAGCGAGATCGCGCTCATCTCGCTTCGGGAGGGTCAGATCCGGCGCCTCTCGAAAGGTGGGCGCGCGGGGCAGGCGCTCGCCGCCCTGGCGCGGGACCCAAACCGCTTTCTCGCCACGATCCAGATCGGCATCACCCTGGCGGGCTTTCTCGCCTCTGCGACAGCCGCGGTCTCGCTGGCCGAGCCCTTGATCGAACCGCTCCGGTTTCTCGGCGACGCGGCGGAGCCGGTCACGATCGTGCTGGTCACGATCCTTCTGACGTTTGTGATGCTCGTGTTCGGCGAGCTGGGGCCAAAACGGATCGCGATGCAGCGAGCGGAGCGGTGGGGGCTTGTGGCGGCCCGGCCGCTCGGGCTGCTCGCGAGGCTCGCCCGGCCAGCGGTGTGGCTGCTGGGCAAGTCGACCGACCTGACGGTCCGGCTGTTGGGTGGAGATCCGCATGCGCAGGCCGAGGAGGTCAGCGAGGAGGAGCTGCGCGACCTGCTCGCGAGCCGGCGCGGGTTCACCGCCCAACAGCAGCATATCTTCGAAGGTACGTTCGATATCGCCGAGCGCACGCTGCGGGAGATCGTCGTGCCACGCGGCAAGGTCTTCGCCATCCCGACCACGATGAGCGCCACCGAGGCTGCGCACGAGCTGGCGGGCCGGGGACACTCGCGGGCTCCGGTCGTCGCGGGTGACCTCGACAACGTGGCGGGCGTGCTCCACCTTCGCGACCTTGTTGGGGCGACGGGAACAGCGGCCGACCAGGCCCGTGAGCCGCTGGTCCTCCCCGAGACCCTGGGGGTGCTTGAGGCACTGCGCCAGCTCCGGGCAGAGCGGCAGCACTTGGCGATCGTCGTCGACGAGTACGGCGGGACGGCGGGGATCGTGACGCTCGAGGACATGCTCGAGGAGCTGGTCGGCGAGATCTGGGACGAGTTCGATCCGGATACCGCCGGCATACGGACCCGCTCGGACGGCTCATTGGTGCTCAGCGGGGTGTTCCCCATCCACGATCTCGACGATCTAGGGGTCGAGCTACCCGAGGGCCCGTACGCCACGGTCGCGGGGCTGGTCCTCCACCGGCTCGGTCGTCTACCCGATCAAGGCGAACAGCTCGATATCGGCAACTGGCGGATCATCGTTGAACGTGTGAGCGACCGTGCCATCACCCAGGTTCAGGTCGTGCCAAGGCGCTGACCGCCGACATGCGCCGCAAAGTGGTCTCGTAAGGGGCACGGGCGACACCACGCTCGGTGACGATCGCGGTGACCAACTGGGCGGGCGTGACGTCGAATGCGGGATTGTGCGCTGGGCTGGCGACGGGGGCGACCCACGTGCGACCGAGAACAGTGCGAACCTCGTCGGGGTCGCGGAGCTCGATCGGGATGGCCGCACCGGTCATGGTGTCCAGGTCGATCGTCGAGATGGGCGCGGCGACGTAGAACGGCACGCCGTAATGCCGGGCGAGAACGGCAAGGCCGCACGTGCCGACCTTATTGGCGGTGTCGCCGTTCGCCGCGATCCGATCAGCGCCCACCAGGACCGCGTCCACATCGCCCGCGCTCATCACACCGGCAGCCGCACCGTCGGAGATGACCGCGTGCGGTATGCCGAGTGAGGCAGCCTCGAAGGCTGTGAGCCGCGCGCCCTGCAGCAACGGCCGTGTCTCATCGACCCACAGATGAGCGAGGGCGCCCCGTTCGAACAATGTGCGTACGATCCCGAACGCCGTGCCGATGCCCTGGCTTGCGAGCATTCCCGTGTTGCAGTGGGTCAGCACGCGAGCCGACCCGCCCCGGCGCGCCTCGACCAGCGCCGCCCCATGAGCCCCGATGGACTCGCAAGCGGCCCTGTTCTCCTCCTCGATCCGGCGCGCCTCGGCGAGCATCCGCGAGACGCTGTCCCCAGCGGCCAGCACACGCTCACACGCCCACCGCACGTTTACGGCCGTTGGCCGCGCGGCGATCAACAACCGGGCAGCGGCGGCTGGATCGCCATCGACAAGTGCGCCCAGCGCGACTCCGTATCCAGCAGCGACGCCGAGCGCCGGCGCGCCCCGGACACGCAACGCCCTGATCGCTTCGGCCAGCGTGCCGATGTCCCGGCAGTCGACGACCTCGACCTGGCTCGGCAAGAGCGTCTGATCGAGCACTCGTACCGCCGGCCCACCCATGCGCTCGGTCACCCAACGAACCGCAAACAGATCCGTTTGCACCGGTTTACCTCCCACGATCGGGTGCGACCCACATCCCCAAGAAAAAGTTCAGCAACCCGCAACCATCCGTCCCCCTCGTGCGCTGATCCCTGTGAACGACGTGAACAACTACCGGCAACTAGGGGGCGGAACGATGCATCGCCTTCAGTGCAGCCGCACTACAGGCGGTCCTCGTGCCGGCAGGAGATCATGTCGCTCACCACGGTGGTCAAGATCGTGAAGCTCACGGTCGAGAGCACCCCGAAGGGTATGCGAGCGGCGCTGCCCCTTCTAGACGGGTCCCAGGCGGGCTAGCGGCCCTGGGACCGAGGCCGGCGGGAGGCCTCGGTCCCAGGGACACGCTGGTAGCGGCCAGCGCCGTACCCCCGCGGACCCCTCGCCGACGGCCGATTCATCGTCAAGGAGAACTCCAGCGCCTTCGCGCATGTGACG
>JBOGED010000641.1:0-5722 GCA_050743625.1 Egibacteraceae bacterium | reverse complement strand
GCCCGGGCCAGGGTCAGTAGAACTAGCCTTCGTTCAGGTCAATGCGGAACGTCACCTCGGACCCATCGTCGGTGAGCTCGACCAGCGCCTCACCGCTCGCGTTCTTGTAGAGACCGGTGCCACCGATGATGGCCGCCTTGAACTCACCCTCGTCGAAATCGTCCTCATCGAGGAGTGCCTTGGTGATGATCTGACCCTTGGGGAGGTCATAGATCACCTGGCACTCAGTCTGGAAATCGTCGTCGCTGTCTACTCTGGTAGCAGTGCACACGCCGCCGACCGTGCCGATCTTGCCGTCGTCGTTTTTGCCGTCGTCGTTCTTGTGGTCGTCGTTTTTGCCGTCGTCGTTCTTGCCGTCGTCGTTCTTGCCGAACTCCTTGAACTTGAACCCCTCGATGTCATCGCTGAAGACGGACTGATCACCCGCACTGAACTCGCCGTCGTCGTCAACGTCGATGTCCTCGGACTCAACGGTCTTCGTCACGATGGTAAATTCTTCCGCAGCCAGGGCTGCCCCAGCGGTACTAAGCGAGAACATGCTGATCACGCCTACACCGAGTGCGGTGCGGAGGACCATCCTTGGGGAGCGACGCATCTTGTACCCCTCTGAGTGGATATGCAGGGAAAACCCAAGGATATGCGCGATCGTATAGTCTCGGTATGGCCATTTGGACGGTTTGTGACGATGCGTAACCTGCCCGATCCGCGCCCGACGGCCGCGAAAGACGTCTCGCTCGTCCAGCAGATGTTCGACCGTGTGGCGCCGCGCTATGACCTGGCGAATACGGTCCTGTCCGCCGGCCAGGACCGGCACTGGCGGCGAGTCGCGATGCGCGCGCTAGGACCAGCGCGTGGGGAGCTCATCCTCGACGTGGCCGCGGGGACCGGGATGCTGTCGGCCCAGCTCCGCTCGGCGGGCGCTCGGGTGGTGGCGCTGGACCTGAGCTGGAGGATGCTGCAGGTCGGCGCGCGGCGCGGCACGCCGGGGATTCTGTGGTGCAGTGGCGACGCCCTCCGCCTGCCGCTCCGCGACGCGTCGTGCGACGGGGTGACGATCGCGTTCGGCTTGCGCAACCTCCCCGATACCAAGGCGGGACTGACCGAGTTCGCGCGGGTGCTCCGGCCGGGTGGCCGGCTCGTCGTGTTGGAGTTCAGCCGCCCGGGCAATCGAGCGTTCCGCGCCATCTACTCGCGGGCGCTGCGCCACGGTGTCCCCGCGACCGCCCGGCTGGTGTCCAGTGATGCCGCCTCGTACCGCTACCTGGCGGAGAGCATCCTCGCCTGGCCGGACCAGCCTTCGTTGGCGGGGCTTATCCAACAAGCCGGTCTCGAGCGGGTGGCGTGGGAGAACCTGTCGGGGGGGATGGTGGCGGTCCATCGCGGCGTCCGGCCAGATCCACCGCTCGCCGGCGGATGAGGAACGGGTAGCCCACGACGGCGATCGTGGCGAACAGGAGCCACTGCACCGCATACGAGAGGTGCGGACCCTCTCCCAGCACCGGCACGACCCCTGGGCGTGGCAGGTCGCCTAGGGCGGGAGCCTGCTCCAGCAACACGAGGTAGACGGGTGCGAGCGGCACCGAGACCTGGCCCGCAAGCCGCGCGATGTCCGGGTCGGACACGAAATCGAGCTGCTTGGCGCCGACCGGTCCCGCGCGCCGGGCGGGGCGCGGGGGGAGAAGGTAGCCGGTCACGGTCACCTCCCCTTCAGGCGGTTGGGCCGGAGCGACCGGGGGAGCGGAGAACTCGAACGGAACCCACCCGCGGTCCACAAGGATCGCGTCTTCGCCGCTCACGAGCGGTGTGAGCACGTCGTACCCGGGTGCGCCATCACGGGAGAGCGGCCCCAGCAGTACCTCCTCCCGCGGCAGGTACCGCCCGGTGGCGACGACCCGGCGGTAGGACAGCGACGAGGCCGGCTCGCCGAGCACGCTGGCGAGCGGGACCTGGACGGCCTTCAACCCCTGCTCCACGGTCGCGTTGAACGCGCGCCGCTCGTCCAACCTCCGCAACTGCCACAGGCCCAGGCTCACGCACGCCGCCGCGACGGCGGCGAGCAGCACGTGCGCGACGAGCCACCGAGGGCTGCGCAAGAACCGGTACACGGTCCCCCATCTTGTCACCGCGCGGCGCTGGCGCAGGCCGGGAAGGCGCAGCTTTCACGTCCGGGCGATTACTCCCGGACCCCAATTCCTGCACCGTGCATGATTCTGCCGGATATCGGCATTACTTGCACAATGGCACGATCAGCCGGCGGGTGTCACGGGCCGAGGAGGGCGGCTGGTACGACGGCGATGCCGTCCGTGCGTCGGTAGGCCTCCCGGCCGGTGTGCACGACGGCGGCGTCGAGGAGATCGGTGCCGATCGTCTGGGCGAGCCAGTGCAGATGTCGGACGTCATCGTCAGTCACGGTCTGGCCCAGCTTGACCTCGATGGCCAGCACACGGTGATCAGCGCGCTCAACGATGAGATCGATCTCTCGGGCGCCTCCCTGAGTTCGCAGGTGCTTGACTTGTGCTTCCGCCGCTTGCGCCGCCACGCGGACGCAGAGAGTGACGAGTGATTCGAACATGTGGCCGAGCAGCGTTCCATCACGTGGGATCGGTGGGCCCAGCGGGCGGGCGTCGAGCAGCGCCTCGACATCGGCGCCGAGCAGCCGGGCGGCGAGCGAGGGATCGGCGAGGTGGTGCTTCGGTGGGGAGGACAGCCGCGCGATCGTGTTGCGGGTGGGGAGCCAGGCGGGTACCGGCTCAACAATCCACAGCCGTTCCAACACGTCCCGGTACGGTTGCGTGGTGGTCCGCGCCGGCTTGTCGCCTTCGCCAGCAGTCGCGGCATCCCGGATCGTCTCGTAGGAGGCGCTGGTCGACGTGGCGGCCGCGTATGCGGTCATCCAGCGACGCAGCGTGGAGGGGTTGCGTATGCGTCGGTCGAGCTCGGGGAAGTCCCGCTCGGCAATGCGCGCCAGGTAGCCGTCGAGCTGAGCCCGCAGCGCGCGCCCGGTCAGCCGGCGCAGCGCCGGGAAACCGGAGGCGACGATCTGCTCCGCATAGGTCGACAATGACACGTCGGTGCTGCCGTTGATCGCGGCGCGGCGACCGCTGAGGAGATCGCCAAGGCTGACAGTCGGCACGGCGATGCCTCGCTCGGTCAGGGTCAGCGGCCGCATCCGAAGCGTCACGATACGACCCGCCCCCGAGTGCGTCGGCTGCTCCAAGGGTGCCGCCGAGCCGGTCAACAGGTACTGGCCAGGACCGGGGTCGGTATCCACGGCGCGGCGCACGACGTCCCAAGATTCGGGCAGCCGCTGCCACTCGTCGATGAGCACCGGTCGCGGCCCGCGCACGAGCCGAGCTGGCTCAGCGGCGGCAATCGCCCGCTGGCCTGCCTCGTCGAGGCGATACACGGTCTCGGCACGACGCAGCGCCGTCGCCGTCTTGCCGACACCCTTGGGCCCCTCCAAGGACAGGGCCGGAAGGGCGGACAGCAGCACGTCCAGCTCGTCATCGACGATGCGAGGTAGATAGTCGATCATGCCATATCTCCACGTCGAACGCTACAGTTACGCAGCACTAAACGCTACAGCTCCGTAGCGTTACGCACTACTGATTCGCAGGCTCTCGAGCGCCCGAGGAACGCCTAGCCTGGTGTTTGAGGGGGTTCGGCATGGTGCGGCTGGGTTGGTTGGTGGTGCTGGGCGCGTCGGTGGCCGTGGTGGTGATCGCGGCGGCGACCGCGGATGTGCGGGAGCGTTGTGGGGTGCCCGCGGCCCCATCATGGACGCTGGCGGCCATCCCACGATTGCTGATGATGTCCGCTACGAGCGCAGCAACGAAGCGCGCCTGGCGATCCCCTGGACGCGCCCTGAGCGGTGGGGGCGGATGCTGCACTGGCTGGTGCTGGGGTACGGGTATCGGCCGTGGTGGGCGCTGGGCTGGTTCTTCGCGCCGCTTGGCTCGCCGGCTTCCTCGTGCTGCGCCTGCGCGTGGCCAGGCTCCGGCTGGTCCCCAGGGACGAGTGGTCGGTGGGCAGGCCGCGTTGTACGGCCTCGACCGGTTGGTGCCTGCGGTGAAGCTTGCCGACCCCGACAAGTTCCCGAGGCGGACCCGGGCGCGGCAGGTCTGTTGACGCTGTTCATTGTTGGCTGGCTCGGCGGCCTGCTCGTGTAAGCCTGACGGCGGCGGTTCCCAAACGCGGGGCGCCGGCCGGCTATGATCGCCTCGAACCAGCCGGCGATTTGTGGCACAGGGGCGTGTCCAGACGCGACGTGAGGGCCCGTGCCGACTCCAGGAGGAACTCCCGTGAAGTACGTCTACGCGTTCAGTGAGGGATCGAAAGAGCAGAAGTACCTGTTGGGCGGCAAGGGGGCGAACCTCGCCGAGATGACGAACCTCGGGCTGCCGGTTCCGCCGGGGTTCACGATCACGACCGAGGCGTGCAAGGACTACCTCGCCGCGGGTGGTCGGATGCCCGGCGGCCTGATGGATGAGGTCGCCGAGGCGCTGAAGAGCCTGGAGCAGGCGATGGGAAGGCATCTGGGCGACGACGTCGACCCGCTGCTCGTATCCGTGCGATCCGGTGCTCCCTTCTCGATGCCCGGCATGATGGACACGGTCCTCAACCTCGGGCTGAACGACAAGTCCGTGGTCGGCCTGGGCAAGCAGACCGGCAGCGACCGCTTCGCGCTGGACTCGTACCGGCGCTTCATCCAGATGTTCGGCAAGATCGTGCTCGAGGTGCCCGGCAGCGCGTTCGACGAGGTGTTCGAGCGCGCCGCCCAAGCGAAGGGCAGCGAGGGCAAGCTCGACGAGGGAGACCTCGCCGGGATGGTCGAGACGTTCAAGGGGATCGTTCGGGAGCAAAGTGGCCGGGACTTCCCTCGCCAGCCGACCGAGCAGCTGCGGGAGGCGATCGAGGCGGTCTTCCGCTCGTGGAACGGCCGGCGTGCACGCGATTACCGGAAGATGGAGGGCATCCCCGACGACCTGGGGACGGCCGTGAACGTGCAGGCCATGGTCTTCGGGAACAAGGGGGAGGACTCGGGCACGGGCGTCGCGTTCACCCGTGATCCCGCCACCGGTGAGCGGGTGCCCTACGGGGACTTCCTCACCAACGCGCAGGGCGAGGACGTCGTCGCCGGGGTGAGGGTCACCGAGAGCCTCGACGGGCTGGCGCGGCAGTTCCCCGAGTGCCGTGCCCAGCTCGACGAGTTCATGGCCACCTTGGAGCGGCACTACCGCGACATGTGCGACATCGAGTTCACGATCGAGCAGGGCCGCCTGTTCATGCTGCAAACGCGGGTCGGCAAGCGCACGGCGGTCGCGGCGCTGCGGATGGCGGCCGAGATGGTGGACGAGGGCCTCATCGACAAGCGGGAGGCCGTGCTGCGCATCCGTCCCGGGCAGCTCGACCAGCTGTTGCACCCACAGTTCGATCCCGAGGCGACGTACCAGCCGATCGCGAAAGGCCTCAACGCCTCACCTGGCGCCGCCGTAGGGCGCGTGACCTTCACCGCCGACGACGCCGAGGCCAAGGCCGCCGGGGGCGAGGCGGTGATCCTGGTCAGGCCCGAGACCTCGCCCGACGACCTGCACGGCATGATCGCCGCCCAGGGCATCCTCACGTCGCGCGGCGGCCTGGTCAGCCACGCGGCGGTCGTCGCCCGCGGCATGGGCAAGCCGGCCGTGTGTGGCGCCGAGTCCGTCCGGATCGACCTGAAGGC
>JBOGED010000640.1:0-13950 GCA_050743625.1 Egibacteraceae bacterium | reverse complement strand
CTCGAGGAGGTCTTCACGCTGTGCGCGGACGAGGCCGAGCGGGCGGCGCTCTTGGCAAACCTGTGCTACGCGGGCAGCATCCCGGGAGGCCGGCTGGTGGTGCTGGTGGCGATGCGGGCGGACTTCTACCACCGCTGCGCGCCCTACCCGCAGGCGCGAGCGCTGATGGCCGCGCGTCAGTTCTTGGTGGGGACGCTCGGTCCCGACGCGCTGCGCGAGGTGATCGAGCGGCCAGCGGCACGGGCCAAGCTCCAGCTTGAGCGCGGGCTGGTCGAGGCTGTCCTTGCCGACGTGGCGGATCAGCCAGGGGCGTTGCCGCTGCTCGAGTACGTGCTACTGCAGGTCTGGGAGCGCCGGCGAGGGCGGACGCTGACGCTAGAGGCCTACCAGGCCAGCGGCCGGGTGGAGGGGCGTTGGCGCAGCGAGCCAACGAGATCTATGACGGCCTGACAGACCCCCAGCAACGGCTCGCCCGCCGGGTGCTGCTGCGCCTGATCCAGCCGGGCGAGGGCACTGAGGACACCCGCCGCCGAGCCGAGATGAGCGAGCTGCTCACCCGCCCGGAGGAAGAGGCGGACCTGGACGCGGTGGTGCAAGCCCTGGCCAGCGCGCGCCTGCTCACCACCGGCCAAGACGAGACCACCGGCGCGCGGGTCGTCGACGTCAGCCACGAGGCGCTGATCCGCGGCTGGCCACAGCTGCGCGCATGGATCGACGAGGACCGAGAGTTGCTGCGCGTCCAACGGCGCCTGACCGAGGCGGCCAACGAGTGGGACCGCGAGGGGCGGGACGAGGGCCTGCTCTACCGCGGGACGCGCTTGGCCGCCTGGCAGGACCGGTCACTGGAGGACCTCAACGACCGAGAGCGCGCCTTCCTAGCGGCGAGCAGAGAGCGTGAGGCAGGTGAAAGGACCGCCCGCCGCCGACGTATCCGCCTGACGATAAGCGGCCTCAGCGCCGCACTCACCATCATCACGGCCTTAGCCGTCTTCGCGTTCGTGCAGGCCGATCAGGCGCGGTCCCGCGAACTGGCCGCGAACGCCAGAGACCAGCTGGAAGCCGACCCAGAGCTGAGCATGTTGCTGGCCAGAGAGGCCTACGCAGTCAGACCGACCGCGGAAACTGAGGTGATACTCCGCCAGGCCACGTTGGACTCGCAGGTACGCGTCACACTCCCCGGTCACGGGCGTCCGGTGTGGGGTGTGGCGTTTAGCGGTGACGGGGCGCGGGTGGCTAGCGGCGGTGAGGATGGGACGGTGCGGGTGTGGGACGCGGGTGGTGTGGGGGAGGCGGTGGTGCTTGACCTGCCCCGAGGGCGCGGTGGTTGGTGTGGCGTTTAGCGGTGACGGGCGGCGGGTGGCCAGCGGCGGCGGGGATGGGACGGTGCGGGTGTGGGACGCGGGTGGTGTGGGGGACCCGGTCGTGCTGTCCGGCCATGAGGGCTTCGTGGGGGGTGTGGCGTTTAGCGGTGACGGGGCGCGGGTGGCCAGCGGCGGCGCGGATGGGACGGTGCGGGTGTGGGACGCGGGCGGCCCCGGTGACCCCGTCGTGCTGTCCGGCCACGAGGGCGCAATATTGGGTGTGGCGTTTAGCGGTGACGGGCGACGGGTGGCCAGCGGCGGCGCGGATGGGACGGTGCGGATATGGCATTGCGAGGTGTGTGGGTCGATCGAGGAGGTGCTCGAGCTCGCCGAGCAGCGCAGTACCCGGCCGCTCACCTGCCAAGAGCGCGAGATCTACCTCCACGAGCCGCCTTGCCCCCCGTGACCCACCAGGTCACCTCAGAGACCGGCTGGTTGCGGGAGGTCATCGTGCACCGGCCGGGGTTGGAGCTGCGCAGGCTTACGCCGGCGAACAAGGATGAGCTGCTGTTCGACGAGCTGTTGTGGGTGGCGAAGGCGCAGGAGGAGCATGACGGGTTCGTCGAGGTGCTGGAGGCCGAAGGCGTCAAGGTCAGGAAGTTCACCGACCTGCTTCAAGAGGCCCCTGGCCGACGAGGAGCCCCGCAAGGCGCCCATCCAGCGGGTCGCCACGTTGACACGTGCGGCGTCGAGCTGGTCGACGGTCAGGGGGCTTCCCGGCGACCTTTGCTTCCCCGACCTGAGAACACTTGGTCAGCCGGTTGACGGTTGTACCGTCGGCCGACTGGCTCAACATCTGATGCGCTTGGGGCTAGCATCTCATGTATGCCACGCACCACACTTGACATTGACGCGTCGGTCCTGCGCGAGCTGAAGCGCCGTGGACGGCGGGAGCGCAAGAGCCTGGAGCAGCTCGCCTCTGAGTTGCTTGCCCGCGCCCCTTGCTCAGGACGAGACGAAGTCGGTCTCGCTCGACTGGCCGTCACAGGATCTCCGTCCCCGGGTGGAACTCGAGGATAAGGACGCGGTCTGGCAGCTCTTGATTGGGTGGTAGCCGGGTGGGATTTCTTCGGGTCGTGACCCATCCCTCGATCTTCGCGCGGCCTCATGTGAGCGTCGGCGTCGCGTTGATGCGCCAGCACGGTGTGCCGACGATCTGGAGCCACGATCAGGACTTCCGCAAGTTCGCGGGCATCGCCGTCAGGGATCCGTTCGGCCAGAGGTACGCGACCGGGTTCGAATAATGGCGAACAGCACCGCCGTGACCTCGGAGGTCGGCCGGTTGCGGGAGGTGATCGTGCACCGGCCGGGGCTCGAACTCAGAAGGCTGACGCCAGCGAACAAGGACGAGCTGCTGTTCGACGAGCTGTTGTGGGTGGCGAAGGCGCAGGAGGAGCATGACGGGTTCGTCGAGGTGCTGGAGGCCGAAGGCGTCAAGGTCCGGCAGTTCACCGACCTGCTCCAAGAAGCCCTGGCCGACGAGGAGCTCCGCGCCCACCTCGTCGAGCGGGTCGCCAGCGTCGACACGTGCGGGGTCGAACTCGTGGACCGTGTGAGAGGCCACCTCAAGGACCTCGACAGGCCTGACCTCATCAGGCGCCTCGTCGGCGGGCTGACGGTCGAGGAAGTTCCGGGGGCAAAAGAAGGCTTCGTCGGCGGCGTGCTCGGACCCGCGGCCTTCCTCGTCCCCCCACTGCCGAACACCGTCTTTACGCGGGACCCGTCGGCCTTCATAGGCGGCGGCGTGGTGATCTCGCCGATGAACCGGCCGGCCCGGAAGGCCGAGCGGCTGCTGTGGGACACCGTCTACCGCCACCATCCCGACTACGCGAAAACACCCATATGGTACGGGGACGCGCCTCGGGACTACTTCCCCGCCACACTTGAGGGCGGCGACGTGCTCGTATTGAGCCAACAATGCGTCGCCATCGGCCTGTCCGAGCGCACCCACCCCATCGCCGCGGAGAACCTGGCCACTCAGCTGTTCAACGCAGAGCAATGCACCCACGTCCTCGCGATCGACCTACCGAAAGGCCGCCGCACGATGCATCTGGACACGGTGATGACGGTCGTCGACACCGACGCGATCGTGCTGTGGCCGCCAGCCCCGCAGGTCACGACCGCCTACCGAATCGAGCCCGGTAAAGCGGGCAAAGGAAGGATGCGCGTCACCCCCGAGCCCGACCTGATCCGAGCCCTCGCCAACGGACTGAACATCGACTCCCTCAAGGTCGTCACCACGGGAGAGGACGCGGTGCTCGCCGACCGTGAGCAGTGGGACGACGGCAACAACACCCTGGCCCTGAGACCCGGTGTCATCGTCGCCTACGAGCGCAACGCCGACACGAATCGGCGCCTGGAGGAGGCGGGGATCGACGTACGAAAGATCTCGTCGTACGAGCTGCCCCGCGGGCGGGGCGGGCCCCGGTGCATGGCCTGCCCGACCCGCCGTGACCCGGTATGACCTACACCGCCGAATGGCCCGAGGACGACCCCCACGCGAACTTCAAGCGTGAGGTCGCCGAGTACACGCGCCAGGATCCCCTCCCGACCCTCCAACGCCTCGCCGACGAAACCGGCATCCCGTTCGACGCGCTCGTCCGCTACGCGCTGGTCAAGTGGACGGCCGAGGGCTCGGAGGCGCTGCTGGCGATGGGGCCGCGCATGATCGAGCGCCTCAACACGGTCTGCGAAAATGCCGAGACGAAAAACACCGACGCCGCCCGCCTCCAGGCCTACGACCAGCTGAGACAGATGCTCAGCTGGCTCCGAATTCCCCTCCAGGACCCGTGAGAGGCAACGCGTAGCCCAACGCCGGCAAGGCCGCGCGGAACGCAGTCTCATGCTCCAGCGGGATCACCAGGTGGCGGTCGCCGATCAGGTGGCAGTGCTTGCGGAGCTTGCGGTCACGGGCGATCAACACCGCCACCGCGGGATCGGCGCACTCGACGGCGTGGACCACGCCGAGGTCGCGGACCTGGCGAGCGCACGCCGCGACGTCGTCGAGCAACGCAACCACCGTAGAGGGCAAGTCGTGGCGTGCTCGACCCAGGAACGAACGCAGCTCGTCCAACTCACGGCCAGCGGCGATCGCGGCCAGCACTGTGCCGCGAGCCAGCGACCATACACGCTCGGACGAACGCCCCGCGAAGGCATCCAACAAGAGCCGGTCGGCGGGCGAGACCTCGCCAACAGCCACAACGTCGAGGTTCGGCAGGACGTCGAAGGCGGCTGGGCCGCTCAGCTCGACCGGCTCATAGCGATCCACAAGGCCGAGCACCCAAGCGCCCATGGCGTTCAGCCGGACCGCGTCGAGGCCGTCGTAGCGGCTGAGATAGTCGAGGTCATCGGCGCCCCAGTTGTCCCGGAAGTCGTCACGGGCGCCGACCGGGTCACCATAGGAGACGTCGATCAGGCCCAACGTCGCCATGTATTCGAACAGCACACACATGGTGTAGCGGCCCTCGATGATCTCCCAGTCGTGGCAATCGAGGTACCCGAGGCTGCCGTACTCGCGCTCGCATATGTACAGGTTCCAGATCGCCCGATCGTTGCGTGCCACCGTCGGCGATAAGCCCTTGCGCCGCATCGTGGCGAACAGCTCGTCGACCCGCACCCACTCGCCAACAGGGCAGGTAGCCAGCGCTTCCTCGACGCACTGCCGACGGGGCTTTACCGCGGTCAGGGTGTTGGCCGTGCGCTGGCCCTTGATCTCTTCGACGCGGCTCATCTCGTCGATGACGCCGTGGCTCTGCCACCGTTGCCAGAGATGCCGGATTGTCTCCACCGGTGGCTTGCCGAGCGCACTCCTCCCGCGAGTCGTGAGTTGCAGGCGGCTGCCAGCCAGCTCGGCGAGGCCGCCGGCCTGCAGAAGCAGGGGCCAGGCGAACGCGGCGATGGCGTCGTCCGCATAGAAGTCCCCCGACACCAGCGACCGGCGAACGGTGGCCACGGTGGCGGCGCTGGGGCGCCGGGTCTTCTCGCTGCACCGCAGCTTGCCCGCTGCGCACAGCTGCAGGACGGCCAAGAAGTTCGCCTGGGCCTCGGCTTCGGTCGAGCGGGCGGTCACCTCGCCCTCGAGACGCTCGGATATCGCGGTCATGCCGCAGCACCTTACGCCCAGGGCAGACCACGAAACCTTAGACTCTCGGTCATGCCGCTCTGCTTTGCGCTCACCGAGGAGCAAGAGGCGTTGCGCGACGTCGTTCGCCAGTTCGCGGTCGAGAAGGTTGCGCCGCGGGCGGAGGAGTACAACCGCAACGGCGAGCTTCCGGTCGACCTGGTGCACGAGATGGGCCGGATGGGGCTATTTGGGCTGCCTTTTCCCGTCGAGTACGGGGGTTCGGGGGGTGATTACCTCGACCTGTGCCTCGCGATCGAGGAGCTGGGCAGGGTCGACCAGTCGCTCGGGGCCACGCTTGAGGCCGCCGTCGGCCTTGGCGCGATGCCGATCTGGAGGTTCGGTACCGAAGAGCAAAAGCGCCGCTGGCTGCCGCCGCTCTTGGCGGGCGAGCAGCTGGCGGGGTTCGGGCTGACCGAGCCGGGCGGTGGCTCGGATGCCGGCGCGCTGCGGACCCGCGCACGCGAGGAGGGGAACGAGTGGGTGATCGACGGGGTAAAGCAGTTCATCACGAACGCGGGCACCTCGATCTCCGCGTTCGTCACGATCACCGCGATCACTAACGACGAACCGCGCGAGGTCACCAGCTTCGTCGTCCCGACCGGCACTCCCGGTTACGTGATCGGTGAGGGGTACCGGAAGGTCGGGTGGCGTGCCTCGGACACCCGTGACCTCGCGTTCAACGGGGTGAGGGTCGGATTGGACCACCAGATCGGCGCTCGCGGAAAAGGCCTCGCGAACTTCCTCCAGATCCTCGACGAGGGTCGCATCGCGTTCGCCGCGCTGGCGACCGGATGCATCCAGGCATGCGTGGACGAGTGCCTGCGTTACGCCCATGAGCGGGAGACCTTCGGCAAGCCCATCGGCGGTCACCAGGCGATCGCGTTCAAGATCGCGGACATGGAGGTCCAGGCGGAGCTGTCCCGCCACGCCTACCGGTACGCGGCCTGGTTGATGTCCGAGGGTAAGCCGTTCTCTCGGGCCGCGGCCGTCGCCAAGCTGTACTCCTCCGAGGCCGCTGTCGCCGCCGCCCGCGAAGCCTGCCAAATCTTCGGCGGCTATGGGTTCACGACCGAGTTCCTCGTCGGTCGCCTCTACCAGGACGCGAAGATACTGGAGATCGGCGAGGGAACGAGCGAGATCCAGCGAATGGTGATCTCCCGAGACCTTGGCTTGCCCCGCTCCTAGCAAGTAACGTATTGACGAGGGGCCGTGCTTCTGTGACGGTGGCACTTCGGGAAGGTTGGCGACGGGGGGAATCGCCTTGGGGGATCTTGCCTTTAGAAGTCTTGACGAGCACGGGGGGAAAAGGTGTCGGGTAAGGCGGTGGAGGGGGGCTAGGGCAGCGCTGTGTATCAGCACGTTCTGCGTGCTGACTTCGAGCATGGCGTACGGGAGCCCTTCGAGCGCGGCGGCGCCTCCTCCACGTACGCTTGACGAGGCCTTCTCCGCGATCGCCGAGGAGGTGCCGTCCTTTGGAGGCGCCGTCGTCGACGAGGTGACCGGCAACCTGCTCATTCTCATGAGCGAGAACCCCGAGCAAGCATCGGACGCACGGGACGCGCTGGCCGCATTGCTCAGCGACCCGCGCCTAGAGGGATTACCCCTGGTCGCGGTGGTCGCCGACTTCGCCTTCTCCGAGCTGGAGCGCTGGTACGACCGCATGCAACTCGATGTCCTCGCGATGCCCGGCATCGTGTGGACCGACATCGACGAGCTGGCGAATCGCCTGCACATCGGCATCGACCCTTCCACCGTTTCCATGGCCCAGCTGGAGGAGACCCTGCGCGCGCGGGATATTCCCCTGGACGCGGTCGTGATCGAACCCGTTTCTCCTGTCCGGCGAGAGCTGTCGGATCCCGCGCGACCACTCGTCGGGGGAGTTCAGATCGGATCGGGCACATCCCTCTGCACACTCGGCGTCGTCGCGGTGCGAGCCGGCGAGAGTGGCATGATCACGGCTTCGCATTGCACCAATCGGATGGGTGGAGTCGAAGGCACGATCTTTGGTCAACCAACTGTCACCTCACCCATCGCGCGTGAGGCGGTCGACCCTCCCCTGTTCACTGGGAATGGATGCCCCACGGGCAGGCGGTGCCGCTACAGCGACACAGCCTTCGCGCGGTTCCTCCCGAACGTCTCATTCAGCCAAGGGCTCATCGCCATGCCCCCAGCGAACTCAGCCTCCTGGAACGGGGTGCAGACATACCGCGTCCGAGCCGAAGGGAATCCACTTGCCGGGCAGCCAGTGATGAAGATTGGCGCGAGCACGGGACGCACCAGGGGAAGGGTCATAAGAACCTGCGTCGACATCAACATTGTGGACACGGATCTCACCATGCTTTGCCAGGCCCAGGCCAGCTACTCCTCAGCTCCTGGAGATAGCGGCTCGCCTATTGTCACGTCGGTCGATGGCTTCCAGGGACCCGACATCATCTTGCTTGGGACGCATTGGGCGAGCGGCGGCTCGTTCAGCCCCGTGCGCAATACCCAAACTCCAGGGGAACTGGGACCGCTGCAGACCTGCCTGCCGCAGTCCGGCTGCTAGACACCGCATTGTGCAGAGTTAGGCCGGAATACCGGCATAACTCTGCACAGTGCAGGAAAGGCGCGGCGCGTCAGGCCGGTGCGAGCTCGGGATCGCGGGCGTCTCCCGTGACGGCCCGCAGGAGTGCGACGCCCTCCTCCGGGCCCGTGACGAGCAGCCGATCGCCGACCTCCAGCTCTTGCCGGCCGCGGGGGCGGTAGATCCACCGGCCGGTGCGCTGGATCGCGAGGACGTACATCCCGGTCTCGGTCTCGAGTGACAGGTCACCCAAGGTGCGACCCTCGGCCGCGGAGCCAGCCCCGACGATGGCGTCCGAGACGATCTCGTCCGCCTCGCGGAGCGCGGCCGCCACGACGGGATGGGGCTCCTCCTCCGACTCGACGATGCGGGTCATCTCCTGAGCCGCGTCGGTGATGCGCTCGGACGAGTTGCCGATCTGGAGCAGCGCGCGAAGCTCGCCTAGCTCGTGGTCCTCGACGTCCTGCGCGGCGCGCAGCACCCATCGCTGCAGGTCGTTGTACAAGTCGTCGCAGCGATCCTCTACTCCCGAGACCTCTCGGACGAGCCCCAGGTCACGGAACAAGATCGACGAGTAGGCGAGGCCGACCCCGACCTCGGCGGTGTTCTTCAGCTCGATGAGGATGTCGACGGCGCGGTCGAGGTTGGACAGCCGGGCCGGCTGCCTCGGGGGCTCGAGGCGGAACGGCTCTCCGCCCGCCAGCTCCCGGACGAGGTCGACGCCCTCGGCGGGCCCTTGCAGGATGAGCACGTCCCCATCGCCGATCATCGTGTCGCCAGACGGTTGGTGGATGTAGTGGACGTCGCGGCGCACCGCGATGACCCACATCCCGGTCTCGCTCGGCAGCGCGAGTTGCGACAATCTCTGCCCGGCCAGCCGGTTCCCCGGCCGTAGCTTGACGCGCGCGAGGACCTCTTCGGCGTAGCGCAGGTCGTCGCGCAGCTCACCCGGGACGCCGAGGTCCTTCAGGACGACCCGGGCGATGTCCTCGGCGGCGTCGGCGATCTCCTCCATCGAGTTGGCAATCCCCAGGACCCCGGACAGCTGCTCCGCGTCGTCCACCGAGCGTGTCGCGAGCATGCAAAGAATGCGCATGTCGCGCACGGCCTCGTCCATGCGCTCCTCGAGGCGCATCACCTCACGCGCGAGCTCGGCGTCGTCGAAGAACACCGCGGCATAGGCGAGGTCGACCATCAGCTCTGAGGCGTCCTTGGCCTCGACGAGCAGATCCTTCACGTTGCGGCGCACTATCAGCTCACCCCGAGTAATGCTAATGCCGCGACGAGGCAACCGACACCCAGAAAGTCCATTGTCGCCGTGACGATCGGGATCCCGTAGTTGTCCGGGTCTAATCCGAACCGGTAGGTCGCCGCCGCTGTCGAATAGGCGACGACGAACAGGAGGAGGGTCGCGAGCAACCCGCCCAGTAGCGCGATCGCGACCATCGCGGCGAGCCCAGGGGAGGCGAAGTTCGCGAGTTCCGCCGCGGTATGGCCAATGAGCCCGACTCCGGTGAACGCGGCGAACGCGAACGCCACGGTGAGTGATGCCTCCAGGCCAGCGAGCTTCTCAGGAATCGGGCGCGGGGTGATGAGCCCGAGATGAAGCTCGCTGCCCAGCCTGGCCGACAGGATGCCGCCGAGCGATCCGCAGTTGGCGATGAAGGGGGGGATCAGCACGAGTAGGGCAGGACTTGCGACGAAGGACTCGATGTCGTTCTCCAACACGGTGCCCGCCAGGATGTCGACGAGCGCGGCGTAGGCCAAAACCGGCACGCTCTCGATCACGACCCTACGAGTGAGCTGAGGCGATCGCGCCAGGCTTACGACGGTCGCGCCCAGCCCGAGTGCGAGCAGCCCGCCCCCGAGGCTCGCGTTGAGGAGTGGGCCGTGCAACAGCCGCGTCGCCACCACGAGCGCGGGGAGCGTCACGATGTCGCCCGCCGCGGTGATCAACGGTGAGCCGACGGCGTCCATGTCCCAACCTTTCGCCCGCGCGGCCGCCGCGAGCCCAAGAACGCCGCAGAGGACGAACAGGCTGGATCCGATCCCCCCGACCATCGAGACCAGCATGAGGTCCCAGAGCGGGATCGTGTCCAGGCCGAAGGCCGCTGCGGTGGCGCGCGCGAAGATCGCCGCGAGCGCGCTGCTCACCAGTGTGAGCGTTACCGCGGCCTCGACGTTCGCGCCCGTGAACGAGCCCCGCCGTAGCGTGGTGGAGTACTGGCCCGTCAGGATGCCGGTGCCAAGCCTGGCGCCGAGCGCGCCGAAGATTGCGCCGCGCATCCCGATCGCGGCGGGAATGAGCATGAGCAGCCCCGGCAGCTCGGTCAGCAACCCCTCCATCGACCCCAACACAATCCCGGCTCCCATGCCGACTCCGGTCGACACCCCCAGGGCGGTGAAGCCCTGGCGAAGGGTTTGGCGCTCGCGCCTCCAATGGGCCACGACCTGCCGCGCGACGGACGGTTGGCTCGCCACGCGATCGCGCGGCATCGTGCGGTCCCCGGACGTCTTGCGAGAAGGACGTGACGCGCGTGGGGGCCTCTTGAGACGGCCGTTGCCGCGCGACCTCCGCACGTCACATTACCCCTGTGTCAACTCGACTCGCACGCATAGTGATGAACCTCGTCCGCCTGTCCAGGGCAGCCAACGGCTTGCCGGCTGCCGCTCGGTTCGCTTCCGGATGGGTCGCGGGCTACGGTTCCATAGTCAACGCGGGCTAGCCCGCCAGGGAAGCTGGCAGGACTTACCAAGACTACTGATGCGCCGCTACTCGAAGTCTCTCGCGTCTCCGAGTCGAGGTTGAGCTTTCACCGGGAGAGCTCTTGCCCGAAACGCGGCGGCCCCCCATGGAGGGGGAGCGGCTACGGCGGTCGCTCCCCCTCCGACCCTTTTGTGTGCTGGATCCAGCACACTCACAAACGCCAGACGTGGGTGCGACCGTCTGGGCCCTCCACGACTTGGCCTTGGTCGCCCGTATGTAACCAGCCGTCGGCGAACACGATCTCGTCGAGGTCGGGGCGGTCGAGGTGACCAGCCATCACCACCGGCCCGCGCAGGCAGAGCTCGCCGCCACGCTCGGTGACCTCCGCCCAGGCGGTTGGCGAGCCGGCGTACACCCCGCGCAACTCCGCGATCCAGTCACGGGTGGCGTCGTCGAGATCCGCCGGCTCCAGCGTCGAGGCGCACGTGGCCGCCGCCACGCCATGGCCGGCGTGGACACGAAGGCCTGTCGTGGTCTCGACGTGCTCCCGGACGGTACGCGATGCGCCCCCCGGACAGACGAACCCGCGCAACGGCTTGAGGTCGCCGGGCGAACCCGCGGCCAGCTGGTCGAGCATGCTGGCTCCAGACATGGCCCAAGTGACGCGCTCGTCGCGAACCTTGCGCGCGAACGTGGACATGTCGAGGTCGCGGGCAAGGACACTGGACGCACCAGCGACGAACGGGCCGAGCTGGCCAAGCACAAATCCCTCGACCGGCCCCGTCGGGCCGGTCGAGATGAGCCGATCACCCTCCGACAGCCCGCCCCACGCGCGCAAGGCGAGCGCGCCAGCGAGCAGGTTCCCTTGATCGAGCACGATCGGCGTGTCGCCGTGCAAACCGGCGGACGGTGGGATGACGAGCAGGGCGTGATCCTCCAACGACACGTCTGGATCGTCGAAGTCGTCCCCAAAGGCCAGGACCTCCTCGGCGTAAGGCAGCGCTCGCGGGACATCGACCGTAAGCCGGCCGCCGAACCCGCCGCCTACCGCGAGGAGGGGACCATCCAGCGCCCGCGCGAGATCCTCCCACGCAACCACGAGGTCCGGCCGCACGAGGCCGAGCAGCCCACCGAGGAGCGAGGCCTGCTCCGCGGGGACCGGCGCCGCGCACGCCCCTATCCGCCAACAGGCAAACGCCATCACCACGGACGTCCAGTGAGCGCCTACCGCGAGCGCGACCCGGGAGCCTGGGCCCAGGTCGAACTCCTCGGAGAGGAGATTGGCGGTCTTGGCCACCCAGTTATTGAACGTCGCGTACGAAAACTCGGTTCGTTCTCCCGAGGCGTCGTCATAGTAGGTGAGGAACGGCGCATGTCCTTGGGTGGTGGTTTGTCGATGCATCAGGTCGGACAGGTTCCGGCAGGCCGGCGGCCAGCCCGCGAAGGAGCGGGCCGTGCTACGGTCGGTGGCAAGGGAAGAGGGCATGGGATCACGCTACCGCGGGGTGTATCGACGTACAGGCGTCGAGTGGCGTGGAATGGGAGCTACGGGTGTTACGGTCCCGAGATGACCCGACCGGTGCCCGTCGGTACCGAAACGCCCAACGTTGCGACTGTCGAGTAGTTCGTCACCTTGGTGATCACGTACTGAACGTTCGCGGAAGGGACTCTCGCCCGTGACCGCCAGCGGCCGCACCCGGAAGGTCACTCCCTTCGGGCCCGTGCTGCGCGGCGGACGTCCCCGCGATGGCGGGCTGGATTGGCGCCTTCTCGGACTTTTCGTGACGTCGGTGGTCGTCGCGGTGAGCTTGGGGGTCGGCGCGACGGCTGGCGCGCTGGTCTGGATGGGTGATCGGTCGATCTTCCGGACAGAGGTCGAGGGACTGCGGATGCCGACGGATCGTGACGGGGACGGGATCGTCGACGCCGACGAGGTCGAAGAGACTGCGGATGTCCTTCATGTCTTGGTGGTCGGCTCGGACAGCCGGGAGGGCTTGAGCGACGAGGAGCTGCAGGCCTTGGGTACGGAGGCCGAGGCCGGTGATCGGACCGATACGATCATCCTGGCTCGCCTCGATCCCCGGGCGGACAAGGTCCAGCTGCTCAGCTTCCCACGGGACCTCCTGGTCACTCGGTGTGACGGGAGCCGTGGCCGTATCAACGAGGCGTACCAGCTCGGTGAGCAGCAACGCGACGGCGGGCCTACCTGCCTCGTCCAGACGGTTCGCGCGCTTACCAGGATCCCGATCGACCACTTCGTACGCGTGAACCTGGCCGGCTTCATCGAGGTGGTCGATGCCCTCGGGGGCGTCTCCTTCTACCTTGACGAGCCCATCCGCGATCGGCATGCGGGGGTCGACCTGCCAGCCGGCTGTGTGACGCTGGACGGCGCCCAAGCGGTCGGATTCGTCCGGGCGCGCTACATCGACAACGACTTCGGCCGGATCGCTCGTCAACAGCGGTTCATCCGCGAGCTCGTGCGCGAGGCCGCGAGCGTTGACACGCTCCTGGCGCCTCAGAAGCTATTTGACCTCGTGCGCTCGGTCGGCCGGACCCTCGAGACGGATCGCGGCTTCGGCCTTACCGAGATGCGCCAGATCGTCTATACCTTCCGCGACCTGCGAGTCGACGACGTCGAGGCGTGGACGGTCCCCGCCACTGAAACGACCAGGGGAGGCGCCTCCTATGTTGAGATGGAGACGTCAGAGGCGAGGGCCTTGTTCAGCGCGTTTCGCACCGGTGAGTTCTCCGCCAGTCCACGACCACCGCTCCAGGCGGCGAACGTCCCACCGTTGCGGGTAATCGGCGGCGACCGCACCCTCACCTTCGCGCGGGACGCATTGATCGATCGAGGCTTCAAGGTCGGATCGATGAGCCGCGCCACGCCCACTCGCAGGACCGAGGTCGTCTTTCCCCCGGACGGTCAACCGGCTGCCCAGCTGGTCGCCACGGCGCTGGGTGGCGTCCCCCTCACCTTGGGTTCCCCGGGGTCAGTGGTCACAGTCGTCGTCGGCTCGGACTTCACCTCCCTCCCGCTCACCCCGGTGGCCGCCATAACACAGGAAACACCCCCACCTACCGCCCCCCCCGACTACCGAGGAGCAGAAGACCAAGGCGTACCCTGCTAAAGAAACCGCGGCCTTTAGGCGAGCGAAGCGCGGAGCGCGGAGCGCGGTTTCGGGGGCTCGATGCCCCC
>JBOGED010000639.1:0-8637 GCA_050743625.1 Egibacteraceae bacterium | reverse complement strand
CCCGGGACCGCTGGCGGCGGGCGCTGGGGCCGCCCGGTCGCCGTCGGGGCGGCCGCCGTGGCGGTCCTGGTCGCGGGGTTGGGCTGGGACATGGCGATCGGGACCACGACCATCGGGGTCGGCGCGGTCCTCGCCGCGGTCTTCGGCGGGGCCGCCACGCCGGAGGCGCTGATCGTCCGCACCGTCCGGCTGCCGCGGGCGCTGCTGGCCGCGGTCGTCGGCTCGAGCATGTCGGTCAGTGGCGCGGTCATGCAGGGCATCACGGCGAACCCCATCGCCGCGCCGGAGATCATGGGAGTCACCGCGGGGGCCGCCGTCGTCGTGGTCGGATGTCTCACGCTCTTCACCTTCGTGACCGGTCAGGCCCTCGTGGCCGCGGCCTTCGCCGGGGGTGCCATCGCCGGCCTGGTCGTGCTGCTGCTGGCGGGCGCGGGGACCGGCCGGACCAGCAACGTGCGGCTCGCGCTGGCCGGGTTCACGGTCTCCGCCCTGCTGATCTCCCTCACGCAAGGGTTTGTGATCTTCAACGACAACCAGACGAACAACGTCTTCTTCTGGCTGGTCGGTGGCGTCAACTTCGCGAAGGCGCAGGACATCGCCACCGTCGCGCCGTGGGCGGCCGCGGGGTTCGTCGGCGCGATGGCGCTGGCCAGCTCGTTGAACGTCCTCGCGCTCGGCGAGGACATGGCGCGCGGGGTGGGCCTGCGCGTCGAGCGCGTCCGGATCCTCGGAGCGCTGCTCATCATCATGCTCGTCGGCTCCGCGGTTGCCGTCGCCGGGCCCATCAGCTTCGTCGGGCTGATCGTCCCGCACATCGTCCGCAGGCTGGCAGGCACCGTGAACCATTTCGTGGTGATCCCGCTGTCGGCGCTGGTCGGCTCCGCGCTGGTCGTGTATGCCGACATCGGCTCGCGCTACATCCGCTACCCGTTCGAGGCCCCCGCGGGCGTGGTCCTGGCCCTGATCGGCACGCCGTTCTTCGTGGTCCTGGCCCGCCGGACGAAGATGAGCACGTGACCTCGGTCTCAGCGCCGGCTTGGCGGCGCATGGCCCGGGCCGTTCCCGCCCGAACGGTCATGGTCCCACTGTCCCTGATCCTCATCGCGCTCGTGCTGAGCCTGCTGACGCTCGGTGTGGGCACCGCTGGCATCGGCCTGGGCGACGCGATCGGCCTCCTCACCGGTGGCATCGACCCGGTGAGAGCCGACCTGATGGTCGACTTCCTCCTCCCGCGCGTGCTCGTGTCCTGGCTCGTCGGCATCGGGCTCGCGGTCTCCGGCGGCGTGCTGCAGGGGGTCATCCGCAACCCGCTCGCCGCGCCGGACATCATCGGCATCACCAAGGGCGCGGGGCTCGGCGCGATGGTCATGCTGCTGGCCTGGCCAACCGCCGGGGTGGCGGCGATCCCGCTCGCCGCGGTCGCCGGTGGGATGGGAGCGGCGCTGCTGGTCTACTTGTTCGCCTACCGCCGCGGCACGACGCCGGTGCGGCTCGCGATGGTCGGGATCGCGGTCAGCGCCGCCTGCGAGGCGGGCATCCGCTACCTGATCGTGCGCAACCCGCCCGACGTGAACAGCGCGCTGATCTGGTTGACCGGCAGCCTGTTCGGGCGCACGATGCGCGACGTCGCGCTCTTCCTGCCATGGATCCTGTTGCTCCTCCCGGCCGTGCTCTACCAGACGCGCAAGCTCGACGTGCTGGGCCTAGGCGACGACCTGGCCAGCGGCCTGGGCGAGCCCGTGGAGCGCACCCGCCAGATCGCGCTGGCGCTCGCGGTCGCGCTGGCCAGCTCGGCGGTCGCGGTCGCCGGCACCGTCGGCTTCGTGGGGCTGATCGCGCCACACATCGCCCGCCGGCTGGTCGGGGGGCGGCACGCCGCGCTGCTTCCCACGGCCGCCGCGGTCGGCGTCGTCTTGATGCTGGTCGCGGACGCGTTCGGGCGTGGCGTCAATCCACCCTTGGAGATCCCCGCCGGTCTCATCACCGCGCTGATCGGCGGCCCGTACTTCCTCTACCTGCTGGCCAAGACCGCCAAAGCCACCACCTCCGGGAGATAGGTATGCGCCTTGAGGCGAACGGGGTCCAGCTCCGCTACGACGAGAAGGTTGTGGTCGCCGACCTGTCGCTGGCGATCCCCGACGGCAAGGTGTCCGTCCTCATCGGGCCGAACGGCTGCGGCAAGTCGACCGTGCTGCGGGCGCTGTCCCGGCTGCTCTCCCCGCGGCGAGGCACGGTCGTCCTGGACGGCCAGTCGATCAACACGCTGTCCACCAAAGAGGTCGCGCGGCGGCTCGCGATCCTGCCCCAGCTGCTGGTCGCTCCCGAGTCGATCTCGGTCGAGGACCTGGTCTGGTACGGCCGCCACCCCCACCGCGCGGCGCTGAAGACCCCGTCCAAGCACGACCGGGAGATCGTCGAATGGTCCTTGGAGGCCACCGGCATGATCGAGCTGCGCGCACGGTTCGTCGATACGCTCTCCGGTGGCCAGCGGCAGCGCGCGTGGATCGCGCTGTGCCTGGCCCAGGGCACCGACCTCCTCCTGCTCGACGAGCCCACCACCTTCCTCGACGTCGCCTTCCAACTGGAGGTCCTGGACCTGCTCGCCCACCTCAACCGAGACCAGGGCAAGACCGTGGCGATGGTGCTACACGACTTCAACATGGCGTCGGAGTACGCCGACCACATCTTCGTCCTCAAAGACGGCGCGCTCGTCGAGCAAGGCACACCCGCTCAGGTGCTCACACCCGACGTGCTGCGCATGGCCTTCGGCATCGAGGCGCGCGTCGTTGCTCATCCCGTGAGCGGCACGCCGCTGTGCATTCCCATCAGGGGCCGCCAGGCGCGTGTCGGCGCGCGTCCCCCAGACCCTGCCTCAGGCAGGCGGGCGGGTCCGCTGCGCGAGGGTGGCGAGGTCGATGTCGATGGCGAACGGCTCGGCCAGCCGTAACGGCTCGCCTGGCAGGAACTGGTGGGCTAGCTCGTACCGGCCGCCGCGCAGCGTATAGGCGAGCGCGCATGGCGCGTGTTGGCTCAGCTCGATCCGCAGGTAATACGGAATGCCGGCCTGAGCGTAGAGCCCAGGCTTGACCGCTCGGTCCACCGCGACGCTGCCCGGCCCGGACAGCTCCACCACCATCACGATCTGATCCGGCTCGAAGATCTTGACCTTGAGGCCTGGGGGGGTGACGACGGCCAGGTCGGGGATGAGGATCTTGCCCGGCGCCGCCCGGACGTTGACCGCCTCGAGGACCTCAAGCTCCTCGGGAGCGGCCAACAACAGCGCGTGCCAGAGGTGAGAGGACAGCCGCTGATGCTCGGAGCCGGCGTTGGGGCTCATCAACAGCCCGCCGTCGAGCAGCTCGATGCGCCGCCGGTCCTCGGGCAGGGCGAGGTAGTCGTGTTCGGTCCAGGGGCCCTCATGGTCGAACAAGTCTCCCATAGCGGCCGTGCTCATCGCCCGATCACCTCCACGCGTTCCGGCTTGCCGCATTGTCGCATGATCGTCACCATACCGGCGGTCCTTCCGGGGCCGGCATGCGATCACGTCTCTCGTGAGCGTGCCGCCCGGGCGGCGTGGCGCAGCGAGGCGGCAAGCGTCGTCACGACGGCAGCGAGCAGGAAGAAGCCGAGTGCGGAGGCGGGCACCCAACCCGCGCGGCTCAACGCCCAGGTGAGCACCAGGGTCCCAACGGTCCCTATGACGATGAGGACATCGTCGATCAGCAGGCCCGCTAACGCGGCAACCGTTGAACGCGCCACTGCCGCCAGCCGGCGCATCATGACACCGTTACTCCGGTGCCTCGGCGGTGCAGGGACCGGGCGGAGCCCCATGCCAGGGCCGCGAACGCGATGATCAGCCCCACGAGCGCCCAGCCTTCGCCCGGCCATGCCGCGCCCAACCCGGCGGCGCTCCAGTACACGCCGAATGCGGTGAGCACCACGCCGACCAGCGCCTTCAGGGTATTCTCCGGCACGCGGGACAGGGGCGCGCGGACGACCGCGCCGGCCAGGCCTACGCCAGCGAAGGCCACGAGAGCACCGGCGCTCGCCGCGGTCAGCGCGCGCGATGAGGACGCGCCCAGTGTCAACACGATGAAGATGACCTCCAAACCCTCCAGCAGCATGGCCTTGTAGCTGGCCACAAACCCGATCACGTCGAACCTCGCGTGGTGCCCGCGGGCCGCGAGCGCGGCAACTTGCTCGCGATAGATGGCGTCCTCGTCGTGGAGCGGCAGGAGCCCCGCGGCTCGCAGGATCGCCTTGCGCAGCCAGCGCAGCCCGAATAGCAGGAGCAACGTTCCCACCACCAGCTCGAACAACTGCTCGTCGATCCGGTCGACCAACGTGGCGCCGAAGACCGCTACCGCAAGCGTGAGCGTGGCGATCGCGGCCACCACTCCCCACAGTGGTGCTCGCCAGCCACGCGAGACACCTACCGCCAGCACGATCGTGTACGCCTCGACGAACTCCACCACCGACGCGAGGAAGGCGGGGGAGGCCAGCGCGATCCACTCCATGGCCGCCTCTTGCTGTAGCCTTCGCTACATATTAGCGAAGGCTTCTTCACCTGTGAAGAGCCCGGACGGGGGTGCACAGCCTGGAAAGCGTGGACGATGCGAACGGACAGATGGGCTCCGCCGGCCCCGGCTGGCTGTTGCTGATCTACCGGGTGCCCGGTGAGCCCTCCCGAGTGCGGGTGGGGGTGTGGCGCGAGCTGAAGCGACTCGGCGGCCTGTATCTCCAGTCGGCATGCTGCATCCTGCCAGCTCGACCCGGCCTGCAAGACGCGCTCACGACGGTCCGCGCGCGTATCGCCGCCGACGGCGGCACCAGCACGCTGCTGTACGTAGCCGCACAGCCACCGGACGCCGAGGACGAGTTGGTCTCCGCATTCCGGGACCTCGCGAGCAAGGAGTACGCCGAGGTCATCGAGGAGTGCGACACGAAGTTCGTCCGCGAGATCGAGTTCGAACGCTTCCGTGGCAACTACACCTTCGAGGAGGTCGAAGAGATCCGCGCCGACCTCGACAAGATCCGCCGCTGGCTGGATCGCGTGATCACCCGCGACTTTTTTGGCGCCCGCGGCCGCGCCGAGGCGCACGCGTGGCTCGCCCATTGCGCAGGGCTGCTCGAGGCGTTCGAGGCCGACGTCTACGAGCGTACGGCGGGCGGCCGCGACGACCACTCGCCACCGGCTCCCATGCCGATCAAACCGCCGCCCACGTCTCCACCTGCCGGATAGTGCCAGGGGTAGGGAAGCGAGGCTACAATCCATTGTCGTGAGCTTTGCGTACGTGCTTCGGCCCCACGAGATGGAGTGGTTCCGGCGCTGCCGTAGGGCGTGGGACCTCGGATCTCGGATCCGGCAAGACTATGTTCCAATCGCTCCGGCGCATACATTCAATTTCGACAAGGCGATCCACGAGGCGCTTGCCGTCTATTACTTCCCCGCGATGGACGATTGGGACCGGGCGATCGTCCGGCCGCTCGCGGTGCGAGGGTTTCACCGCGCCATGCTCGCGGACCGCAAGCTGTATGAGGAGACCAGTGTCCTCACGCCTGAGCAGGAACAAGAGTGGCGCGAGTACTCGCAGCTTGGCGAAACCATACTCAATAATTATTTTCAGTGGGCGGCCCAGGTAGACGAGTTCGACTCGATCTTCGCCGACCAAGACTTGTGGTCGGGGATCCCTGACCCGCGAGGCCACGACCAAGACCTGGCGACGGCCGACGGGCGACCGGTACGCTACTTTGCTCGCTTCGACCAGCTGATCTCGGATGCGGAAGACGAGTTCTGGGTCGTCGACCACCGACTTACCACGAACGGTTGGGCGGAGGAAGAAGACTTCCTACTTGACGCTCAGACGTTGTCCTATGTGTGGGCGCTGGAGCGTTCCTACCTGCAGCTGAAGGTCGCCGGGACCGTCTATAACGAGCTGCGCGTCGACGTGCCCGGCGGTTCTCACGTTCGCTCGACGGTCGTCGACGAACGCGACAAGCGTGATATGAGAGGGGTTCGCCGCGTCAACTTGCGGCGCAGTCCCTCTTCCCTTGAGGCAGCATCTACCGAGGGCCGTTCAGAGATCGTTCATCAAGAAAGTAATGGGCTATTCCGGCGGACGTACGTTCGGAGAAGCCGCGTCTCGATAGAGAACGCTGGTCTCCACGTGGCGATGCAAGCGGTCGACATGATCGCACCGGACATTGCGGCCTACCCAAATCCTACCCATAAGAACTGCTCGTCATGTGCGTACCGGGAGCCTTGCGTTGCGATGAGCGCCGGTGCGGATGCGCGTCCTATCCTCGCGGCAGGTTATCGGAAGAGGAACGAAGAGGAGTTCGAAGAGGAACGCCTCAGGTGGTCGAGCACGAGACGGCGAACCAGGGCGGCGTACGGCGGCACCGTAGCCAGGTCGAAGGAACGCGACTCGCGCTGTTGATCCTCAATTTCCTCCGGATACCAGGAAAAGCGGCGCCATGGGCCACGTCTTGGCGCGTTGACCTGTCCCGGGTCAGGACCCTTGGGATGGGTCAAGGTCTGGCTTGCGGGCGACGACGCGGGCGAAGCCGAGGGTGCGGCCCGCATCGATCCTCACCATCTCCGCCTCCCGGCTCGCGGCATCTCGCCACTGCGGATCGCCCACCGCGGCGCAGACCTCGTTCCACCGGACCCAGTGCCGCCATCCGTCGGGGATGAGATCCGCGAGCTCGACCGCGACGTGGCCACTCCGCGTCCACAGCCTCCGCCACCATTCCGGCGAGTGGAGGCTGAAGCAGTCGGGTTCCCAATAGGGTCGAAGGTGGTCCGGAACGTCGTCGGTGAGTTCCTGGACGAGGCCGGGTACCACGATTCCGAGCCAGCCGCCTGGACGCAGGAATCTCACGAGGTAGCTCAGGTAGAGGTCCGCCGTCCCGAAGTAGTGGTAGGCGTCGATGCTGACGATCGCGTCGAAGAAGCCGTCCGCGAACGGCAGCGCGTGGGCCTCGGCGTTCAGCGGGAAGACCTCGGCGGATGCGTCTGCCTCGAGCACGCGCTCCCAGTTGTCGGTGGCGGCGATCCACAGGTCCGCGGCCCAGACGCGCACCTCAAATTCCTTGGCCAAGAAGATCGACGTCGTGGCTCGACCACAGCCCAGGTCCAGTACCCGCATACCCGGGGAGAGAGGGAGCTGGACCGCCAGCGCTTCGGCCAGCCACACCGGGTTGGGCCCCATGACGTTGTCGATCATCCATTGGGGTTCATAACCCGCAGAGCGCGGGTATGCATGGAGCGTGAGTTGCTCGCGTACCCAGGGTGGTGTTGCTGGTGTCGTCACAGACGGGAGCCTGACATAGTGAGAGGCCGGAGACGAGGCGCCTCCGATCGTAGAAAACACACCGCAAATATCGTATGCCGTTGGATCAGGGGTCTATAAGCTGCCACTGGGAGTAGTGCGGAGGCGCTACTTTGGGAGGCTTATGGCAGGCTGAAACGCTGGCGGAGAGACCGCAAAACCCCATCCGGCCGAGAGGTCGGTTTATGCTCCTTTGTCTCGTGCGTGGCTGGAGCCGCGGGGCGGTGGAGGGGTTGACAGTAGTAACCCCGGTGAGTGAGAGTATGGCCGGACTTGCTACAGCCCGGGGGAGTACGGCAGCAAGCGATGAGTTTTGAAGGCGGAACACCACTCGTGCATGTGATGCCGCGCTCCTGGACAGGATGGTCAGCGCGGTAATCGCAAATGTGTCGTGCGGAGTTGGGTGACCGGGAGTGTCATGGCGGGGATTCGTAATATGGCCGGCCACGAGCCGTCCAGAGGCTAAGAACTTGAGTGGAAGAGCCCGGATGGAAGAGCCTGGACCGATCCAGCCCTTGGAACTCCGGCAAGCGACCGGCGGCCGGAAAGGAACGACGGGTGTCGCGCAACGGGGGACAGGTGCCTTGGGGCTAGTTGCTCTGCCGCGTTTAGGGCGCAAGCGGAACGTTTACGAACAATTAGGTAAACGGCTCATTGACCTTGCGATCAGCCTGTTTCTTGGAGTGCTCGCGCTCCCCCTTATCGCGGTGATTGTGCTGGCGTTGCAGGTGACAACCGATCTGCCAGTCTTGTTCCGGCAAGCGCGTGTTGGGCTAAAAGGTGAGGCTTTTACGATTTTTAAATTTCGCACGATGTACCCTGATCGTCGCCGCCAGCAGATTGCCGATTATCAGGGACCAGAACGTCGTCAGCGGCATAAATGTCCCGACGATCCACGCATCACCCCGGTCGGAAGGTTCTTGCGTAAGTGGTCATTGGACGAGCTGCCGCAGTTGTGGAATGTCCTGCGGGGTGACATGTCGCTTGTGGGGCCACGTCCGGAACTGGTCTCAATCGTACATCAGTACGAACCTTGGCAGCATGAGCGCCACGTCGTAAAGCCTGGCGTCACAGGGCTGTGCCAGATCTCCGGTCAGCGTGACGGTCTGATGCACGAGCACGTCGAGCTGGATCTTGCCTACATCGACCAGCTGTCGCTCAAGACAGACCTGCGCATCCTGTTTAAGACAGTTATCGCGGTTATGGGCAAGTCGCGCGGATACTAAGTGCCCTCTGATGGAAACCGATTGCGCGGCGCGCCGTACTGTGCAGAGTTATGCCGGTATACCGGCATAACTCTGCA
>JBOGED010000638.1:0-17962 GCA_050743625.1 Egibacteraceae bacterium | reverse complement strand
GTCCGGCGTGGATCCCACCCGAAGCCACCGGCATCGTACCCGGCATCGACCCCCATTCCTGGTCGAAGTACAGGCCCCGGACCGGGTTCGCCGCAATGCGACCCAGCCGCAGCGTGTCGTAGTAACCCATGATCGCGTTCGGGTCGCCCTCCAGCTTGCCGACCACGGTGCCGGCGTGGATGTGGTCCACCCCAGCCAGCCGCATCCACTTGGCGAGGACCCGGAAGTTCACCCCGTGGTTCTTCTGCCGGGCGAACGTGGCGTAGCCGGCTCGGTGCAGGTGCAGGATCAGGCCGTTGGCCCTGGCCCACTTCGCCATCGACTGGATCGCGGTGTAGCCGATGGTGAGGTCGATCATGATGATGACGCTGCCGAGCTCCTTGGCGAAGCTCGCCCGCTCGTACATGTCCTCCATCGTGGCGGCGGTGACGTTGAGGTAGTGACCCTTGACCTCACCGGTGGCCGCCGAGGCGCGGTTGACGCCCTCCATGGCGTAGAGGTAGCGGTCGCGCCAGCGCATGAACGGCTGGGAGTTGATGTTCTCGTCATCCTTGGTGAAGTCCAGCCCACCGCGCAGCGCCTCGTACACCACCCGGCCGTAGTTGCGAGCCGACAGGCCAAGCTTGGGCTTGACCGTGGCACCCAGCAACGGCTTGCCGTACTTGTTGAGATACTCGCGCTCCATGACGATGCCGTGCGCCGGGCCTTGGAAGGTCTTGAGGTAGTGCTTCGGGATGCGCAGGTCCTCGAGGCGCAGTGCCTTGAGCGCCTTGAAGCCGAACACGTTGCCGATGATCGAGGAGGACATGTTGGCGATGGAACCCTCCTCGAACAGGTCGAGGTCATACGCGATGTAGGCGATGTGCTGCTGACCGCCGGTGCCGGGGACCTCATCGACCTTGTAGCACTTGGCCTGGTAGCTCTCGTGCGCGGTGAGACGGTCCGTCCACACCACGGTCCACGTGGCCGTGGACGACTCACCCGCGACGGCGGCCGACGCCTCGATGGGCTCGACCCCGGACTGGGGACTGATACGGAAGGCGGCCAGGGTGTCAGTGTCTTTTGGCTGGTAGTCGGGCTCGTAGTAGCCCATCTCGGCATACGGCGTGACCCCAGCTGCCCAGCGGTCCTTCGCCTTGCCGTTCCCACTTGTGCCGGCCATGCTCACCTCGAGTCGATCGATGTACTCCCACCTGCATTCTTTCCCTCCGACACCCCGCCGTCCATTGCGAATTCAGCCTTCAATGATAATTTTTTACTTATGATTATGGGCCTACCGACATGACGCTGACCCAGCTGCGAGCCTTCGTGGAGGTGGCGGTCACCGGCTCGGTCCGCCAGGCCGCAGCTCAGCTGGTGGTGAGCCAGCCGGCGGTCTCGGCGGCAGTAGCGGCCCTGGAGCGCGACCTCGGCGTGGCCCTGGTCGCCCCGGACGGTCGAGGCCTCGAGCTGACCCCCGCGGGGCGGGTCTTCGCCGGCTACGCCCGCCAGGTGCTCGGCCTGCTAGAGGAGGGCAGGGCAGCCGCCGCCGGCCAACTCCACCCCGAGCGAGGCCGCATCCGCCTCGCCGCCGTCACCACCGCCGGCGAGCACGTCCTGCCTCCTTTCCTCGCCGCTTTCCGAGCCCGCTACCCCCAAGCCGAGATCACGCTCGAGGTCGGCAACCGCAGCCGTGTCTGGGAGCTCCTCGGCTACCGCGAGGTCGACGTCGTGATCGGCGGAAGACCCCCCGCCAACCGCCGCTTCACGAGCCTGGCGTCCAGGCCCAACCCGCTCGTCGTCGTCGCCGCGAGTCAGCGGTCACACGACGAGGAGGTCACCGTCCAACAGCTCGCGTCCCAAGTCTGGCTGATGCGCGAGCCCGGCTCCGGCACCCGCTCGACCGTCGAGGAGTTCTTCGACGACCTCGGCATCTCTCCCCCGACGTTGACCCTGGGCTCCAACGGCGCCATCCGCGAGTCGGTCCGCGCCGGCCTCGGCGTCACCCTCATCTCCCGCGACGCCGTGGCCCGCGAGCTCGAGCAAGGAGCGCTCGAAGAATGGCGCGGCCCCGGCCTCCCCGTCGAGCGCGCCTGGCACGCGGTCGGCCGCGCCGGCGAGGACCTCCCCCCCACCGCCACCCTCTTCCTCGCCGGCCTCACCACCCACACCGAACCCGGCCACTTCCAACTGCGCTAAACGAAGGTGTGTCGGCTCAGGTCCGGATTCCGGATCCCAGTCGACACACTCAGCTTTGGACCACGGCGAGCGTCTGGCCGAGGACCACCTGTTGGCCGGGGTGGACGTGGAGGTGTGTGACCACGCCGTCGGTTGGGGCGGTGATCGGGTGCTCCATCTTCATGGCCTCCACGACCAGGAGCGTCTGGCCGGCGGTGACCTGGTCGCCCTCGGCGACGTGGACGGCGCTGACGGTGCCGGGCATGGGGGAGACGAGGCGGCCGCTGGCGGCGGCCTCCGCGCCGGTGGCGGTAAGGTGCTCGACCTGCCGTAACGCCCAGGCGGCGCCGTCCCGCCCCAACCAGGTGGTGTCGCCGGCTTGGGCGTAGGAGTACTGGCGGGAGCGGTCGCCCAGCGTGACGGCGATCCCGCCGGGCACCCAGGCAGCGCTGCCGGTGACCGGCGCGGCGTCGCCGATGGCGACCTGCGCCTTCCTCGCGCGGCCGCGGACGCGGACCTCCACGGGCGCGTGCTCGCCGGCCCGCAGTCGCAGCAGCTCCCACGCCGCCTCGCCGATGCGCCACCCACCGGGCAGGTCGAACGCGCGATGAACCGCGATCGTGGGCTCCAAGCGCAGCAGGTGCGCCAACCCCGCGGCCCCAAGGACGTCGGCAGGCACCACGGTGTCGACCAAGGCGCCGAGCCGCTCCTCCACGAGGCCGGTATCCAACCGGCCCGCCCTGACCTCGGGATCAGCGAGGAGCCTGCGGAGAAACGCGATGTTCGTCGCCACCCCGAGGATCGTGTACCCGGCGAGGGCGTGGTCAAGGCGCCGCAACGCCGTCTGGCGGTCTTCGCCCCACGCGATCACCTTCGCGAGCATCGGGTCGTAATGGCTTCCCACCTCGACACCCTCGCCCAAGCTCGAGTCGACGCGGACGCCGTCGCCGGAGGGCGGCTCGCCTAACCGCACCACGCGCCCCCCGGTCGGCAAGAACTCAAGCGTCGGGTCCTCGGCGTAGACGCGAGCCTCGACCGCGTGGCCGTCGAATCTCACGTCGTCCTGGGCAAGATCCAGTCGTTGACCCGCGGCGATCCGGACCTGCCACTCGACAAGGTCGAGGCCGGTCACCATCTCGGTGACCGGGTGCTCGACCTGCAGCCGGGTGTTCATCTCCAAGAAGAAGAACCGATCAGGATCCTCGCGCTCCACGACGAACTCGACCGTGCCCGCGCTGCAATACCCGCAGGCGCGCGCGGCGGCGATCGCACAGGCGCCCAACCGCTCGCGCAACACGGGACCCACCAGCGGAGACGGCGCCTCCTCGACGATCTTCTGGTGGCGCCGCTGCAAGCTGCACTCCCGCTCTCCCAAGTGCACGGTGGCGCCGTACGCGTCGGCGAGCAGCTGGATCTCGATGTGCCGCGCATGGTCGACGAACCGCTCGAGCAGCAGCGCGCCGTCACCGAACGCGGCGAGCGCCTCGCGCCGGGCGGACGCGAGTGCCTCTGGGAGCTCGTCCCTACGTCGTACGAGGCGCATGCCCTTGCCGCCGCCCCCGGCGGCGGGCTTCACGAGCAGTGGAAAACCGATGCCCCCCGCGGCGGCGACCAACTCGTCGTCGCCCATATCCGGCTCGTGCAACCCGGGCAAGACGGGCACACCGGCTGCCTCCATCAGCCGCTTGGCTCGGATCTTGTCGCCCATGGCCTCGATCGCCTCGGCCGGGGGGCCGATGAAGGCGAGGCCGGCGCGAGCGCAGGCGCGGGCGAACGCCGGGCTCTCCGACAGGAACCCATAGCCAGGGTGCACCGCCTGCGCCCCGGTCTCGGCGGCGGCCTCGAGCACCCGCTCGGAGCGCAGGTAGCTGTCGAGGGCGGGCGCGGGACCAAGCCGGACCGCGGTGTCGGCCGCGCGGGTGTGCGGCGCGCCAGCGTCGGCGTCGCTGTAGACGGCGACGGGTGAGATGCCGAGGTGGCGCAGCGTGCGGATGATGCGGAGGGCGATCTCGCCGCGTCCCGCGACCAGGACAGTGTCGAACATCGTCACATACGGAACACGCCGTAGCGGGACTCGTCCAGCGGCGCGTTCGCGCATGCCGTCAGGGCGAGGCCCAGCACCATACGGGTGTCGAGTGGGTCGATCACGCCGTCGTCCCACAGCCTGGCGGTCGAGTAGTAGGGGTGGCCCTGGCGCTCGTACTGTTCGCGGATCGGCTCCCTGAACGCGTCTTCGTCGTCCGCGGACCACGCGCCACCTGAGGCCTCGATGCGCGCTCGCTTGACGGTGGACAAGACCGTGGCGGCCTGCTCCCCGCCCATCACCGAGATACGCGCGTTCGGCCACATCCAGAGGAACCTCGGCGAGTACGCCCGCCCGCACATTGCGTAGTTGCCCGCGCCGTACGAGCCGCCGATGACGACTGTGAGCTTGGGGACGCGGGCGCAGCTGACCGCCGTGACCATCTTCGCGCCATCCTTCGCGATGCCGCCCGCCTCGTAGGCTCGCCCGACCATGAACCCGGTGATGTTCTGCAAGAACACGAGAGGGACGCGGCGCTGGTCGCAGAGCTGGATGAAGTGCGCGCCTTTGAGCGCCGACTCGCTGAACAGGATCCCGTTGTTCGCCACGATCCCGACCGGGTGACCGTGGATTCGCGCGAGCCCGGTCACCAGGGTCGCGCCGTAGAGCGGCTTGAACTCGTGGAGCCTGCTGCCATCGACGATCCGGGCGATCACCTCACGCACATCGTATTGCGTCCGCAGATCGGTCGGCACGATCCCGTAGAGCTGGGCCTGGACGACCGCCGGCTCCTCGGTGGGCACGACGTTCCAGGGAGCAGCGGCTCGGGGGGCGAGCGTGGCCACGATCGACCGCACGATGCGGAGCGCGTGGGCGTCGTCGTCAGCCAGGTGATCGCTGACTCCCGAGACGCGCGCGTGGAGATCGCCACCGCCGAGCTCCTCGGCGGTCACCTCCTCACCGGTCGCCGCCCGCACGAGCGGTGGGCCGCCGAGGAAGATGGTGCCCTGGCCTCGCACGATCACCGTCTCGTCGCTCATCGCGGGGACGTACGCGCCCCCCGCCGTGCATGAGCCCAGGACGGCCGCGATCTGGGGGATACCAAGGGACGAGAGCGTCGCCTGGTTGAAGAAGATCCGCCCGAAGTGATCCCGGTCGGGGAAGACCTCGTCCTGCTTGGGAAGGAAGGCGCCGCCAGAGTCGACGAGGTACACGCACGGGAGCCGGTTATCCCGCGCGATCTCCTGGGCACGGAGATGCTTCTTCACCGTGATCGGGTAGTACGTGCCGCCCTTGACCGTGGCATCGTTCGCCACGATCACGACCTCGCGACCACAGACCCGCCCGATCCCCGTGACGATGCCCGCGCTTGGCGCGTCTCCCCCGTAAAGACCGTGCGCCGCCAGCGGCGAGAGCTCTAAGAAGGGCGAACCGGGGTCGACCAACGCATCGATCCGGTCGCGAGGCAGCAGCTTTCCCCGATCGACGTGGCGCGTGCGCGCCTGCGCTCCCCCACCGAGGCGCGCCTGGGCCAGCGCGCCGCGCAGGTCGGCAACCAGCTCCTCAAGGCTTTTTGCGTTGCTCGCGAAGACCTCCGAAGCCGGGTCGGCAGTCGAGCGCAACACCGTGCCAGCGGGATCCATCGCATGCCAAGCGTAATTGGTAACACGCGCGCATGCGGTCTGGGAGGGACACAGCGTGCCATGGTATTCTGGCGCCATCATGGTGGCACGTACGCAGATTACCCTCGATCCCGAAGATCATCGTCGTGCCCGTACACGGGCCGAACAGCTCGGGATCTCCTTTGCTGAATACGTCCGGCGGCTGATCGCCAAGGACCTCGAACGGCCGTCCCCGACGATGGACCCCTCGGTCGTCTTCGACTTGGGTGCCTCTCACAGCTCCGATGTGGCCCGCCACAAGGACGACTATGTCGCTGCGGCAGTGCAAGTACAGCACAACGCGGAACGCGCGTGAGCCTCTTCGTCGACACCTCGGCTTGGTATGCCGCCGCCGACCGTGGCGACTCCAGCAACGACCGCGCGAAGGCCATCCTTTCCGGTGACGAGCGCCTCGTGACCAGCGATCACGTCCTGGTCGAGACGTGGCTGCTGTTACGGCACCGCCTTAGCCGATCAGCCGCGGAGCGCTTCTGGCAGGGTTTGCAAGGTGGGCTCGCGACCATCGAGCCAGTGGGTTTGGCCGACCTCCAGGTTGCGTTGGCGATCAGTCAGCAATTCGCGGACCAGGACTTCTCGATCGTCGATCTCACAAGCTTCGCGGTCATGCAACGACTCGGAGTACAACGCGCCGCGAGCTTCGACCAAGACTTTGCGATCTATCGCTACGGCAAGCGGCGCGACATGGCCTTCACGGTGGTCCGCTAGGCCACAGTGGCCCCGGGCACCGCCAACGTGGACCTAATCCACCTCGAGGAGGGAGAAGAGCGACTCGCCGAAGGGGAGGAAGGGGACGTCGACGTTGAAGAGCGAGAGGACCGGCTCGTCGTCGTCGGAATGAGCGCGAGACTCGCTCCGGCCGTCCGTCCTGAAGGTGCTCTCACCGCCCGTCACTGATGCCGAGGCCTCACCGTCGGTGAACGAGGCCTCGAAGTCCCCGGATGGCTCCTCGTCGCGATCCTCGTCCTCATCCTCGGGCTCTTCGTCTCTCTCGATAATGCCGAGGTCTTCGAGGAGCTCTTCGACATTCACCTCGGCGAGCGAGAACAGCGATTCGTCCTCGTGGGAAGCCGGGACCGCCAGGGCATCCGGCCGTGCCGCAAAGGTCAGGAGCCCGGGCGGCGTCACGCCGATCTCGTCGGCGCTGGCCGCCGGAGCTTCGAGCAGAAGTCCCGCCAGGACGGCAGCGGTGGACAAGCCGATCATCGCAGGATTGCGAACCTTCACTGCGTCTTCCCTTCGTTGCCTTACTCGACCTTTACTAGGACTCTCTGACTAGTAAGGCTAGTGCCCAAACTATGAAAACTCGGGAAGCGCGCGCGTTGTCCGCATCCCTGATCGCGTGGAGGTATGCGACAGAACCCGCTGCGCGAGACCCTGGCATTCGCATCACCCTTGTTGTTCACCAACCGCACATGGGCTCCGCTGGGACCAGCCCGTGGGTGTACGGTCGGACAGCAGCGGTTCGAACACCCGAGAGCGGGCGACTACGCCGAAGCCAGGGCGAGAGTCGGTCGACACAGCCAGCGTCGGCGACGGCGTGACGGGCCGCTGACGCCTCCGACGGTGCCTCGCGGGATGCCGAACCTGCGTGGTCGCCGTGTCGAACCTCCCCAATCACCTCGCTGCACTTCAGGCTGCCCACGATCACGCGGTCACCATGCGGTGGCGATCGCTTCGTACAGGAGGGCACATGAATGGACGCGCGCGGGCATGCGCCATCGCGGTGGTGACCGCCGGTCTTCTCATCGTCCTCGCGGTCCCCGCGAGCGCGCATGTCACCCTGATAGAGAGCCAGCCTGAGGCGGGAACCACACTGCGGGACGCGCCACGGGCGATCGTCCTCGAGTTCAGCCAGCCGGTCGAACCCGATTTCGCGCAGATCCAGGTATACGGCCCATCCGGCGACCGCCTCAGCGCGGAGGAGGCGAAGGCGGTCGTCGAGGGCGCGCGTGTCGAGCTGCCGCTCGCCGACAAACCTTCCCGCGGTGCGGGTACCTACCAGGTCACGTTCCGCGTGGTGGCGGTCGACGGGGATCCCCTCGAGTCCAGCTACGCGTTCACGTTGGCTCCGCTCGCACCCTCTGGCGACGACATCGCCCCCGAGCCGGCCAGAGATCAGGCCGCCACAGCTCCCATTTCAGTCCCCTTGGCCACCCCGGCACCGATGCAGGTCCAGGCGAGTCGAGCCGTCACGATGGGTCTGTGGGTCGCCCGGCTGGCCAACTACCTGACGCTCACCCTCACCGTCGGGCTCCTGCTCGGCGTCACATGGTTGCTCGCCGATCGGGGCGCGGTTCTCGGTTACACGGACCGCCGCCTGTCCCGTGCCGCCGCCGCGATGTCGGTCGGCTGGTGCCTCTCGGCGATCGCCCTCTTCGTGCTCGGCCTCATCCACGTCGCGGGGCGATCCCTGAGCGAGGTAATCGGCTCGGGAGTCGTCTTCCGGTTCGTGGAGACGAGGCTCGGAAGCGCGCTGCTCGCCCAGGCGATGGTCGCGCTCGTCGTCGCGGTATGCGCGTTCAACGCGAGGACACGTGGGGGCGCGGCCGTAGGGCTCGTGGGGGCGGGGCTCGGCAGCTTCGCACCCGCCTGGTGGGGGCACGCCGGTGCGAGCTCGGGCGGGGCACTGACCGTCGTGAACGACTGGGCCCACGTACTCGGCGCCACTGCGTGGGTCGGCGGCTTGGCCGTCTTGGCGCTCGTCGTGCTGAAAGCCGGCAGCCCGGACACGTTCGGCCCGACCCGACGGTTCAGCCAGATGGCGGGATGGGCGCTCGCCATCGTCGTCGTGACTGGGCTGCTCAACAGCCTGACCCACCTCGGATCGCTGGAGAACCTGTCCACCACAGGCTGGGGCCGGCTCGTCGTCGTAAAGATGGCGATTCTCATTGGCATCGTGGGGCTTGGCTGGCTCAACCGGCGCCTTTGCGTGCCACGCCTGGTCAGCGGCGGGGTCAGCGCTCGGCGGCGCTTCAGGCGTATGGCGGTCGCCGAGGTCGGTGTGATGCTGCTCGCGTTTGGCGCGGCCGCGGGCCTCGCCTCACGCATTCCGGCCGCGGACGAGGCGGCCGCGCGTGACCAGATGATCGTCACCACCGCCCAACCGGGCTGAGCACCAAAAACCCTTTTTACCCCCTTGCCCTTTGCGGATAAAAGGAAGCAAACTTCATCTATCCGTGGGCTTCGCTCCCCCGTCCCTGGGGGAGCATCCGGCCGGTGTCTCTCTTTTCCTGAGTGGTCTGAGGGCTCAGGGGTGAGGCACCGGCCTTCTTACGGTAAAGATGGCTGGCGGCGGTCTCCGCCCGCAGAGACTCGCCGCCGTCACCAGTACAGACGCTCGACAAGGCGAATCAGATACGGGGAATAGCGTCTTTCTTTCGGTTGGGCACGAAAGACTGGCCGTCAGCGGGTCCCGCGCGTGCGACGCTATGGGAGATGGCCTTTCGCCGATGCCTGATCCTGGGAATCGCGGCACTCATGCCGGTAGTTTTTTGGGCAGTGTCAGCGCTTGCTCAAGAGCCCACGGGACATACCGTCCTCGTCACGCGCATGAATGGGCCGATCACCCCAGTGATCGCGGAGCAGCTGTCGGACGCCGTGACGGCAGCGGATCAGGGTAACCACGCGGCGCTCCTCATCGAGCTCGACACACCGGGCGGGTTGGTCTCGTCGATGCGGTCGATCGTCCAGGACATCCTGGGCGCCGACGTCCCGGTGATCGTCTATGTCAGCCCGCCCGGGGCGCACGCTGGGTCGGCGGGCGCGTTCATCACGTTGGCCTCCCATGTCGCGGCGATGGCGCCCGGCACAAATATCGGCGCCGCCACACCCGTCGGTCTGCAGGGCGGAGACCTGGACGACAAGATCGTCAACGACACGACGGCGTTTATCAGGTCGATCGCCGAGCGGCGGGGCCGTAATCCCGACGTCGCCGCCGACATGGTGCTGGTTGGCCGGTCGGTCCCCGCGAGCGAGGCGCTCGCGCTCGGCGTGGTTGACATGCTGGCGTCCAGCCGAAGCGAGTTGCTCGAATCGGTCGACGGCCGCCCGGTGACCCTCGGCAACGGCGCGCAGCTCACCTTGGCCACCGGCGGAGCGCCAGTCGTCGAGTTCCAATTGTCTCATCCTCGCCGGCTGCTCCAAGCCCTGGCGAACCCCGAGCTCGCGTTCATCTTCCTCGCCGCGGGGGCGCTCCTGATCGTCTACGAGCTGGCCGCCCCGGGTGGCGCGATCGCGGGCACCATCGGCGTGATCCTGCTCGCGCTCGCGTTTGTCTCCCTTTCCGTGCTCGAGGTGAGCATCGCGGGGGTGCTGTTGCTCGCGGTTGCGGTGGGCCTGTTCGTTGCCGAGCTGTTCGCGCCCGGTATTGGTGTGTTCGCGGGGGCGGGTGCGCTCGCCCTGGTGTTCGCTGGCCTGCTGCTCTTTCAGCAGCCGAACGGCTTGGGCATCGACCTGAGAGTGCTCGTCGTGATCCCGATCCTGGTGGGTGTGGGCTCGGCCTTGGCCGGCCGCCTGGCGTGGCGGCTGCAGAAGACCCCTCCATACCAAGGCGCTGGGGGCACGCTGGTCGGTGCGACCGGCACCGTGCGCCGGATCGGGGACCACTCGCTGGAGGTCTTCGTGAACGGCGCGCTGTGGAAGGCCCGCGGCACCGTGGCAACGCTCGAGGTTGGCGACCGTGTCCGGGTGGTCAAGCGCGAGGGATTGGAGCTGGTGGTCGAGCGAGAAGGGGCGCGGCGAGAGGACCTGCGGCGATGAGCAAACGCACCGTGCGATCAGGATCGGTGTACGAAGACCGGATGGGTTTCTCCCGGGCCGTCCGGGTCGGTGACCGGGTACTCGTGTCCGGCACGGCGCCGATCTGGCCCGATGGCTCGTGCGACCCCGACCCGGGGGCCCAAGCGAGGCGGAGCCTCCAGATCGCCGTCACCGCACTCGCCGAGCTTGGCGCGACCCCTGATGATGCGGTCCGAACGCGGATGTATCTCGTCGATCGGGCGGACGCCGAGGCCGTCGCCCAAGCGCACGCGGAGGTGTTCGGCGCCGCCCGGCCCGCCGCCACGATGGTGGTCGTGGCCGGGCTCCTGGACGCCCGCTGGCGAGTAGAGATCGAGGTCGAGGCCCAACTCGCCACAGGCCAGGTGCCTTCTGGCGATCCCCTCTCACGCGCTATGAACCCTTGGCCCACGCTGAGGTCAGCCCGCGTACCACGACGACGGGGTGAGTGACCGGTAGGCGTCGCGAACGCTCGGGGCCAGCGAGCGTGATCCACGTCCGCTGACGGCTGAACGAGATCTCCTCCGCGCGAGTCGCGACGTGATGTGTCACCCCGCTCGGGGTGTGAAGCAAGTACACGACCTCGTCTCCAGGCTGTACGTCCCCAGCCTTCAGGTGTAGTACTTGAGCACGGTCCAACGTCGTCGTGCGCAACGGGCCACCCCTCCTTCCCCACCGGCATGCATGGTCAGGTGCGCCGGTCCGCATCACCGTGCGCACGCGTACGCGCCCACGCAATGCCTAAAGCGAACACAGCTCGTACGGACTAGTAGGGAAGAGCCAGACCAGCTTTGAGCCGAAAAGGCTGATTCGTCAGTATATAGTCGTCACCCATGCGGGGGACTACTCGAACCGCCCGAGGTGTCCTCGGGGCTCCCCTGGCCCGTCAGGAGTCCAACTCTCGCCGGAACGTGCGCGGACCGGATACGGTCGCGTCCAGCTGGAGGACACGCTCCCGTAACCTCGCGTCTGCCGTGACGACCTCGAGCGTCGCGGGGTTGGGGTCAGCCGCTACCAAGCGCACGATGCGGTCGTCAGCCGCGTCCGGCCCTTCACGCGAGGCGTACCGCACCATGACCGAACCGTGGAGACCTTCGGCCAAGTCCGGCGATGGGCCTCCGTCGAACACGACGGTGACCTCGTCGCCCGTGCGGTCCGCGAACGCGCGTAGCTGCTCGACGAGGCGTCGCGCGGCGCCTTCCCTGTCCCGCCACCAGCCGTCAGGCCGCGAGCCGATGACGTTCATGCCGTCAACGATCAGTCGCCGCGGGCGGCTCGGGAGTGCCATTGTGAAGAGTTAAGCCGGTATACCGGCAAAAGTCTTCACAGTGCAGGATTGGTCCGGCGCCAGCGCCAACGGCGCCAACGGCGTCAGCGGCCGCCGCTTGGCGCCGGCTACAGGCGCAGCAGGAGCCATGCGATCAGGCCCAGGGCGACGAGGCCGGCTCCGAGCGTGGCGAGCCGGAACGGCACGCCGACCGCCTTGGGGGGCTTCTCGTCCTCCCGGTCGGCGAAGGCGCGGAAGGCGTCCGTATCCATGCTGCCCGTGTCGAGCTGTTTCTCGTTGCTGGCCTCACTCACGTTGCACCTCCCGCTGACGCTGTCGCCCGCACCTTACTGCCACCTTCCAGGAAGCGGGTAATCGCGGCGCGGGCGCGGTACAGGTTCTCTACCGGGATGTACTCGCCCGCCTGATGCGCCTGCGCGGTCAACCCCGGACCGTAGTTCAGCGCGGGAATCCCCGCTGCCGAAAGCCTCGCGACGTCCGTCCAGGCCTGTTTCGCCTCCACCGGCGCGCCGAGGACCGCGAGGAACCGCGCGACGAGTGGGGCGTCCCGCCAGGGTTGGCCGGCGGGGGCGACGTCGACGACCTCGACCTGGGCGGCCCGGCCCACCAACTCGGAGAGCTGGTCCACGGCTTGCTCCGACGTCTTGTCCGGCGCGAACCGGTAGTTCAGGTTCACCATGAACCGGTCAGGCACGACATTGCGGACGTTGCCGCCGGTGCTCGCCTGGGTCGCGCTGAGAACCTCGCGGTAGACCAGCCCGTCGACCATCACGTCCCTGGGTGGCCGCCCGTGCAGCTCAGCGAGGAACTGGCCCGACTTAGTCAGTGCGTTCTCGCCCTGCCAGGGCCGGGCAGAGTGCGCTGCCCGCCCACTGAACGTGACCTGGGCATGCAGCGCGCCGAGGCAGCCCAGCTGGGCGGCGAGGTCGGTCGGCTCCAGCACGATCGCCAGCGCCGCGGTGGCGAGCCGGGCATCGGCGGCGAGCGTCTCCCCAAGCTCGTTGGTCTCGTGGGGTCCCTCCTCCCCCGCGTAGGCCACGAGCAGCAGCTCGTACGGACCGGCGCGCAAAGCCGCGTCCTCGAAGCACGACATCGCCACGGCCAATCCCCCCTTCATGTCGCTCGCCCCGCGCCCGACGATCCACGCGCCGTCCCGGCGGGGGCGGAGATCGGCTGGAGTCGGGGGGACGACATCGAGGTGTCCGACCAGCAGCACAAGCGGTCGGTCGCCGCGCCCATCCCCCACGACCAGCGACTGCCCCACCCGCAGGACCGGCTCGTCACGGTAGTGCCTGGCGAGCCAGTCCGCGATCGGCCCCTCCTCACCTGTCTGGCACGGCATCGCGAGCAGCTCGAGGAGCAGCTCAGCGGGGTCAGACGGGCAGGTCGTGCTCACGGAGCACCTCGTTCAGCGACACCTTCCGGCTCGTGGAGGCGGAGCGACGGCCAATGATCAGCGCGCAGGGCACACCGTACGTGCCGGCGGGAAACTCCTTCTGGCGGGTGCCCGGGATCACCACCGACCCGGCCGGCACGACGCCCCGGCGCTCGACCACGGACTCGCCGGTCACGTCCAGGATCCGCATGCTCGCCGTCAGCACGGTGCCGGCGGCGAGTACGGCGCCTTCCTCGACGACCACCCCGTCGACGATGATGCAGCGCGAGCCGACGAAGGCGTCGTCCTCGACGATCACGGGCCGAGCGTTCGGCGGCTCGAGCACCCCGCCGATCCCGACGCCGCCGGATAGGTGGACATTGCGCCCGATCTGCGCGCACGACCCGACCGTGGCCCACGTGTCGACCATCGTCCCGGCTCCGACGCGGGCGCCGATGTTCACGTAGCTCGGCATCAGCACCGCGCCCTTCTCGACGAACGCGCCGTGCCGCACGACGGCCGGCGGCACCACGCGAACCCCCGCCTCGGCGTACCCCGTCTTCAGCGGCACCTTGTCGTGGTACTCGTACGGACCGAGGGTGACCGTGGACATCCCCCGCTGGCGGAAGCTGAGCAGGATGGCCCGCTTCAGCCACTCGTGGACGACCCATTCGCCGTCGATCTTCTCGGCGACCCGGACCTTGCCCTGGTCCAACAGGTCGAGCGCCTCGGCGACCGCCTGCCGGGCTGGCGCGTCGTCGTAGCCACCGTCTGAGTAGGCGGCGTCGATCACCTGGGAGAGCTCATCCATGCGCGGGCACGCTCCCCGCCGTGATCGCGTCGCGCCAGATCGCGACCGCCTCCTTGCAACCCTCCACGCTGGGCACGAGCGCGAGGCGCAACCAACCCTTGCCACCCGGCCCGAAGGCCCGACCCGGCGAGACGATCACGCGCCGGCGGAGCAGCGCCTGAGCGTAGGCGTCGTCATCTCCGCCAGGAGCGGCCATCCACAGGTAGAACGTCGCCTCACTCCCCGAAACACGGATGCCGACCTCGTCGAAGAAGTCGAGCATCACCTGCCGCTTCGCGTGGAAGATCGCCCGCCGCTCGGCGACGTGCGCCTCGTCGTCCCAGGCGGCGATGGACGCCAGCTGCACGAACTCCGGCGAGGCCGTGCCGATGTTCGGGCGCAGGATCCGCTGCGCGGCGATCAGCTCGGGGTCGCCGACCAGCGCACCCGAGCGGTACCCGGTCATGCCCGACCGCTTCGACAGGCTGAACGCGACGACCAGTCCGGTCAGGTCACCCCCCGCCGCCTGCAACACCGAAGGCGGCGGCGGCGCATCCTCGGGGTAGATGTCGCAGTAGCACTCGTCGCTGGCGAGCACCATCCCGCGCGCCCGGGCGGTATCGAGGGCGCGGCGGTAGTAGTCGAGGTCGACGGCCGCACCGGTCGGGTTGTGCGGGTAGTTGAGCCACGCGAGGCAGGCGCGGTCGAGGCGCTTGGGGTCGAGGTCGCCGAGCTCGAGCCTCCACCCGCTCCCGTCCTCGAGGGTCACCGCGTCGCTGTCACCCCCGGCGAACCGCTGGCCGCGGCCGTAGACCGGATACCCCGGATCACCCCATACGACGGCGCGGCGGGGACCGGACGGGTCGAGGATCCCCAGCGGCAGGTGGAAGACCGCCTCCTTGCTCCCCGCCGTCGGCAAGATGTGCTGGTCCGGGTCCACCCGCACCCCGAACCGGCGCGCGACCCAGCCGGCGATCGCCTCACGCAGCTCGCGAGGGCCCGCCGCCGTCGGGTACTGGCTCACCTCGGGAATCGCCGCCGCAAGCGCGCGCCGCACAGCCAGCGGCGTCGGCTCGACCGGATCGCCGATCGAAAAGTCGTGCAGCGCGGCGCCCTCCGCCCGCATCGCGCGCGCAAGGTCCTGAAACGCGGCCAACGGGTAGCCGCCCAGCTCAGCAAGAAGGGGGTTCATAGCGCGATCGTAGATCCCCTCAGCTCCCAATACACAGCTGCAGCAGGGAGGTCGCAAGGGCACGCGCGGCGTCGGGATGGCCGAGCGTCTCGGCGGCCTCAGCCATGGTGGAACGGCGCGGGTCCCACTCGGTGTAGTACTTCGTTAGGACAGTGGTTGGCCGGTGACGCCGGGCATTCGGCCGCGGATCAAGTGGAGCCAACCGCGCAACTCTGGGTGGTGGTCGTGCGTCTATACCCGTGAGTAAGCAGAGTCGCCGGGAACAGTTCGTTGGATTCGGGTGTTGGGTATATGTGATTCGCCGCACAAGGGTATGGGTTGGGAGGCGATTGCGGATGAAGGTGCCGGACGACCTCCTCGACCTCTATTTCAGCGAGCTGGGGAAGGTCCGGCTGCTGACTGCGGAGGACGAGATCCGCCTGGCCCAGGCGATCGAGGCGGGCAACGAGGCCCGGGGCAAGCTCAACGCGGGTTGTCCTGGCGTCGAGGCGCACCGGGAGGAGCTCGAGCGGGCGGTCCGTGAGGGACAGGCGGCCTTCGATCATTTCGTGGCGGCCAACCTGCGGTTGGTCGTCAGCGTTGCCGCGCAGTTTTCCAAGCGTTCGACGTTGGATCTCGGGGAGCTGATTCAAGAGGGGAATCTTGGGCTCCTCCGCGCTGTGGAGAAGTTCGACTGGCGCCGGGGCTACAAGTTCTCGACCTATGCCACCTGGTGGATCCGCCAGGCCATCCAGCGTGGCGTCGCTGGCAGCGAGCGGACCATCCGCCTGCCGGTCGCCTTGCACGACGCGCTCGTGAAGGTACGAGCCGCTTCGGCTCGGCTCGAGTCCGAGACCGGGCGGGAGCCCACGATCGACGAGCTCGCGGAGGCTACCCGGCTGACCCCGGCCAAGGTGCGGCGCGCACTCGCCGGCGACCATTCGATGACGTCCCTCGACCGGCCGATCGGCTACGACAGCGACGCGAGTGACCTTGGAGAGTTCGTCGCGGTCGCCGAGGACTCGCCGGCCGACGAGGTCGTCGAGCGTCACTTCTTGGAGGACTTGTTCCAGATCGCACAGGAGCGTCTCGACAAGCGCAGCTGGTATGTCCTCCAACGCCGTTACGGTCTGGACGGTCGTCAGGCGCTTACCCTGGACGCGCTGGGGAGAGAGCTCGGTCTGTCCCGCGAATCCGTGCGAAAGATCGAGACTCAGGCGCTCGTCCGCCTGCAACACGAGTTCGGCGCGGCGGCGTAGCGTCGCTCCGCACGTCATGAGGGCCCGGTCGAAAGACTGGGCCCTCGCCATTCTGGGGTGATCCTTGTGACCGATCTTGTCGTGCTCGGAGCCGGCCCTGCTGGCCTGGCCGCCGCGTACTACGCCGCCCGGGCGGGAAGGCGCGTCGTGGTGCTCGAGCGCTCTGCCGTGCCGGGAGGGATCGCGGGCAGCTTCGAGGTCGGCGGCGTGCGGGTGGACCACGGTAGCCACCGGCTGCACTCGGCGACCGATCCCGCGATCCTCGAAACGTTGCGCGACCTGCTCGGTGACGAGCTGGAGGAGCGTGCCCGCAACGGCCGGATCCGGCTGGCCAGCCGCTGGATCAGGTTCCCGTTGCGAGCCGGCGACCTCCTCCGGCGGTTGCCGCCCAGCTTCGCCGCCGCGGCGATGTTCGACACGTTCGCCTCGCCGTTTCGGCGGTCCCACGAGGACACGTTCGCGTCCGTCCTGCGGGCGGGTTTGGGGCCGACGATGTGCGACCGGTTCTATTTTCCTTACGTCCGCAAGATCTGGGGGGTCGACCCGGCCGAGCTGTCCAGTGAGCAGGCCCGCCGCCGGGTGAGCGCGGACTCGCCCGTACGCCTGCTCCGCCGGGTCCTGTGGGGAGCGCGAGAGGGGAAGTCGACGTTCTTCTACCCGCGTGGCGGGTTCGGGCGGATTAGCGAGGCGCTCGCCGACGCTGCGGTGGCCGTGGGTGCGGAGCTGCGGTACGGCGAGACAGTGACGGGGCTCGACTTCACCGAGTTCGAGGTGTGCGTTCGCACCGCCTCGGGCCTCGGCGTGCGTGCGGCGCGGGCATGGTCGACGCTGCCGGTCCCGGCGCTCGCCCGGCTGGTGCCCGGGGCGCCCCCGAGGGTCCGCGCCGCCGCGGGCCAGCTCACGTTCCGCGCGATGGTGCTCGTCTACCTGGTCCTGGACGCCGACCGGTACACACCGTTCGACGCGCACTACCTTCCCGATCCGTCGACGCCGGTGACCCGCGTGTCCGAGCCGAAGAACTACCGCAGCGGTGGCGGCCCCGAGGGGCGGACGGTGTTATGCGCGGAGCTGCCATGTTTCCGGGACGACGGCCTGTGGCGATCGACCGACGAGGAGCTGGGGCGGCTGGTCGTCGAGGGCTTGCGCGGTGCGGACCTGCCGGCCGTCCGACCTCAAGGGGTCGAGGTCCGCCGGATCCCCTTCGCCTACCCGATCTACCGGGCCGGCTACGAGGCCGCCTTTGCGACCTTGGACGGATGGGCGGCCACTCAGCCGGGCCTGCTCACCTTCGGGCGGCAAGGCCTGTTCGCCTACGTGAACACCCATCACGCCCTGGCCATGGCACGCGCGGCGGCCGGCGCCCTGCACCCCGGCGGTGGCTTCGACGACGCCGCCTGGGCCGCCGCGCGGGCCGAGTTCGACTCATACGTCGTGGAGGACT
>JBOGED010000637.1:0-3422 GCA_050743625.1 Egibacteraceae bacterium | reverse complement strand
GGCATAGCGCACCCTCACGACACAGCCGAGCCATGGCAGGTAGCCGGGGTCGAGGTCGAGCCCCGCGCGGCGGATATCGACCGAGACCTCGCCCAGCTCGAGGATCACGTCGACCCAGCCTGGCTCGGCTTCGACGACGGCTCGGCGGCGGCACGTCGCGAGGAGGAGCGCCGGCTCTGGAGCGAGCGCGAGGTCACAGCCGGCGAGCCGCTCGCGCAAGCGAGCGATCACCTCGTCGGCCGCGCTGGCGACCAGCTCGCCGAAGGTGAGGAGCGCGCCGCTGTCCACCCCACTGTCCAAAGGGGGAGGCTCATGACCTGGCAGCCCGCAGAAGGCGAGGAGCACTGGGTCACGCGGGTCGGGTGGGCCCACGTCGGGGACGGCGCGGGCGAGCAGGTCGCTCGCCAGCCGGTGCAGCGCCACCCGCAACCGGGCAGCGCCAACCACAGGCTCGCCGGCCAGGCGGATGGCGATGTCGCGCTCGTCGAGGATGTGGAGCAGGAAGACCAGGCCACCCCAGTCCGTGCGCCGCGCCGCCGGGACCGGGGCCGCTGAAACCAGTGCTGGCGCCGGGAGCGGCGGCGCGGGCTGCTCGGCAGTACTCGCGATGCGGCTCTGTGCGGGCACCCCACCATCACAGGCTGGAGCATTGGTTTCGGGACGCTCCCCGCTCGACCTCGGCGCAGCGTTCTCCTGGCTCGAGCCGGGCCCGCGCAAGACGGTCGACGACGAGCCATCCACGAGCCTCCGGGCCACGGCGTGCGCCAGCTCGACCCCGTGCGCTCCACTGGCGGCCGCGGGAGCTTCGTGGAGCACGGTGGCTACGGCAAGCGCCGTCGCGAGGATCGACGCCGACGGCTCGAGGGGATCCCCGGCTGACGCCGAGCTGGCGAGGGCGACGGAGGCGGCGGCGCGTGCGAGCGCCGACCTGGCAACCAGCGCCCGCGCGGCTCGCTCCGCCTCGGTCCGCGCTCCAGGCATACCCGTCGCGCCGGCCGCGTGGTCGAGCGGCTGGCCGCCCGCGACCCTCCAGGCGTGAGCGGCGAGTTCCGCCAGCCTGCCAGGGCCGATCAGCTCGGCGAGCGTGCGCAGATGGCCAGCCGCCGCCGCCCGCGCGAGCGAGGGCGCCACGAGGGTGGGGTGATCGGTGAGCAGCTGGGCGACGACCGCGGCGACCTCTGAGCGGCTCGCCCCGGTGGTCGCGCCCATCCACAAGCCGAGCTGGCGCCATGCCCAGGCGCGGGTGAGATCGCCCGTGCTCGCCTGCGCGACGAGGTCGAAGACGGCGAGCGGGAGCGAGCGGTACCGCACGACGTCCCGGTCGTCCCCGCTAGCCGCGGCCCGGATCCGCTCGCTAATCGCGCGGCTCCAGCCGGCGACGATGTCCGCGTCGCTCTGCGGCCATCGGAAGGTCAGGGAGTCCAGGACGACCTGGCGCACGCACAGCTCCTCGTCGTGACCGATCCCGGCCCGCTCCAGCGCGTCCTCCAGCGACCCGTCGAGCAGCAGCGCGACGAGCCGGTCGAGGCGGCGGGTGTCGAGCACGGCGCTCCCTGGCTCGGGCAGCCCGTCCGCGCTGGCGCTGGCGAACCCATGGGCTCGCCACCTGACAGCGAAGCGGTCGATGACCGCGCTCATGAGGATCCCTCCCCGAGATGCACGGACCACGCGAGGATGGTTGGCCGGGGTCGCCGACGAGTCCTCACTCGGCGCCTCACCGCTCCAAACCAAAGGACGCGCTCGCGCTCACCGCTCATTGGTCGACCACCGTGTCCGTGCCGAGGCGGGAGGCGCCCGGCCGCACACCGGCGCGGGGCTTGCCGATCACGGCGTTCGTGCCCAGGCGGTGACCGCCGAGCACCGCGCGACGGAACCCGGAGCTGCGGCCGACGACCGTCGACACCTCGACGTGCAGTCCGAGGCCGACCCGCATCCCACGCCCGACGGTGCACACCTCCACGAGCGTGTGCGCGGGACGGTGCAGGTCGAGCAGGTGGCCGACCGTGTCGAGCTGCTCGCCGTCGAGATCGCGGGGCACGATCACGGAGAACCGGTGCGCGTGGGTCTGGAAGGCGTCGGCGGCCGTGCCGGACAACGGTTGGGCGGTCTGCTCCCCGACCTCACCCCCGACCCTGAAGCCGAAGCCGACGACCGCGTTGGCCGCGCCCTGAGGACCCGCGCCGCCGGCGTCGCCCGTCAGGGACGCGCCGCCCGTGCCTCGCATGCGGAACGACTCGAGGATCACCACGTCACAGTCGAGGTAGATCTTCAGCATGCGGCGCAGCCCGGCGACCGTGCCACGGCGGCGGAACAGGCAGATAGCCTCGGCGAGCATCGTGCGGCGTGCCAGCTCGGGCCATCGCTCGTCGAGCGTGAGACCGACGAGCGAGGCGAGCCACGGCAGCATCTCGGGCGGCGCGCCGAACGGGTCGAGCAGCAGGTCGCGCCGCACGGCGCGGTCCTGGATCTCGGACAGCAGGCCGTCGGCCAAGGCGAGGTAGCGCCGCAGGAACGACGCCGCGGCGACGTCCCGGCTGTAGGCGCGGGGGAGGCGGCGCAGCAGGTCGTGGCCGGGGAACTCGGCGCGTACGGCTCGGATCCGCGGCGTCACGCTCGTGGTGCCGTCGAGCATCAGCCGCAGCCACAGGTAACGCCCCGGCGGTGCCTGCACCGGCGCCTCGTAGACCTCGAAGCGGTCCGCAGGGTCGGTGCGGCACAGCCACGGCAGCTCGCTGCCGGTCTCACGGCGGTGCAGCTCCCACGGCCGGCTCACGGTCGAGACGAGCCCGGTGGCCACGAGCGGCGGGAACTCGGGCGGCAGCGGGTGGTCGTCCCCTTCGAGGAGCAGCGGCGGGTCGCGCGGGATGCTCGGCCCGTGCGGCTCCAGCAGGCCGGGCTCCTCGTCGGAGGTGGCGAAGCCGACTCGGACACGCGCGCCCTTGGGGCCGCACGCCTCGACGAAGACCCTGCCCCATTGCTGCTGATAGGTGCCGCTGTCGAGGCGGAAGCAGTCGACGTGGCCGGACCGGAGGAAACGGCGCCGGGCCTCGACCGCGACTCGGAAGCCCCGGCTGGTCCAAAACCCGATGCGGCCGTCCGGCGTACGGGCGATCCCACGGCCGTCGAAGTTGCGGCCTCGCAAGGGCCCGACCATCACGTCGGCGGTCCTCGTCAGGGCGAACCGGTGGAAGTCCGCACCGGGTGGGCCAGCGACCACCAGCCTGCTCGCGCCGTCCAGCTCGATGTCGCTGGCACCGGGAACCGGGATGACCGCGGTGCGGCGCGCATCCTCGACGGGGACCGCCCACGCGCCGGTACCGTCCCGGAGGAGCAGCCACAGCTGGCCTGCGGGTCCCACGGCGACCCGCAGCGGCGTCGCCGAGGCCGGCACGGACGCCAGCTCGGTGGCCACGTGAGTGGCC
>JBOGED010000636.1:0-4620 GCA_050743625.1 Egibacteraceae bacterium | reverse complement strand
GAGGGGGGAAGGGAAGGGGCGTCATACCTCCGCCTGCCCAGCCGCTAGGGCCTGTCGGACCAGCGTTCCTGTGCCATAGCGGGCTGGCTCTTCAGGCGCGGGGTCACGCTTACCATCACCCGACCTTTGGGTAGATAGGTTGCGTTGACCCTGAGGTCACAACAGGCTGCGCAAGGCTGGCAGGGGGCCCATCGGGACGGATAGAACTCTGCTCGGCGCTTCGTTGCGCCGCACGAGCTGCATACGACCCAGCGATCCATGAGATGACTCCAGTGACGACGCGAGTCCGGATGGCCTGCTCTCGAGCAGCGAACGGTGGGAGGCACAGACTCCCATGCCGATGAGATCGGTGGGGGGCACGCACGGGGGCAACTTGCAGACGGATTTTCCTTCACGGAAACTCTTACCGCATAATGAAAGCACGATGCAGCGTGTGGTCACCGAGATGCGGATCCGGCGCGAGGTCCAAGGGTGGACCCGGTCGGACGTGGTTGTCCAGATGCAGCTTATTTGCCCCGATGCTTCCGATTTGGACGAAAACGTCATTAAACGTTGGGAGATGCGCAGGAACGAGCCGAACAAGCGATTCCGACCGTTTCTCTGCCAGATCTTCAGCGCGAGCGATATCGCAGAGTTGGGATTGGGTAGGAGCTGGGCAGCATGGCCGCACTGGACCGAGGCCACCGACGCGGAGAGGAACGCCGAAGTGAAACGCCGCGTGATGTTGCGAGCGGCGGGTTTGCTGGCAGTCGGGGGGCTCCTTCCCCGAGGGACTCCGCTGATGGAGCCCGAGCGGCTCGACTCGAGCTGGCTGCGTGATGCCGAGTCCACGACCGATCTGCTCGCCCGCGCGTACGGGACGACCGCACCTGGCATGGTTGCCGGCCCGGTGCTCGCGCATCTCGACAAGCTGCGAAGCTCTGTCAACGCACCCGGCCTTCCCTCGGACCGCGTACGCCTGCATCGAGCGATCGCGGACACCGCCGCGTTCGCCGCGCTCCTGCAGTTCCGCCTGGACCTCTTGCAGCCGTCGGCGGAGTCTTTCGCCATCGCCGAGCGGCACGCCCGCGAGGCCGCTGACGACTTGCTCTTGGCTCAGGTGCTGGGGGTCAACAGCTACCTCCACTCGACCGTTGTCAGCGGCGGGCTCCGAGGCAACGCTCGTGTGGCACTGCGCATGCTCGAGGAGGCGAACGACCTCCTTCCGGCCGGGGCCCCTTGCCATTCGCGGGCGTTACTGGCGGCTCGGCTCGCTGAGGAGCGCGCGAGCATTGGCGACATGCAGGGCTGCCACCGCGCGCTGGGGCAGGCCGGGTCGCTGCTCGGCGGCAATGGCGATGAGGGGGCCCTTGGGTTCTTCAGCAATAACGGGCTCTACTCGTTGTGGAACGAGGCCTACTTTGACGGCTTCCGAGGCATATGTGGGGTCCTGCTTGGTGAGCCCACCGCGGTGGACGTGCTGTCCGCGACGCTTGGGAACACCAGCGCGGGCGTCCGGAGGGTCATCGTGATCACGGACCTCGCCAGTGCGTACGCGAGCGTCGGCGATCCCACCCAAGCCGCCGCAAGGCTCGGCGAGGCGTGCGCGCTCGCGAGCGAGATGCGTTTCCCGATGGCGGTCCAGCGGATCATGGGAGTGCGCGCCCGCTTTGATCCTCGCTGGGCGGAGCTGCCATGCATTCGAGAGCTGGACGACCGCCTGCGCACCGCGGTCTGACGGTTCATGCCCGAGCGGTGCGGGTTGCGCTCGCCTGGGCGGTGGGGAGGATGAGGACCTCCGCGATCTGCACGTGGGCGGGGCGATCGGCGACCCAGACGATGGCTTCCGCGACGTCGTCTGGTTCCAGCGGCGCGAGACCCTCATAGACCGACGCGGCGCGGTCGTGGTCGCCATGGAACCGCACGATCGAGAACTCCGTCTCGACCATGCCGGGGTCCACCGTCGAGACCCTGACGCCAGTGCCGAGGAGGTCCATCCGCAGCCCTTGGGTGATCTTGCCGACAGCCGCTTTCGTGGCGCAGTACACCGCGCCGCCTGGGTATGCCTCATGCCCGGCGATCGAGCCGATGTTGATCACGTGGCCGGAGCCGCGCTCGGCCATGCGGCGTGTGACGGGTCGGGTGACGTTGAGTAATCCCCGCACATTGGTCTCGATCATGCGGTCCCAGTCGTCGACGTCGCCCTCGTAAAGTGGGGCAAGCCCGGCGGCCAGACCCGCGTTGTTCACGAGCACGTCGATCGCCGACCACTCCCGCGGCAGGCCGGCGATCGCCTTCTCGGTCGCCCCACGGTCCCGCACGTCCAACACGAACCCGTGGCACTCCGTTCCGAGCTCTGCTCCCAGCTTCGCGGTCAGCTGCGCGAGCCGGTCACCGCGCCGGGCGCATAGCAGAAGGCGCGCACCCGCGGCGGCGAATGCTTGCGCGCATGAGTGCCCGATCCCACTAGAGGCGCCGGTGATGAAGACGGTCTTGTCGATGAGCAACTTCAACCTCCCGTTACGAGATGGGGGGGCGGCGCGCGGGCCAACCCGTGGCGCGCTCTGCCTGGCCGGCGAGCTGGAACAGCGTGGTCTCGTCGGCGGGACGTCCGGTGACCATGACGCCGACGGGAAGTCCCGACGAGGTCCAGTGCAACGGCAGCGACATGGACGGCTGCCCGGTGACGTTGGCGAGTGGCGTCAATCCGATATAGCGCTCAAGGGCATTGAGCATCGGCCGGGTGTCGAGGCCGGCGAGCTCTCCAATCCTCAGCGTCGGTCGCGTGAGCGTGGGGGAGCAGATGACGTCGTAGCGCATCGCGGCGCGGACGATCGCGGACGACTGCTGCTGGAGCGAGACGGTCGTCGTCAGTAAGTGCGGCGCGCTGTGCGCCCGCCCGATCTCCGCCACGCCCGCGTTGTAAGGCTCAAAGGTCGCGTGGTCGACCGGGTTGGCCGCCAGCCCCGCGGTATATGCGACCTCGAAGTCATGGCGCAGCTGTTCGTCGAGCGGGAGCGCGCATGCCTCGACGGTATGCCCGAGTCGTTCGAAGAGCGTGACGGCGTCGTCGACGGCCGCACACGCCTCTTCGCCGAAGGTGGCCCACGGGACACTGTCGACCATGCCGATCAGCAGCGGCCGTGGGTCCCGGCCGGCGTCCTCGGCGTAGGCGTGCGGCGGTTCGGGCGCCCAGTAGGGATCTCCTGGCGTGGTGCCACGCAAGACGTCGAGAAGCGTCGCAGCGTCGATGACGTGCCGTGCGATAGGGCCGGCACTCCCGAAGGCGAGCATCCCGTCGCCGTAGATCGGCGCCTTGCTGATCCGGCCACGAGAAGGCTTGATGCCGAACAATCCGCAGTTCGACGCAGGGATCCGGATTGAACCCGCTCCGTCGGACCCGTGGGCGACCGGGGTTAGCCCCGCTGCCATCGCCGCCGCGGCGCCGCCCGAAGACCCGCCCGGAGTGTGCCCCAGGTCCCAAGGGTTTCGGCACGGGCCGAGCAGCCTCGACTCGGTGAACGGGACTGTGCCCCACTCAGGCACGTTGGTCTTACCGAGCAGGATAAATCCCGCGTGCCGGAGCCGGACGATATGCCCGTCGTCGAACGGTGGGACGAACTCCGCGCAGGTGGCCGTGCCATAGGTTGTGCGCAGCCCCGCGGTCATCGTCAGGTCCTTGATCAGGATCGGGACACCGAGGAGCGGCGGCGCGTCCGGGGTCCCGGCGACTGCTTCCTGCTTGCGCGCGACCGCCAGGGCTCGCTCGGCGTCAAGCGTGACGACGCTGTTCAGGTCCTTATCCAGACGCTCGATGCGTTCGGCGAAGAAGCTGACGAGCTCCACGGGTGATATCTGGCCGCGGGCTACGAGCCGTGCGAGCTCCACGGCGGGCGCGAAGGCGATCTCGTCAGGCATGCCCGCTAGCATGCCAGTGATGCCGGAGGTCCAGCTGTTCGGATATGCGAAGTCGAAGACGACAAGGAAGGCCCAGCGATTCTTCAAGGAACGGCGCGTGCCGTTCCACTACGTCGATCTGAACGTTCGAGCACCTTCACCAGGAGAGCTGCGCCGCTGGGTGCAGCGCTTTGGTGTGGCAGGCATCCTCGACCCCGACTCGCGCAGCTACGTCGACCAAGGCCTGCGCTACGTGTCGGCTTCCGACGACGACTGGATCGACAGGATCATCCGCGACCCAACGGTCCTCCGCCTCCCCCTCGCCCGCTACGGCACCGACCTGGCCGTCGGCGACGACCCCCAGGCTTGGCAGCGCTTCCTCGACGCCACAAGAGGCCCCTGAGGTTCAGCCGGCAGGCCAAAATCCGGCAAACCGGGCGACGCGCCGCCGATTCTCATCTCAGTGCAGTTACTGAGCGTGTCGGCGCGATCTCCGACGTAGATCGTGTCCTCCGGTGGCGGTGAGCCCCACCGAACACGGCGCTGAGTGTGAAGGCGGGGATGCCGAGCACACGCGCCCATGTGTTCCACACACGGGTCTCGTCGATCAGGCACTCGCCGACATCGAGGCAGACCCACGGGGTGCTCATCCTGTCCTTTGGTGTGGAGCGGTGAAGTGTCGAGGGCGCATCGGTCGGTGATTCCAGAGCTCCTGACATAGTGCGATAATTCGTGCGGTCACTC
>JBOGED010000635.1:0-8495 GCA_050743625.1 Egibacteraceae bacterium | reverse complement strand
GTTCGGGGAACGCTGTCATGCCTCACACGCTCGCCGGGCCGGGGCCAAGCCCCACTAGTCCTTCCAGCGCATGTCACCAGGGCAGGACCGCCTCCGGCGAGCTACCGACCACTGCGCACCCGACCTGAGAGGTCACAGCTGCTGCGGGTCGTCTTCGTGGTCCGAGCGCCCGGGGCCGTGGGGGTCAAGCTTGTAGCCCACGCCGCGGACCGTGCCAATCAGGGATTCGTACTCGCCACCGAGTTTCGCGCGCAGCCGGCGGATGTGGACGTCGACGGTGCGGGTGCCACCGAAGTAGTCGTAGCCCCAGACCTGCTGGAGCAGCTGACCGCGCGTGAACACCCGGCCAGGGTTACCCGCCAGATACTTGAGCAGCTCGAACTCCCGGAAGGTGAGGTCGAGGGGGTGGCCGTTAAGGCGCACGACGTAGGTGTCCTCGTCGATCTGCAGGCCCCCGACGCTCGAAAGCCGGCCGCCTGAGCCCGATCCCGCTCGCTCCACGGCCAGGCGAAGGCGGGTCTCGACCTCGGCGGGTTGGGCGCGGGGCAGCACCCAGTCGTCGAAGCCCCAGCTTGCTTTCAGCACGGCGAGCCAGCCCTCGTTCACCACTAGGATGAGCGGCCGGCCGACTGGCCCAGCGGCGAGCGTCCGGCACGCGTGAGCCGCGGCGCCGAGATCTGACGCCGCGTCGATTATGACCACGTCGGCGTCGACGGCGGCCTGGCCTGACTCGGGACTCAACGATGCCGCCAAGATGTCATGGTCGAGGAACTCAAGCGCCGGAAGCAGGCCTTTGGCGCCCGCGGAGGCGTCGGTCAGTACGAGGAGCCGCATATCGCCTCCCTTCGCTCGTGACCTGTCATCAGCATGCCATCAGCGGAGATCCGGGCCGCTACGCTCGAGTTCGCCGAGCAGCGCGTCGATCAGGCGGGGCTCCGGCTCCTCACGGCGGCCGAGCAACTCGGGGCCAAGCGCCGACGCCTCGCGTTGCAGCACCCAACGCTCTTCCAAAGAGAGCTGGATACGCTCGGCGAGGAGATCGCTGAGGAGTCCGATGCCGACGACGCGGACCGTGCGGAGCAGCTCGTCGGCCTCGTCGACCGTGGTGGTCGCGGCGAGGACGTCCGCGCGCACACGCTCTCCAGTCGGCTCGTCGAGGTCGCCTTGCTCGAACACGGTGAGGAGCCCAACAAGCGCCGTGCGGCTCGCGGCGCGTGCGCGCTCGGTCGCCTCGAACGACCACGAGCTGGCGGCTGGCCACACGTCAGCCCAGCTCGCCACCACCTCTGCCTGCAAATCGTCGAGAAGCGCTGTTCCCACAGCGGCGATCTCTGCCCTGCGATCGGCATCCATCCGTTCGTGCACCGCCTGACGAGTTCCGTGGCGATCGGGCCGACCCTCACGATCAAAGGCTCGCGAGGTGTTCGGATCCACTACTAGGGTACGGGCCGAGCAGGTCGATCTGCGACCAACCCATGAGGAAGAACCGATGCCGGTGCGCGTGCGGATGTTCGCCGCCCTTCGCGAGGCTGCTGGCGAGGGCGAGACGACTGTGGAGCCCGGACCACTCCCCCAGCTCCTCGATACGCTGCGAGAGCGGTACGGCGAGCTGTTCCGGGCTCGGCTGGGGTTATGCACCGTGCTCGTCAACGGGTCGAGCGCCCCCCCCGGAGCCGACCTCGCGGTGCCTGACGGCGCCGAGATCGCGCTGCTCCCTCCCGTAAGCGGAGGGACCCTGGCGCCATGAGAGGCTTTCTCGCCGGCATGATCATGCTGGCCGTAGTGGCCGGCGGCTTGGACCTCGCGTTGACCCGCGCCGCCGAGAGGCGGACCTCGGAGCAGGCCAGCGCGCTCCTCGACGCGCCGGCGACGGTCGATCTGCAAGGCTGGCCGGTCAGCCTACGGCTGCTGCTCGGCGCCGTCCCCGTCGTCGTGGTGCAAGCGGAGAACGTGCCGACCGACAGCGGAGTGCGCTTGGAGTCGCTCGGCGTGACCCTACGCGACGTGCGTGTCAGGCTTGCCGATCTGGCGGGGGGCCGCCTGCCTGCGGACGCGCGGGACGGCATGTTCACCGCGGCCCTCGACAGGCGAGGGGTCGGTCAGATTCTTGGGGGGTTGGTGGCCGCCGACGCGATCCAGCTTCGTGACGGCGTGATCGGAGTCGAGGTGGCTGGCGCGCTGATCGAGGCCGAGGTCGACGTCGATTCCCGCGGCAGGCTGGTCTTGGCGCTGGTCAACGCGCCGCAGGGGTTGCTACCTCGAATCGCGGTCCCCCTGCCGATGCTGCCGGCCGGCACGACCGTCCAACGGGTAACCGTGCGTGATGGGCTGCTCCGGTTCGAGGGCGTGTTCGACCCCGCGGGTCTTGCGGAACTCCTCATGGCCTAAACACACTATTTTCCCTCCGTGTTGCAGGAAACCGCGACACTGAACACACTAGAGCCAGTGAAAACCTCTGGTGATCACCCCGTTATGCGCCCCAGCCGTCTTGGTGTGAGTGTCGACCGCGCGTTGGGCTCGTCGACCCGAGCAGGGATCTACCAGCATCTGCGCCACGAAGGGACGGCGCGGACGGTCCGCGAGATCGCGGCGGTGTTCCAGCTGCACCCGAACGTCGCCCGTACGCACCTTGAGCTTCTCGCGCAGGCGGGACTCGTGCTGGTCAGCAGCGTGAAGCGGCCGGGTGGAGGCCGGCCCGCCAAGGTGTATCTGGCACGGGAGGAGCTCGGAGTCCAGCAAGCGGCGCTGGACGCGGCGAGTCAATCGAGCGGCGCCGCGTCCGCGCTGGTCGTCCGGTTGCTCGTCCGGCTGCTCAACCAGAGCGGCGAGGGCGGGCCTGACGCGCCGGCAGCGCCTGGTTTCACGCCTGGAGCTCTGGGATCGGCGGTGAACGGTCAGACACCGCTTCGGCGCGCGTATGACGTCGCCGTCGCCGAGGGGCGCCGGCTCGTGCAGGGGCACAGCCTTGCCGACGGAGCTACCCCGGGTGGTCGCCGGCTCGAGGCGGCGGCGAAGGCCGCGACGCGCGCGTTGCGCTCGCACGCGCCGGACGCTCGAGTGGTGCGCGCCGGTCATGACTGGGTCGAGGTCATAGGTCTTCGCGACGCGTTCGAGCTGGTCGAGCGCGTGGACGCGGCGCTCGCGGAGGCATTGGAGCGCGGTCTGCTTACCGGCGCCCTCGCCGCGGCAGGCGTCCCGGTAACCTTGAGCGAGGCGACGTCGGTACCCTCAAGAGCGCGTTCTTGGCGGGCGCAGGCAATCGGTCCCAGCGGGCCGCGAGCCGAGGTCGTGGCGACCAGCACGGTGGACGCTCGTGGCCAGCAGCGCGAGACCGGCGTCGTGCACGCGATGCGCGCGGTGACGCTGCTCCAGCCGGGGGAGGTCTTGGAGGTGCTCGCCGAGGGCGCCGGATCGCCGGCCGCGTTCGCCCGTTGGGCCGACCGCGCGGGCCATGAGCTGCTCGGGGTCGAGCGCGCGACCGACATGGCCGGCCGCCCCGCGATCCGGCTGCTGATCCGAAAGGGCCACTGATAGAGATGCGTGTCGCGTTGCTCGTGTCGACGGACCTCGCGTGGGCGGTCGAGCTTGCCCGCACCTGGAAGGACAAAGGTGACGAGGTTACGCTCGTGTTGCTCGATGGCGCCGCCGCCGCGACCCGCCAAGGCCATCTGCGCGCCCCCGTGGTACGGGACGCTCTGGGGCTCGGGATCGCGGTACTCGCGCACGATGATGCGCTGCGGCGCCGGGCGATCCGAGCGCACCGGATACTTGAGGGGGTGAAGGCGGTCGACCTCGACGAGGTCGCCGACCTCGTGACGGATGGCGCGGAGAAGGTGGTGTGGCTGTGACGGCACGGACGGTCGCGCTGATCCTGAATGACGGAAGCCAGAACGAGCGCGCGATGACCATGCTCCGCCTGGCTGAGCGGCTCCTCTCCCGCGGCCACCGTGTCACGGTGTTCGCTCACGACGAGGCCGCCACTCTCTCGGCGGGGACCAGCGAGCTCGCATCGGCGGTCGCCGCCCTTCTTCGCCGGGGAGTTCACGGTGGAACGCTGGATTGGGTGGTCGAGGCGGATGCCGCGGAGGCGCTCGGCGTCGCCCGCGATCAGGTGCCCGGCGTGATTCCCGGCGACCACGCCGACCTCTGGGCCTTCGTGAGACAGGCGGACGTCGTACTTTCGGTCGGCGTCGGCGGGGGTACGTGATGGCCCGGCGCGTCGTGAGCCTCGTCCGCGCGCACCCGGGCGCTGTCCGCTCGATCGAGCCGTCACTCGAGGCGAACGCGTACGCCATCGCCTCGGACGTCGACCTCGCCGTCGTGCTCCGAGGGCCGGGAATCGAACTCGCCGTGGCGGGCAGCGAGGTGTGCCCAGGTGCTCTGGCCGGCCAACCCCTCCCGCCAGCGGCGAGCGGGGACGATCTCAGAGGCCTACTGGAAAGCGGGATCCCAGTCTATGCGGTCGCCGGGGACCTCGGCCGGCTGGGGCTGTCCCCCGAGGACCTGGTGGGTGGTGTCCGCGTCGCCGACGACCAAGCGATCGCCGAGCTCCTGCGCCGCGCTGACGCGGTGCTCTGCTGGTGAGCTGCCCCGCCGGACAGTCCCAGGGCGGTCCACTCCTGGAGATCGCTGCCTAGGATGTCGTCGGTGCTCCCGCCCGGCGGGAGCACACAGAGGCGTGGGGCCGTGGTGGGCGCCTCCGCTGCCCGCTCCACAGGTCGTCAGGAGTGAGTCCATGTCGTCTCGTGCCGTGATTCGCTGGTTTGTCGCACCTTACTTGCTGGTCGCCACAATGGCGGCGGGGAGTCTCGTCATGCCCGCCGCGGCGGCGGAGCCGGGCGTGCAGGGGGGTCGAGAGGACGGGGTTGCCAGTCCGGAGGGCAACTTCTCTCTTGGTGGCCAGCCGTGCAACCTCATCGGTGTGCCGGCCGTCTTGCCGGTGGGTGTGACACGATGCGAGGGCGTCCGTCCCGGTGGACCAGTCCGTACCGCAACTGGCCTCTGCACGTTCAACTTCATGTTCCGGGGGAGCGACGGGGCTCGCTATATGGGCACCGCCGGCCATTGCGCCATCCTGGACGCGACCACGGGCACACTGCCGGGGTTCATCCCTGAGGAGGAGCACGTCTACGCGCCCGGTTCCCGTCCTGTGGCGATGGACGGCAAGGGAAGGCGCATCGGCGAGTTCGCGTACGCGATCCTGTCGCAACCGCAGGAGATGGACTTCGCGTTGATCCGCCTGGACGAGGGTGTCGAGGCAAGCCCCCAGATGTGCCACTTCGGTGGCCCGGTCGGCATCAACACCGACACACCGGCCCTCACCGAGCCCGTGGTGCTTCACCAGTACGGTCACGGCATCGGTCTCGGGTCCTTGCTACCCGGCCGCTCACTTCTCGCGCTCGGGATGCCAAGCCCATACCATGTGTTCGCCATGGGCGCCGTCCTACCCGGCGACTCTGGTAGTGGGGTCACCTCGGCGGACGGTCGCGCCGTTGGCGTGGCCGTGACCACCGGGCTGCACACCGGCAGCCTCGGGGCCAGTGGCATCGACACCGGTCTCGCCGGGATCACCCGGCTCACCCCCCAGCTCGCACGCGCCGAGGAGATGCTCGCCACCGACCTCGAGCTGGTCACGGCCCCGCTCCTGTAGGGCCACAGCGGCGGCCGGCGGCGTCCTCGTCGGTGAGGATGAGGACGTCGCCGTCGGTGCGGATGTGGCGGGCGGGGATGTCCGCACCGTCGAGCAGGTCACGGAGGGCGCCTGCCTTCTCCTCGCCAACGACCTGCCAGAGGATGCTGCGGGCGCGGTTGATGACGGGAAATGTCAGGGTCATGCGTACCCGGCCTTGATAGGGGCCGCTGAGGGTGACGTCCAGCTGGCGCTCGTCCACCGCCGGGTCTCCAGGGACCAGCGAGGCGACGTGGCCGTCGGCGCCCAGGCCCAGATGGACGGCATCGAGCACAGCCGGCTCGCCGCCGCAAAGGTCGCGGAGCATTGCCGCGTACCGGACGGCCGCCGCCTTGAGGTCGTGGTCGGTCACTGGCATCGGGTGGGCGTGATCGGATGACAGTCCCGAAGGGGTAACGAGCTCGCGTTGGATCATCGTCCAGTTGCGATCCGGGTCTCCGTCAGGCGCGACGCGCTCGTCGACCTGCGTGACCTCAACGAGGTCCCAAGGGAGGTCACGCCTCGCCAGCTCGGCGAGCATCGGCGCGGGAGTCGTGCCACCGCTCAAGGCGAGGACGGCGTGACCCCGCGCGGCGCATGCCTGGAGGATCCGCTTCTCGAACCAGTCGGCGCCCCCCAGGGCGAGCGAGCCCGGGTCTGGGCAGATCTGTACGTCCATGAGACCACAAAGGGTACGGTGGTCGCGTGGCTGGAGCATCGCGGCGGTCCGCCAAGCTTGGCGGGATGACGAATGCCATGCTGTCGGCGGTGCTGTCAGCCAGCCTGGCCGCGTGCATCTCAGGCAATCGGGTGGTGGAGTTCGAGAGCGTCGAGCGACGCACGGAGCCGACGCAGGCGGAGTATCAAGCCGAGCTCAGCACCGCCGACGCGACGATCGCCGACGCGATGCGGGTGATCGCGCAAGCACCCTCGCTCGAAGCCCTGGAGCTCGCGCTCGGGCTCTCGGAGGTCGCGGTACTCAGCGTGGTGAACGAGCTCAGCGCGGTGCCGTCCCCACCAGAGGCGCGCTTGACGCACCTCCGGCTGCTCCCGGGACTACGTCTCTTCGCTCAGGATCTGTCCCGAGTCGGGCAGGAGGTCACCACCGGGCAGATCTGTGCGGCGTCGGCGGCCCTCGTCAGGATCGGGGGATTGGAGGGCGTGGAGGAGCTTCGCGCGGTCCAGACCGCGTTCGCGGCGAACAGCGCTCCGAGCTCGTACCAGTTCGGCGGGTCGCTCCCCGAGCCACGAGTGCTGCCCGACCGCCGCCCCGCGAACGGCGAGATGGTACTCGATCGACGCGGCTCGGGGGACGGCATCCTGGAGATCTCGAACACCGCGGACTTGCCCGCCGTCGTCACACTCGCGGGTGGAGCGCGCGCGATCGCCTCGATCTACGTGGCCGATGGGGAGACCGCGACCCTCGATGGCATCGCCGGCGCCACCTACGCCGTCTACTACACGACCGGAGCGGACTGGGACCCAGACCTGGATACCTTCACCCGCGACTGCCAGTTCCACAAGGTTGACCAGCCCTTCGACTTCACGGCTGCGTCCCGCTTCGCCCTGGAGCTCGAGGCGCTGGCCGCCACGGAGGTCGACCCCGCGAGCTACCCGCGAGATCTCTCGTAGACGCGCCGGGCGGCGTCCATCAGCGGGAGCAGCGCCTCCTCGCGGCTGGTTACCCAGCTCCGGTCGGCCACGCCGCGGTCAAGCCGGTGGTGCGCGAGGGCAAGCTCGGTGGCCGCGCGCTGGTAGGTCCGCAGCGCCCCGGCGGCGGCGTGGCCGCGGTCGCGCCTCGCCGCGTCAATGCTCGACCGGCGGCGGTCAAAGCTCGCGAGCATCTCGAGGTCCTTCGCGGTCACCAGACCCGGAGGAGCCACCTGCGGCAGCAGTTGCGTGATCAGCCGCGCCACCCTCCGGCGATCTGATCTCGTGACGATGACGACGGTCGCGAGGACAGGGAGCATCACCAGGAGGTAGATCAACGCGAGTGGGAGGAGCCCTCCGATGCTCGCCGTCCCGTTCCACAGCGCGTGGAGGAGGATCGCGCCCGACAACCCGAGCAGCGGGAGGAGGACGCGCGCGGCGCCGCGGCGGCGGAGCGCGACGTACCCGAGCGCCATACCGGTCATCGACGTGAACAACGGATGCAGGAAGGGCGACAGGATTCCCCGCAAGGCGAACGTGAAGGCCAGGCCGCTGGCGCCTTCCATGAGGTACGCCGCCGCGTAGTAGGCGAGGTTCTCGCTGAACGCGAAGCCCAGCCCGACCAAACTGGCGTACACGATCCCGTCCGTTGGCCCGTCGAGCTCCTGGTTCCGGAACAGCAGGAAACCGACGAGCACCGCCGCCTTCAACGTCTCTTCGACGACCGGCGCGCCCAGGGTGACGTAGGCGGAGGTCCCGCCGTCCGGGCCGAGAAACACCGACGTGATCGAGATACCGATCGTGTTCACGATCCCCGCCAAGATCGCGGCCCCGGTCGCACCCCACACGAAGGCGAGGACGAGGTTGCGGGTGGGCTCCGGCTCCAACTGGTCCATCCCCAGCACGACGACCAGGAGCAGCGGCACGGGCAGGACCGCGAGGGTCACCGCGAAGAGGAAGGGGACCGGCCCACCGATCGCGGCCGTCGTCGCCAGCAACAGAAGGCCGCACAACCCCATCGCGGCAAACCCGACGATCGTCCGCGAGGGACGGCGACGCCTCAGTGCCGCATCGAAGGCATCCATCCGCGGCCTCCTAGAGCCGGCCTAGCACCGGCCTAATCCTGCACTGTGCAGAGTTATGCCGGTATACCGGCATAACTCTGCACAGTACGGCG
>JBOGED010000634.1:0-6954 GCA_050743625.1 Egibacteraceae bacterium | reverse complement strand
CCGATCCGCACGGCGAGTGGGGGAAGCCGCGCGCCGAGCAACACGGTCAGCGCGTCGAGGCCCCGGGCCAGGTGCCAGGTGGCGTTGAACACCCCGAAGGCACGGTTGGCGGCCTCTTGGCCAGGCCGGCCTCGTACTGTGTATCCGGCCTGCTCGGCCATTGCGGTGACCCACTTCGCCCACATCCGCGCCTGTGAAACTTGTGAACACATTTACCGCGCCCTGGTCGGCCCGGCTCCAATCTCCCGTGGCTCATCGCCCAACATGTCTATGCATAGCTTCTCGTACAGCCAGGGCATAACCTTCGTCTACGCGCCTGCGCATGGTCTCGATCGTGAAGTGCCTCCGGTAGCGCAGATAGGCGCGTTCAGACCGCTCGCGCGCTCGGGCAGGATGATCCAGGGCATGGACCATCGCGTCAGCAAGGGCCCCCGCGTCGTTCGGGGACGTCAAGATCCCCGCGCGACCGTGATCGAGGACTTCGGCGACATCGCCGACGTCCGTCGCGATGACCGGGACCCGGTGCGCCATGGCTTCGAGGATCGTACGTGGCGTTCCCTCGGTATCCGAGGGTTGGATCAGAAGGTCGAGCGCAACGTATACGGGTGCCGTATCGGTCACCAGGCCGGTGAAGGTGACCTGCTCTCGGATCCCAAGACGGGTGGCGAGTTTCTCTAGGGCCGCGCGTTGCGCTCCTCCGCCGACTACGATCAGGCGCAGTTCGGGTCGCTTTGCGGCGATCCTTCCGGTCGCGATGAGCAGTAGGTCTATGCGTTTCTCGGGTGAGAGGCGCCCGACGGCGCCGACGAGGAACGCTTCTGGCGGGATGCCAAGCAGTGTCCGGAGCGTAACGCGCTCACCTCGCAGGTGCGCGAGGCGATCCGACGCTTGCTCGGGTACCCCGTTGTGGATCACCAATAGGGACGCGTGATCGACGCCCAGCCGTGAGGCGTGCGCGTAGGCGCTGGCGATGCGGACGTCCGCCGTCCGAGCGCTCATGCGGTCGAGCGCGGACTTCATGCGAAGCCACGGCGTCGTCTCGATCCAACCATGCGCCGTCACGACGGCAGGCAGCCGAGACCAGCGACGCGACACCTGACGCAATATGGCAAGCAGATAATTCGCCTCGTAACCGTGAGCGTGCACCAGGCTTATCCCATGTTCGGGGGGCAACCGTCGCAGCACGGATCTCAGCCGTGGCGCCGTCACGGCGGCCAGGTTCGCGTTCCGGAGCCGTTCGAGGTAGCCCCAAGGTGCGCGGGGTGCGAGTATCACCGGCTGCCACGAGCCATGCCGCTGCTGGGCAACGGCGAGGTCGAGCACATGAAGATCAGCGCCGCCGATTGCGCCTTCGCGTTGCGGGACGATGAGGTGAAGCACCCGGGCCGGTCGAAGGGACCTGTCGTTGGATGCGCTCATTCCTGTGCAACGGGGTAGGCGCGAGGCGCGGATGTGAGCGCGGTCCATGCGGACGCAACCAGATCCGCTGCCTCATCCCAGGTATGAAGCTGTCGAGCGGCAGCTGCTGCGCGTGCCCGCTGGCGGTCACGCGCAGCCCGGGAGTGCAGCAGCGCGACGCAGTTCTCGACCATCGAGGCGATGTCATTGCACTCGATCACCGCGTCAGCCGGCAGATGACCCAAGCCTTGCATACCGACGGCTGTGGTGATCACCGCGCGTCCACGCGCAAGCGCCTCTAGGACCTTGACCTTGACGCCCCCGCCGACTCGCAAGGGGCAGATCACCACCTCTGCGGCGTCGAGCCATACCGCCACATCGGGCACCCAGCCGGTGACGGTGATCCGTGACTCGCTCGCCGCGATATTCAGGAGCCATTCAGGCGGCGCGGCGCCGACGATCGTCAAGGTCTCGTCAGGACAGCGAGCGAGGATGGCGGGGAAGATTTCTGTGACCAGATTTCGAGCCGCGTCCTGGTTCGGGTGGTACGCGAGGTTCGCGACAAACAGCAGGCTTGTGCTATCGCTTGGGGCCATAGTCCGCTGGACCGTGGGCCTGGCGAGATGGTCGGCGCCATCGGGCAGGACTCGAACCTCGGTACTAGGCGCAGCTTCTTGGATGACGCTCGCATCCTCCCTGGTTAGCGCAGCGACCATACGAGCGGTTCGCCACGCTGCTCTCTCGGTCCGGCGCGTGAGCTCCGCGTCACGCAACAAGCGCTGGCGCTCGTGCGTGATAGTGGTCAGCGCGGCCCGCTGCTCAAACAGGGTCGACTCGATGTTGTGCTCGACAACGAGCGCTTGCCGCCGCACCGTGAGGGGCAGGAGGCCCATCACGTAATGGCCCTCGACATGGACGACAACATCCTCGTCATTGGCCAGGCGGTGGCGGAGGTAGCCATGAGCAGCGGGAGAGTGATGGCGGCGAACGTGTGAACTCCAGCGCCCCGGGCCAGCTTCTTGGGCGGAGAACACGCGGGTATGGATGCCGTAGCGGGAGGCTTGGCGAACATGGGCCAGGTCCAGATCAGGCACCTTCGATACCGCCACAAGTTCGATGTCGAAGCGGGAGGCGAGCCGGCGCAGCAGCTCTGCCTCTCGCAGGCGGCCCCCGCTTTGCGGTGGCCAAGGAAGATGATGGGTCAAGAACAGGACACGCTGCTGATTATGGTCGCCGTCGATGCCGCCAACGTGCCCCGGAGTGGGCCGCAATTGTCCTGTGATTTGGGCAAGGCCGAGAGAGTTTATCATTCGCCAAAGTATGGAGCTCATCAGGTACCCCGACCCTCATCCGGACAACCTCGCCGCTGTGCTGGCCCGCATCGGACCGCACGACCTTGTCGTCGATGTCGGAGGCTGGTGGAAGCCGCTGAGCAGAGCCGACCATGTCCTCGACCTCCTGCCCTACGAGTCCCGGGCCGGTGGCGGACGGCTCGGCGTTGGGCCGGAGTGTTACACCGAAGCCACGTGGCATCAGCTCGACATCTGCGAGACTCCTTGGCCGTTCCCGGACGAGACATTCGCTTTCGCTTATTGCGGCCAAACGCTCGAAGACGTCCGGGACCCGATCGCCGTGTGCCAGGAGCTCGCGAGGATCGCCACCCGTGGATACATCGAGGTGCCATCGGTCTGGATCGAGTGCACCTATGACGTCGATGTCGGACCGCTGACGTCACGGTACCCGGGTTATGAGAAACATCGCTGGCTCGTGCTCTTCGAAGACAATGAGCTTGTGTTCATCCCAAAACAGGTTTGGCTGTGTCTGATTGAATTCGTCCCGCGGGAGATCTCCCTCGAGTGGCGCACGGACCAACGCATATGGACGACGCCCGTGCACTGGGAGAATGGGATTCGGGCGCGGGAGCTGGCGTCCTCGGGGCAAGACCAGATCATCCCGCTGCTGCGCGACTACTTCGAACGCTTTGATTACTGCGATTATCGGCTCGCGCGGTGACATCTGTCGTCCTTCTCACGACGATCGACGAAGTCGAGAGTTTGATGCCTGAGTGGGAGCGCCTGCAAGCCGGCGGCGCGAGCGGCATCTACACGTCGCCCGCGTGGTGTCTGGCAGCCTGGCGAAACTTTCCGGACCTTGGTACCCCATACGTGGCAGCGGCGGTGGCAAACGACGGCACGCTTCTTGGGGTACTTGCGTTGACGGTCAACCGCGGCAGGCTGTCGTGGCCGGGCAGGTCCTTGGGTGACGAGCATGACGCCCGCGTTCTGTCGGACAGTGCCGACCGAGAGATGACGATTGCTCTCGTCCATGCGGTGATCCGCCGGTGGAGCTCGCACCCGACTGTGCTCACGGACGTCCGGCCGGAGGGTGTCCTGACGGGGGTCGTGAACAGCAGTCCAGGTTGCCCAGCTCCTATCCTGCCCCTGCACGAGGAGGATCTTGAGTTCGGCGCGTTAGGCTGCATCCCAGGATGGTCCCGCAAGCGGCGCCGGGGATTGAGAAGCGCCCGCACACGACTTGTGCAACAAGGAACCATTACGGTGGAACGCCTGCTCGATTCCCGCGCTTTGGCCGCCGCCCTGCCCACCTTCGTCACGAAACGGCTGTCGGCATGGAATGACAGGGAACGGCTGCACGAGTTGCCCGCCATGGACCGTCACCCTCGACTCCCCCAATTCCTCACCGATGTCGGCAGAGATTTAAGCTCGCAGAGGCGCTGTTTCCTCGCCCAGATCAAGCTGGACGGCGAACCTATTGCCCAGAGCCTGATGTTCCGTACATCCGCAGCCGATCTTCTCTACATGAGCACCTACCGGCCGGAGATGGCCCGGTACAGTCCCAGCCACCTCCTGCTGGCCGACATCGCGTGCACCGCAGTCGCGGAGGGTGTCCGTGTGATCGAGATGGGGCGTGGAGACGAACCGTACAAGTTCGATCTCGGCGCCGTGCCGAGGCATCTGCGTGACCTTGCGTTGAAGGCATGAGTCAGACAATGCGCGACATGACTGATGCGTTCGCCGTGAGCCCCGAGGACAGAACGAAAAGACCACGACTGGACGGCCGACCGGCGACTGCCAGCTTTTTTGCGACCACGCTTCCAGGTCTCGGTACGCTTCTGCGGGCCGAGATCGCCGCTCACCCTGATCTCGAGCCAGACTGCGAGATGGGTTATGACGGCAGGGCCGACATCGTCGTCTTCCGCGCCCGTCGCGGGGCTCGATGGCAGTTCGACGACCTGCGCCTCGCCGAGGATGTCTTTGCCAAGATCGCCGACGCGAGCAGCGGGCCACCTGGCCGAGTCGCAAATGCCCTGATCACGCGGACAGGCCTCGAGCGCGCCTTGTCAACTTGGGCACGATTTGTCCGCCCCCTCAGCTCAGCAATGACCTTCCGGGCGATCACCCGCGTGGTCGACGAACGCCGCTTCAAACGCACGGAGCTTCGCGGTGCCGTCACCAAAGCGATCGCCGCCAATCGGCCGCGCTGGCGCACCGCCGATCCCGCCGACCTCGAGATCTGGGTGCTGGAACATCGCCGTGCCTGGTTCGTCGCCGGCATCCGTTTGTCCGACAAACGGATGCGCCAACACGGCGAGGGTCGCACGACGGAGCGGCACGGCGCGCTCCGACCGGTCGTGGCCGCAGCCATGATGCACCTTGCCGGAGATCCCCCCGCCCGGGTCCTCGACCCCTGCTGCGGCACGGGGACCATCGTGCGGGAAGCGCTGAGGATGGGATGGGAGGCGTACGGCTCTGACATCGATGAGCAGGCCGTCAGCATCGCCCGAACCAATGTCCCCGAGGCGGTCATCGAGCGGGAAGACGTCCTGAATCTTTCTCATCCTGACGGCTCATTCGATGCTGTCGTGGCCAACCTGCCGTTTGGCAAGCAGTTTCACGTCGACCGTGATCCCAAACGATGGGTCATCCAGGCCCTGCGCGAGGCGGCGCGGGTCACGCGGCCTGGAGGCCGTGTGATTGTCCTTCTGCCGCCACCCGCGCCAAGACACCCCGCCGGGCTGGCGCTCACGGATTCCTATCCTCTTCGCCTGCTCGGCGTGTCCACGCGGATCTGGGGCTACGACAGGGACGAGGCTGGAGGCCGAGATTCAGGTGCCGCGCCAACACAAGCCACGGGTAGGTGAGCCGGCGCGTCACCCTCGTCGCGGCCGGTGCGCTGTCCGCCAGCGCCGTCGGTAGCCGTATCGCCGCCTTCGCCTCCGGATTGACGGCACGTGGCTGGATCGTCGATGTCTGCGACATCAGCCCCGTCCCGCTGTCCCGGATGTGGGGCCTGATCGGTCGGCTGTTCCCGAGGCCTGCGCCGGGCTTGAGCTCCTGGCTCCGGGGAACGCTCGAAGCAGCAGGATTCGAGGGCGACGTCATGCCAGCGACCGGATGGCGGGCACGGATCGCCGTGCGCCGTATCCAGAGTGGACCTGTTGTCGTGTCGGTCCCACCGTTTGCTTTTCTGTGGGTCGCGGCTTGCGGGTTCCCTGCGGAGTTTCCGCTCGTCGTGGACTATCGCGATCCCTGGGCCGCGCGCGATACGCCGCCGCCGTTGGCCCAAGCGACCGCTCCACTTGAGCGCCTCGCCGTCAGGCGAGCCGCCGCGGTGACCTATGCGGGCGGACCCCGGTTCGGTGAACTGCTCGTCCAGCGCTTGGGATTGGCTCCCTCGCAAGTGGTCTCGGTGCCCAACGGCCATGATCCGGCAGACCTCGCGCGGCTCCCGCCATACCGTGCTCCCGGCCGCAACGGCAGTCCTCTCCATCTCGTCTTCGCCGGCTACTGGTATGGCCGCAACGGACCCGGGATCCTGCCGGGCGCACTCGCCCGTGTCGGCCCCTCCGTCGCGGCGCTGACCGTCATCGGTGGCGTCTCGCCGTCGCTTCAGCAACACTTCGGGCATGGGAGCATGTCGATCCGGCACGGGGCTGTCCCACGCAAGGACCTGTACCAACGCCTCGCACAGGCCGACGCCGCGGTCGTCACGGTCGACCCAGCCAGCGCGACAGAATCACGCATCCCCGCCAAGGTGTACGACTACCTCGCGGTAGGCATACCTGTCATCGCGATCTGCCCACCGGACGCCACGCTTCTCCGGGTCCCCGAGGCTGGCCGCTTTCATCACCTCGACACTCGCGATACCGAAGGCCTCATCGCCATCCTCCGCCGCGCCGCCGCCGACCGCACCCTACTCCGACCCGGCCCACCCGGCGCCGGCCCCACCCGCGACGAGGGCGTCGCCGCCCTCCACGCGCTGCTTCTCACGCTCCAATAGCCGGTCCACGCTCGGCGTTTCGGATCTCCTCAGCGACCTCGCCATGGCCGCGGTCGACGGCACGGCCAAAGCTGCAGCTTTCCGGATGCGGAGGAGCTGCAGGCCACCGTCCGCGCGGGTGCTGCGCTGTCGTGGAGGCGTCGGCGGCGGTGGCGCGGGGGGGTAGGGTGCAGCGGTTGCGCAGGCTGGAGTTGCTTCCTTGTGTGGTGATCCCCCGGGACGTGAAGGCGTCCTCGATGAGGTCTCCCAATCCCG
>JBOGED010000633.1:0-13777 GCA_050743625.1 Egibacteraceae bacterium | reverse complement strand
GGTCAGGGCCGTGGTGAGCGGAGGCTGGATCCACCACCGGCGAGCGGCGCCAGCGAGCGCCATCAGGACCGCGGCGGCGCAGAGAGCCGCCAGTGGAGCCGGGACGGCGAAGGCGTCCACATCGTGGAACGCGTGAGCGAGGACCAGGAGCATCTCAGGATATCTATGCGCCTGACCTGCCTGATGTCACGCCAACGGTGTGACATCAAGCCCCGCGGCGACATAGATCAGCGACACTCCTGAGACCGAAAGGCGCACGCGTGACCGCCGAACGCAACCCCATCCGTGCTGTGCTCATGCTCGTCGCGACCGCCACGCTTCCCCTCGTGCTGCTCGCGGCCTCCGCCGGGGCGCAGACCACAGGCACGATGGTGGAGGAGCCGGCTTCGTTCACGAGCAACTTCAGCGTCCGTGCGACGGCGGATGAGGTTCCCGAAGGGGAGGACGGCCGGAGGGGCGAGCCCGGCGCGACCGGCACCTTCGGCCTCCGCCTGGCCAGTGAGCAGGAGATCATCTGCTACGACATCACCTTGCGCGGGGTGACCCCGCCGTTCGAGAGCCCGGCGCCGACGGCCACGCATATTCATGACGGCGATCCCGGTGTGGTCGGCCCGCCCGTCGTGCTCTTCCCCAACCCGGAGATGAGCTCGGACGGGGCCTTGCAGACGTCCGGGTGCCTCCAGGAGCCGTTCACCAGCGATGCCTCGGCTCAGGGCTTCTCGCTGGCCAACATCGAGGCCTCCCCGACCGGTTTCTACGTGGACAACCACACCGCGCAGTTCGTCCCCGGCGCCGTCCGCGGGCAGCTCGGCGCTCCCCTGCCGTCCGGCGGTGTCGCGACGGGGGCGGGGGGGACGGCTGGCGGCTCGGGCGCCTCGTGGGCGGTCATCGTTGCCATCATGGTGACGGGCCTGGCCGGCGCTGCTCTCGCCGGCCAGGCGTTGTCCCGCCGGCGGCGGGCCGGTTCCGCCTCGTAGGGTAAGAGCCTTGTAAGGCATGAGGGATCGGAGGGTGGCTACCTTCGCCTCGTGTGGACCGGACTGAACTTCGACCTTCCCGGGAGCGCCGGCTCGTCTCGCCTGGTGTGTCGCAAGGGTGAGACGATCACGCTCGACCTGGCCCGCTGGCTGGGTGACGCGACCGCGGCCGAGCGCCGCCTTCTCGATATGGCTGTCCCGCCCGTCCTCGATATCGGCTGCGGCCCCGGGCGGCTCGCCGCCGACCTGCGCCGCCGGGGCGTGGCCGTGCTCGGGATCGATGTCGCTCCAGGCGCCGTGTCGCGCACCTCTGATCGGGGAGTGCCAGTGCTGCGGCGCTCGGTGTTCGACGACGTCCCAGGTGCCGGCCGGTTCGGTAGCGCGTTGCTCGTGGACGGGAACATGGGCATCGGTGGGGATCCGATGCGCCTGTTGCGCCGGGTCAGGCACCTGCTGCGCCCGGGCGGTCTCGCGCTCGTCGAGGTCGAGCCACCTGGCGCCGTGACGCGACGCCTGGACGTGCGCCTGGACACGGTGTCGGGGGTGAGCGATTGGTCGGCATGGGCGCAGGTCGGCGCGGATGACGTCGCGTGGATCGGGGTCGCCGCCGGGTACGCGCTCATCGAGGTCGTGGCCGCCGAGGACCGGTGGTTCGCGGTACTGCAGGCAGCCAGATGAGGAGGCCGGGCATGCACATCGTCGTCACGGGTGGGGCGGGGTTCATCGGGTCGGCGGTGGTCGACCTGCTCGTCGCCGAGGGGCACGCCGTCCGCGTGCTCGACAGCTTGCTCCCGGACGCGCACGAGGGGAAGCCCTCGTATCTCAACGAGGCGGCCGACTATGTCATCGCCGGTCTCGACGACCTGCCGACGTTGCGCGAGATCGTGGCGGGCGCGGACGCCGTATCCCATCAAGCCGCACGCGTCGGCCTGGGGCTCGACCTCGCCGACATCACGGCCTACACCGCTGACAACGCCTACGGGACCGCCGCGCTGCTTCGCGCCCTTGGAGACACGGGCTTCGCGGGGCGGCTCGTGCTGGCCAGCTCGATGGTCGTCTACGGAGAGGGCCGCTATGCCTGCCCGGCCCACGGCCCGGTGCGGCCCCGTCCTCGCGCCCCGGCTGATCTCGACGCCGGCCGGTTCGAGCGGTGTTGTGGCTGTGGCCGGCCACTCGAGCCGGGGACGGTCACCGAGGACGCCCCGCTGGACCCACGGAGCATCTACGCGGCGTCGAAGGTCCACCAAGAGCACCTCTGCCAGGTGTCCGGCTTTCCCGTCACGGCGTTGCGCTATCACAACGTCTACGGCCCGCGCATGCCCCGCGATACCCCGTACGCGGGCGTGGCGAGCATCTTCCGCAGCGCGTACGAGGCGGGGCGCGCGCCGGGCGTGTTCGAGGACGGCCGCCAGCTCCGCGATTTCGTCCACGTCGACGACGTAGCCCGCGCGAACATGATCGCGCTTACTGCTGTCCAGCCCTTCTCCGGCGCCTTCAACGTCGCGTCCGGGAACCCGCGGACGGTGCTCGACCTCGCGACCGCGCTGCACGCCGCGTACCCGCCCGGCACCCCGCCACCTGAGGTCACGGGCCGGTGGCGGGCGGGCGACGTCCGCCACGTCTTCGCCTCCCCTGACAAGGCAGCGCGGGAGCTCGGCTTTCGCGCCAAGGTCGACTTCGAAGAGGGCGTCCACGCCTTCGCCCACGCGCCCCTCCGCAACCCACCGGCCTTCAGCCGCGGGAAGACGCCGTGAACGGCGCCGCGGAGGCTTTCGACCGCAGCCGTGTGTGCGTGGTCATGCCCGCCTTGAACGAGGCGGACGCGCTGCCGGCCGCGCTGGCCGGGCGGCCCGCCGGCGTCCGCATCCTCGTGGTGGACAACGGCTCGACCGACGGGACGCCCGAGGTGGCGATCGGCCTTGGCGTAGAGGTCATCACCGAGCCCCGGCGCGGCTTCGGCTCCGCGTGCTGGGCGGGGCTGCAGGCGACGGAGGGCATGGACGTGCTCGTCTACATGGACGCCGACGCGACCCTCGACTGGGCTGACCTCGACGCGGTCGCGGGACCGATCGCCCGCGGCGAGGCCGACCTCGTACTCGGGGCTCGCGCGCGCGACCGGCGGGAACCGGGCGCCCTGGCCTGGCACGTCGCGGTCGCGAACACGCTGCTCGGGCGGCTATGCGGCCAGATGGCCGGCGCGCGGCTTACCGACTTGGGCCCGTTCCGCGCGGTACGGCGCGATGCGCTGCTCGGCCTGGGGATGCGGGACCGGACCTACGGGTGGCCGCTGGAGATGGTGCTCCGCGCGGGCCGCGCCGGGCTGCGGATCGCCGAGGTCCCGGTCGCCTACCGCATCCGAGCCGGCAGCTCCAAGGTCACCGGCCGGCCATGGCCGACGGCGAAGACCGCCGCGCGGATGACGTGGGTCCTCGCCAGCCACGCGACTCACCTGTCACGCCAGGCGCGATGACCTCCCCCAAAATCCTGCACTGTGCAGAGTTAGGCCGAAATACCGGCATAACTCTGCACAGTGCAGGAAAAAGGCGGGCGGATCTCTGGGCGGTCGGGGGGCTGGTGGCGCTGACCGTGGTGGTTGAGGCGCCGTTGCTGCGGGGCGGGACGGCGCTGGCGCTCGACGCGGCGACTCAGTTCGTGCCGTGGTACGCCTGGCTCGGGGAGCAGCTCAGAGGTGGGAGCCTGCCGGGCTGGAACCCGCACACGTTCTCAGGGATGCCGTTCGCGGGAGCGCCGCTGTCGGGCTGGGGGTACCTGCCCGCGATGCTGCTCTACACGGTGCTGCCGCCGGGGCTGGCCACGGCGGCGTACCTGGTCTCGACGCTCGCCCTCGCGGGAGTCGGCATGTATCTCCTCGCGCGGGCGCTTCGGATGCCCGTCATTGGCGCGCTCGTGGCGGCGGTGGCGTTCGAGCTGAGCGGCTACCTGTTCTTGCAGAACCCGTGCTGCTTCGCGTTCGCCCAGGTAGAGGCCTGGCTGCCGTGGGCGCTGCTCGGCGTCGAGATCGCGGCGCGCGCGGAAGGCTGGGCCGGGCGACTTCCAGGGTGGGCGTTGAGCGGGCTCGCGACCTCGCAGGTACTCGCCGCTTGGCTCGGGCAGGGGTCGATGTACGTGCTCCTCGCGCTGATGGGCTGGATCTTCTGGCGCAGCGTGCTCGACCCGCCGGCCGCAGGCCCGTGGCCGGGAGGTTGGCGGGCGCGCCCGGCGCGGCTCGCCTTGCACACCGCCGCGGTGCTCGGCCTGGGGCTCGCGCTTGGTGCGGCCAGCGTGCTTCCTCGGCTAGAGCTCATCGCGGTGTCGAGCCTCGCGGGCGGGTACCCGGCGGCGGACGGTAGCCAGGCGGCGGCGGTGGGAGGCTGGCGCGTGGGCGACTTCACCCGCCTGGCCTCACCGGGGATCTGGTACATGGGGGTGGCGCCCCTGGCGCTCGCGGCGGCGGCGCCATTCGTGGCGCGACGCCGTTACGCGGTGCCGTTCTTCACCCTGCTCGCGGTGGCGGCGCTGGTGCTCGCGCTCGCGCGACAGACGCCGCTGCACGCCGCGCTGCTCGCCATTCCGGTCGCCGACCGGCTCCACCCGCACAGTCCGGAGCGAGTCCTGCTCCTCGCTTTCCCCGCGATCGCGCTGCTCGCCGGTGGGACGGTCAGCGCGCTTCACGTGCAGCTTTCCTCCGGATCCGGAGGAAAACCGTGGGTCAAAACCCGCGGTGCCGAACGAAGACGCAACTTTCCCGCGTATCCGGAGGAAAGCTGCGCCTTCCCGCGCGGCGCGGCCGGGGGGGAGCGCGGCGCGCGGGCGCGGTGGGTTGGCGTGGTCGCGCTGATCGTCGTCACCGCCGACCTCGCGATAGGCCTGGAGCGCGGGGTCGCCGACCTCCGCTCCGCCAGGCGTTCCGAGCGCCTCGTCGACGTGGACGTAGGCCGCTCCCTCGAGCCGAGCCCGGCCGGCGCGTGGCTCGCGGAGGCCGGGCCCGCAGCAGGAGCTGCGGAGGAGGGCCTCGATGCTGTCGACGCATCGGGGCCCGGCCGCTACTTCGGGTACGCGCCACAGGTCGCCGGCGGTCGCGCCCGATCCTGGGCCTACTCGGTGCGTTGGACCGATCCTCAGGTCCATGCGCTGATGGTCAACAACCAGGCGATGGCGGCCGGGCTCGCCGACATCCAGGGGTACGACCCCGTTCACATCGCCCGCTACGACGCGCTGACCCGCGCGCTGAACGGCCGTGAGCAGGACTACCACTTCGCCGACATCCGCCCGCAAGGCCTGCGCTCCCCGCTCCTCGACCTGCTCAACGTCCGATGGGTACTGATCCCGTCCGGCAGCCCGCGCGAAGGCGACCCCACGCGCGCCGGCGAGCTGGCCGCCCGGCTGCCGACCGTCTACGACGACGGCACGGTCCGGATCCTCGCCAGGCCGAGCGCCCTACCCCGCGCCTGGCTCGTCCACGCCGCGCGCAGGGAGGAGCCCGACCGGGCGCTCGAGCTGCTCGCCAGCGGAGCGGTCGACCCGGCCGAGACGGCGCTGGTGGAGGTCGAACCGCCGCCACTGGAAGCCACCGCGGCCGGAGACCACGTCCAGATCACCCACCACCAGCCGGACCGGATCGTCGTCGAGACGGCCAGCGACGCCGCCGGGCTCCTCGTGCTCTCCGAGGTGGCATACCCCGCCTGGCGCGCCACGGTCGACGGCCAGGACGCCTCCATCCTCGTCGCCGACGCGGCCCTGCGGGCCGTCGCCGTGCCCGCGGGCGCGCACACTATCGAGCTGCGCTTCGCCTCGGGGGCGCTTACCTGGGGAACGGCCCTGACCGCGTCGACCGCGCTTGCGCTTCTCGGCGTCCTGTGGATAACCCGACGATGAGCGAAGCGGCCGCGGCCATCGCGGTGATCGCGAAGTCGCCGGTTCCCGGCCGGGTCAAGACCCGCATGCAGCCGGCCCTGGATCCCACCGAGTCCGCCGACCTCGCCGGCCGGCTGCTGCTCGACGCGATCGACCAGGCGGCGGGCACGGGCGCGGATGTCTGGTGCTCGTACGCCGGCCCGCCTCAGCCGCTGCGGGCGCTGCTCCCCGCCAACGTCCCGTTGCTCGAGCAGCGCGGTGCTGGCCTCGCCGAGCGGCTCCGCGCAACCCAATCCGACCTCTTCTCGGTTGGCTACGCGAGCGTGATCCTGTTCGGCGGGGACTGCCCCACCGTAGGGACGGCACCGCTGCGCAAGGCGCTCGCCACGCTGCGCCGCGACCCCTCGCGGGCGGTGCTCGGACCGGCGGCCGACGGCGGCTACACGCTCCTCGCGACCGCGGTCCCCACCCCGCACCTGTTCGATGGCGTCCAGATGTCGACGGATCGAGTGCTCAGTGACACGCTCGACCGGGCGGTACGCGCCGGCACACCGGTCACGCTGCTCGAGGTCCGCCACGACCTCGACACCGCCAACGACCTCGTCACGGCGTTACGCGCTGGCCAGCTCGACGCCGCGCCACGGACCCGCGCGATCGCCGAGCGGCTCGCCGCCGCCGCGCTCCCCGCATCACGGTGACTCCGAGGATCGGTCGACCCACGCACCACACCCAGACGGATCTCGGAGCCGCGAATGCGGGCGTGCCACGGCGGTGAACGCGACTCGCACTGGCAACCACTTCACGGACACCCCAAGCTGTGCGACAGCGGGCAGGTCGAACAGCCGCAACACCTCTCCCGCCTCCGCTCGCCGCCCGGGGCGGAGCCGGCGGTAGGCGCCAGCCAGGATGAACTGGGAGAGGAAGTCGGCCTGCCAGCGCCGGATCTTGTCCTCGGGCACGACGCCCATGCCGGCGGCGCGGTCGAAGATCTCCCCGAAGACGCGGATGGTGTCCGGGTGCCACATCCCCGTGGTCAGCGCCGCGTCGTGGACGGTATACGCCGAGACCACATGCGGGACACAGCGCACCCCGTAGCGCGAGAACAGCCGGACCCACAGGTCCACGTCGATCGGGACCGCCATCGCCGGATCGAAGACGCCGGTCTCGTCGAGCGCGCGCCGGTGGATCACGATGCCGGGGTGGCGGACGAACGACGAGTTGCGCAACAACCGCCGGAGCGCCACGGGCGGCTCGAGGTACCGCTCGCGATGAAACGCTTGCCTGCGCCGGCGCTTGCCCTCGGCGTCGACGACGTCGACCCCGAACAGCAGGACCGACGCATCGGGCCCGCTCGCTTGGAGGGCTTGGCACATGCGCGCACCGGCGCCGGGCAGCAGGTAATCGTCGTCGTGGAGCTGGTGGATCCACTCGCCGCTCGCCAGCTCCATGGCGCGGTTGAGGTTGTCGGTGAGGGACAACGCTGGCGAGTTCCATACGTACCGGTACCCACCCGGCCAGTCGGTGAGAAGCCGTTTGGCGAGCTCACCAGTCGTGCGCTGATCCGAGCCGTCCGACACCGTCACCTCGACGTGCTCGGACACCGCCGCGCATCCGGACAGCACAGAGCTCAACGCCCGCTCGAACAGCTCGGGACGGTTCCGTGTCGGCATCGTGATCGACAGTAGTGCCACGCGCCCCTCCCCCGTTGGTGACAGCGAACATAGACTAGCCCGATCGGGTCACCCCTGTGAAGTGGTTGTGTGCGACTTACAGGTACTTTCCGACCAGAAGCTCGACCTGGCGGAGCTTCGCGGGGGGGATCACGCTCGGATGGGTGATGATCGCGGAGGCAAGCGCGTGGTGCGCCGGGCTGTCGAACCCCATCCCGATGCGGGGCACGACTCGCCGGATGATCTCTTGGGCCAGCGTCGCGTTGGCCTGGAGCAGCCCGACGACCATCTCCACGGTGACCGAGTCGTGGTCGGGGTGCCAGCAGTCGTAGTCGGTCACCAGCGCCAGCGTCGCGTAGGCGATCTCGGCCTCGCGGGCGAGCTTGGCCTCGGGCAGCGCGGTCATGCCGATCAGATCGTGGCCCCGCCGCCGGTTCTCCTCACTCTCGGCGAGGGTCGAGAACTGCGGCCCTTCCATGCACACGAAGGTGCCTCCCTGGTGCACCGTTGCGCCGGCCTCGCGCGCCGCCTCAGCCAGCAGATCCGAGAGCCGGCCGTCGAACGGCCGGTCGAACGCGACGTGGACCACCAGGCCGTCACCATAAAAGGTCGCCGGGCGGATGCCCTTGGTCCGGTCGAAGATCTGATCGGGAATGGCGACATCGCCTGGCGCGTAGTCTTGCCGCAAGCTGCCCACCGCGCTGACCGAGATCAGATAGCCGACGCCGAGCTGCTTGAACCCGTAGATGTTGGCACGGCTGGGTAGCTCGCTGGGCGTCAGGCGGTGACCGATCCCGTGGCGCGGCAGGAAGGCGACCCGTTGCCCGCCGATCGCGCCGATCACGTAACGGTCGCTCGGCGGCCCGAACGGCGTGGAGAGCTCGACCCGCTCGACCTCGCCGAGCCCCTCCATCGCGTACAGCCCACTGCCGCCGATCACCCCGATGCGCGCCTCCGTCATCGTGACGGCGCCGGAGCCCGGGGGGCGGTCCCGTCGATGATGCCCGCGCATCGCGCGCGGACCGCGTCGAGCCACTCGGGGTGCGTCATCACGGAGAACCGCTCCTCGCGGATCGCCTCGACCACCTTGCCGGCCACCGCGTCAGGCTCGGCAGCGGCGGCGAGGAACGCCTCACGGAGCTCTTCGGTCACGGCGGTGGTGGGATGGGGATCGCGGAGCCGCACCGGGCGGTTGCGCTCGGCCTCGAAGATCCGCGTCTTCACCCCGCCCGGGCAGAGCACCGATACGCCGATGGCTTCCTCCCGCCTATCGAGCTCGAGCGCGAGCTGCTCGGACAGCGTGACCACGGCGTGCTTCGAGGCCCCGTACGCGCCACCACCCGCGTACGAGACAAGACCCGCCACCGAGGCGGTGTTCACGATGTGGGCGTCGCCCCCCTGCGCGTGCACCGACTCTTCGTCCGCGACGTCCGCGACGTCCGCGACCTGCGCCTCGCCGTCGACGTCCGCCAGCACGACCCGCATCCCCTCTGCCGCGAACCGAGCCGCCAGCGCACGCCCGATGCCGCTCGCCGCACCGGTGACCACCGCGACGCGTCCCTCGAAACCTCTCATCCGCGGCAGTCTGCCACCTCACCGGGGGCCGCGCCTACGACGCCTACGAGACGGGGAGCGTTACCCGGTCGCCGGGGAAGAGCAGGACCTCGGCGGTGGAGCCGGGTTGGGCGACGCGCAGGGTGGGAGGTCCCTGGGGCAGGCGGGCTTCGATGCGGCGCCTGCCGGGCTCGGGTGGGCCGAGGGAGAAGAGCACGTAGTCGGGGCGTGCCCACAGCGGTGTCACCGGAGTCGGGTCGACGAACGACAGGTGCTCCCACGTGTGAGCGAGCAGGAAGGGGCTCATCCCGCTGGAGCGGTCTAGCGCGACGAGGACCGGACCGCCCTGCCGGGCGTCGAAGTCGCGGAGCCGCTCCTCGACCTCGCCAAGGAAGCCTCGGTCGCCTGGCGAGCCTGGGCTGATCGCCATGTCGTAGGCCGACCCCGTCAAGGTCAGGCCCGCGACCAGGATCACCGGCGTGAGGGCGATCAAGGCCGAGGCCGGTCTTGACACGTGAATCCTCGGTCCGAACGAAAGGGCGGCGAGCAGCAGGAGCAGCGCCGGGGTCTCGTAGCCGATCGCGCCGTACCACATCTCGTTGCCGGTGACCCTGATGGCGGCGAGCGCGCCGACCAAGGCGAACAACGAGCACAGGACCGCCGCGCGTTGACGGTCGAGGCGTCTATAGGCCGCCAGGGACCCGCAGATGCCCGCCGCGGCGGCGAGCCCCACCACGACCTCGGTCCCGTTCGGTAGCTGGCTGCGCATGCCCTTGCGGGCGAGCTGGAACGCCAGGTGATCCTGGACGAGGTCCACGTGCGTGAGCAGCCACACCGCCTGGGCCGTCCACGCCAACGTGACCAAGCCGACCAGGGCGAGCTCGGCCCGGCCCTTCGGGCGCAGGTCCGCCCGCGACAACGCCGCCGCTGCCGCGAGCGCCGCCGTCAGCACCAGTCCTCCGGGGTGCACAAGCACGGTGAGCGACACGACGGCCAGCGCGGTGAGCCAGCGCCGCGCCGTCACGGCGAGAAGCGCGCCCCCGACCAGCGCGAGGACGAGCGGCTCCATGCGCGCGATGTTCGCCATGAGCACGACCCGGGGTGCGACCAACCAGACCGCGACCGCACATGCCACTGCCACTCGCGGCCCACCCAGCCACACGCCGACGAGATACATCACGCCAGCGAACCCCACCGTCAGCGCGAGGCTCACGAGCCGTGCGGCCTCCACGGTGTCGGGAAGGACACCGTATGCCGCGCCCAACGTCACCGCGTACCCGTCAGGCATCCAGAAGATCCCCGCCGGGGCGTTGATCTCCGGCGTGACCAGCGTGAGATGGGTCGCGAAGCTCCGCGCGGGGGCCAGGAAATGCGCCTCGTCAGGCCACGGCACCGGGTATCGCAACCCCGCCATCACGTGCAACGCGACCGCGGCGACGACTCCCGTCCCCAGAACCACAAAGACCAGCCTGTCCCGCACTCCGCGCATCCGCAGAGCATAGTTCCATGCTGGATACGCGACGTATACGTCGCGTATCCAGCACATATGAGAGCGGGACGCGCTGCCGGGACGTCGGATGGTGACCGACGCCCCAGCAGCGTCCCTTCCCTTCCCGTGGGAGGTCGTGGCGGGTGCCCGGCGCCCGGTGAAATCAGAGATTGAGAGTCTGCCCGGCTCACAGCCGGCCTACACCTGACGGGCGGAGTCGTTGCGGAGATGATACGCCATTCCCTCCCTCTATTACCAAATTGCCCGGTTACGCCCGGTTTATGAGGAGGCGAGGTGAGGCGCAACTCGGCGTACCATGGATCCAGCCGCCCGGCCTTCGCGGGGTGGCTCCTTCGTCCTCGCTCGAGAGAGGCCTACCCGTGGTCGATCACCGCGCCCTGGCCGGAGCGCTCGCGGGGTTCGCGCGAAGCCTGCTGACTGACTACAGCATTTGGGACGTGCTCCAACAGCTAGGGGAGCGTGCCACCGAGCTCCTTCCGGTGGCGGGTGCGGGCGTGATGGTGCAGGGCGAGGATGGGAAGCTGCGGTTCGCCTCCGCGACGGATGGACGGATCACGTTGATCGAGACGCTCCAGGTCGAGCTGGGCGAAGGTCCGTGCCTGCTCGCGTTCCAAACTGGCCTTCCTACGCTCATCCCCGACCTGGAGCGAGAGGGCCCGTTTCCGAAGTTTGCGAAGGTCGCACTCGACCACGGGATGCGGGCCGTGTTCGCCTTTCCCATGACCGTGGGCAGCGACCAGATCGGGGCGTTCAATCTGTACCGCGAGTCCCCCGGCGTGCTCGACGACGACCAGATCGCCGCGGGTCAGGACCTCGGTGACGCGGCCAGCGCGTTCGTCTGCAACCACCGGGCGCTCGACCGGGCGACGACCTTAGCGGGGCAACTGCAGTACGCGCTCGATGCCCGCGTGCTCGTAGAACAGGCCAAAGGAATGCTCGCCGAGCGTCTCGGTCTGGAGGTGAGCGACGCGTTCGAGCTGATGCGAGGGGTCGCGCGGCGCGCCCATCGCCCGGTGAGGGACATCGCGAGGGACATCCTGGCGGGCAGGTTCCCCGTCGATTAACGATCCAGGATCTCGGCTCAGCTCGAACCACACACACTTGCCCTCGCCGTTCGGCTCCCACCCCCAGCGCGAGGCGAACGAGACGACGAGATACAAACCCCGGCCGTGCTCCTGAGTCAGGGTCCGCGGCCGCGGCGCAGGAATACGCGCACTGCCGTCGCGGACCTCGATGCGGACCGCGTCGGCGCGGACCGCCAGCCGCAGCACGAATGCGCCTCTCGCGTGGAGGACGGCATTGGTCACCACCTCCGATGTCAGCAGGACCGCCAGCTCGCAGGTCCGGCCCGGCACGATGCCTGCCAGCCGCTCAGCGACGAGGTGCCGCGCGGCTCGTACGTCAGCGGGGGCACCGTGGTATGTCGTGCAGATATCCAGCAACATGTCGCCTACCCGGGGTCTTGGGGTGCGGCTCGTATGGAAAGCGCCGTCGATTCTTCACTGATACTGATCATCCCCTCGGCGTCACGGTACCGAACGGATGCACGCCCGAAACATCTCGCCCGTGTCCTGCGAGGAGCTTCGCACTAACCTTGGGAGGACGTCACGACGCACCATCGGACGAGGACGCCGTGGATCTGTCAGAGTTGCAATGGTTCCAGGCGCGCGTTGCCGATGCTCTCGCGCGCACGGATGACCTGGCGCAACGGACCCACGACTCCCAACCGCTCGACGGTGCCACGCTCCTCCCGCTCCTCGACGAGTTGCGCACGGCGATGGAAGAGCTTCAAGTCGCGAACGAGGAGCTACGGGCGCGATCCGACGAGCTGCGATCCGCCCGAGGCATCATCGAGCTCGACCGCTTGCGTTACCGGGACCTGTTCATGGCGGCACCAGACGCGTATCTCGTCACCGACGGGCTCGGCGTGATCCAGGACGCGAACCCCGGGGCGGCCTCGCTATTGCACATGCCTGCCAGCGCGCTTCGGGGTCGACCCCTCGCGCTCCATGTGCCGGTGCCCGCGCGGCAGGCCTTTCGCCGCGAGCTGAACACGCTGAAGGGCGCGGTAGGGGTCCAGCGGCTCACGATCGCGTTGCGCACGCCGGATGCCCAAGGAGGAGAGGCGACGCGAGAGGTTTGCGCCAGCGTGCGTACGTTGACTCCGCGCAGCGGATCGGTAGAGCTGTGCTGGACGCTTCGCGACGTCGAGAAACCAAGGCAAGAGGCTGCGCGGTGGCGTGAGCTCGAGGCGAGCTTGACCGGTGGCAAACACTCCGACCGCCTCGGCGACGCGACCACACTTGCGGCGACCATCGCACAGTGGTGGAGGGAGGCGACACGCGGGATCGTCATGGTCCCGGACGCCTTGGGGCACCTGCGCGCGATCGCGCCGAGCGAGACGCCGATCCTCGTGTTCGAGCGCCTGCAGCGACGGCTCGGCGACGGCCCCGCCCTCGATGCCTATCGCGACGGCCGAGCGGTGGAGATTCCGGATCTCGCGAGTGACCAGCGCTACCCGCGCTTTGGCCCACCGGCGGTGATGGCGGGGATCACCGCCGTGCGGGCCTACCCGCTGTTCGGCGACGTCGGCGAGCACCCTATTGGCGTGCTCGTCCTGACCGACAAGCAGGCTGGCGAGGTCCCCGAGCAGCTCCTTCGGGGCGCCGGTCTGATCGCCGAGGTCGCGCTCACGTTGACGAAGCAGGCGCGCGACGCCACCGAGGCGACCGAGCTGGCAGCGCAGCTTCAGCAGGCGCTCGACAGCCGGGTCAAGATCGAGCAGGCGAAGGGCAAGCTGGCCGAGCGTCTGCGCTGCAAGCCGGATCAGGCGTTCCAGTTGATGCGCCGGTACGCCCGCAGCCACAACCTCCGCCTCCACGACTTCGCCGCCCAATTCGTCGACAACGAGATCACCCTCGACGCCCCGGACTCTCGTACGTTCCCTAGTTCGTAGGTCTGTCCTCCGCCATCGTGAGGATGACGCCGAGCGCCTCGCCGGCGCCGCGCACGAGGCCATGGCAACGCACGTGGCAGCGGAGATCCTGTCCCTTCCGGTTGTGCGCGTCGAGCACGAGGTAGTGAGGGGTGGAGGGCGCGGCCAGGCACGTATGGATCGGGCTGGCGAGGCGCTCGACGGGCAGTCCGATGTCGAAGGAGAGGAGGTGCGCGCCGATCGCCTCGTCGTCGTTGGTCGACTGCAGCTCCTCGTG
>JBOGED010000632.1:0-3414 GCA_050743625.1 Egibacteraceae bacterium | reverse complement strand
CCCCGCCGCTGTGACCTTCGAAAACCGCCTGCTCGGTGCGGGGTGCCGCGACCGCCCAGCGGGCGCGGTAGGGCAGGGGTGATGGTCGGCCTCGGTACGCGTGACCGAGGCCCTCCAGCGCCTCGGTCACGCTGAACAGCGCGGCGCGGTCCGCCGGGTCCGCGTCGATGGCGCGAGGGGTCAGGCGCAACAGCCGTGCTCGCTGCTGACCGGCGGGCGTGACCGCGTGAGCAGCGGCTGGGGTCAGCCGCCGCAGGTCGGCGTGCAGCAGGTAGTCGTCGTCGGTCAGCAACTCGTCGAGCAGGCCCGCGCGAACCGCGTGGCCGGGGAGCGAACGGAACAGGTACACGGGTGCGCGGTCCCAGCCGGCGCGCGCGCCGTAGGCGTGGAACGCCCGGGTGAGCGCGCGCTCGTCGTCTTCTACCGTAACTAAGTCCGCTCGTGCCCTGGCCAGCGCATCGCTCAGCGCCTGATGAAACAGCCGATAGGTGGTCCTAACCGACTCGACCAGGAAGTTCGCGGCTGGTCCCCTGGCGAAGCGGCTCAGGCGCTCGGCGGGTACCGCATACCCATACAGCGCGTGGACGGCGACCTGCCACAGCTCGGGGGTCAGCCCCGGCGCCTCGGCGAACGCCAGCGCGGTGAGCGCGTCCCTGGCCGCGATCTCGTCGATAGAGCGCACGCGCTCGAGGTACCGGTCCAGCGCCGCGTCCACGGTCCCGGTGAACGTGATCTCACCGGGGTCGACGGCGGTGGCGTCGTGCAGGCCGTGATCGCGCGCGACCAGGCCGGCGACCAGGAAGTTGCGCTCGGCCAGCGCGGCGATCCGCTCGGCCACCGGCGCTGCCACGGCGTCGTCGTCGTAGGGGTTGCCCGGCCGCTCGTCCCCGCGCAGCTGCAGGGTGGCCATCGCGTACGCGGTGAGATCCTCGATCGCGAAGTACTCCGGCGTGTCCAGATCGATCCGCACGCAGGCGGGACCGAACAACCGCAAGAGGTCCCCGGCGTCGTCGCGCCGCCGCGTCCCGACCACCACCTGAGCTCCAACGTCTGCGCACGCCTCGGCGATCGGCAACGCCACGCGGGTGACGATGGCCCTGGCCTGGGCAGGGTCGGCCGCCTCGTCGAGCGCGTCGATCACCACGTTGAACCGCTTCCCGTGGCGGTCGGCCAGCACGTCGTGCAAGCCGGTCACGAGGTCGTCCAAGCGCTCCGCTAGTGGCGCCGAGGCCGCACGGCCGATCTCCATCGCGACGTCGAGGGCGGTCTTGCCCTTCGCGTGCACGGCGCAGCCGACCGAGCCCACCGTCGCTCGCACGGCCTCATCCCCAGCCGGCAAGGCCGCAGCGACGCCGGCGTCCGCAGTGGTTACGACCCGGCCGAGCACCGCGGACTTGCTACGCCCGGCGAGCCAGTCACCACCATTACCCCGCGATCCGCGCGCTCCCGGTCCAGCCAGGCCACGATCTCGGTCAGCGCGGCGCGCCGGCCGCGGAACCGGAACCCACGCTCGACGTCCACGGACACGCCTCGCGCGCGCGGCCTCCAGTGGCGGCGGGCCTCGACGTCCGCCTCGAGGGTCCACCCCCACGCGGACAGCGCCATCTCACCTGCTGCCGCCACGGTCCACTGGACCAACTCCCACAGCTTCTCGTCCGGCAGGCACTGATCGGCGTGGTGCAAGGCGATCGCTCGGCCGTCACCGCGGTCGTTGGCCGCGCCGACGACCCCGATGACCGCATCGTAGTCGGGTGACCACAGCCCACCACCACTGAACCCGGCCTGGACGTGGTAAGGCGACTCGGCATCGAGCCGGACCCAGCCGTACCCCAGCGACGCGCCGACCACGCCGTCCGCCGAGTTGCCGAGTGGGTCGGCGAACCCGAACGCCCACCAACGCCGGCCCACCACGTCCACGGGCTGCGGACAGCGCAACCGCGCCGGGGTGACCCCCGCCGGGACCGGCTCCTCCAGCTCAAGCACCGCGAGATCCGCCAGCGACTGGCTGGCGATCCGCACCTCCCGTACCTGGCAGCGCGGCCCGAACGGGTTGTCGGCCTTGGGGAACGCCACCCACAGCTGAGACCGGCCGCTCACGACGTGCTCGCACGTCAGGACACGGCGCTCGTCGATCACCACCGCGGCACCCAACGGGGCGTAGTCGTCCCGCGACGAGTGGATCGCGGCGACCCAGGTGTCGCTCGACGGCGCGACCTCTCCGCTCATGGAACGGCCGGCGGGGCTCCAGGCTTCCAGGTCAGCGTGATCTCGAAGTTGCCCTCGCTGGCGGCCTTGGCCACCAGCCAGCTCATCGTCCCGCTGACCTTGACGCCGAACTTCAACTCGACCTCGTCCGGCCTGCATTCTTTGACCTTGTCGAGCACGACCTTGGCACCCTCGACGGCCGGTCCGACCGCCTCACGCAGCTTGCCGACGACCTCGTCGGGACCTGCGGGTCGGAAACCCTCGGTCGGCTGGACCTCGAAGCTCACGACGGTCCCGTCGTCCAGCGTGTACCTCACCACCGGCGCGGGCATGCCTGAAGCATAAGGCTTATCAGGCCTCGACCGGGAGGGTTACGCGCATGGTGGTGCCGCGCCCGGGGGTGCTGTCGACCGTGATCTGGCCGGCGTGGGCCTCGACGAGGGTCTTGGCGATCGCGAGGCCCAGGCCCGCGCCGCCGGAGTCGGCGGACTTCACGAACCGGTCGAAGATGTGCGCGGCCTCGGCGGCGGGGATGCCGGGGCCGGTGTCCGAGACGGTCAGCGCCACCCCGCCGTCGCACGGGGCGGCGACGATCTCTACCGCTCCACCGGGTGGGGTGTGGCGCAAGGCGTTGGACAACAGGTTCGACAGCACCTCACCGATCCGGACTGGGTCGACGTCCAGCGATGGCAGGCCGGGCGCGACGCGCGACGACAGCCGCACCTGTCCTGCCTGCGCCGCGGCGCGGAACCCCGCCACCGCGTCGTCGACGAGCGCGGACGGCGCGACCGGCTCGCGGTACAGCCTCAGGGCCCCCGCCTCCGCGGTGCTGAGCAGCTGCAGGTCGTCGAGGAGGCGCGACATGACCGCCGTCTCCTCCAGCACCCGCCCGAGCCCGGCCTCGTCGCGGGGGTAGACGCCGTCGCGCATTGCCTCGACGTTGCCGCGGATCACCGACAACGGGGTCCGCAGCTCGTGCGCGACGTCGGCGAGCAGGTCACGGCGGCGGCGCTCGTTGGACTCCAGGCGCTCGACCATCGTGTTGAACGCGCCCGCCAGGCGCCGCGTCTCCCACGGGCCGCGCCTGGCGACCCTGGCACGGTAGTCGCCAGCGGCGACGCGCTCGGCGGCCTCCATGACCTCCCCGATCGGCGCCGCCATGCGGCGCACCGAGCGGCCGATCGCCGCGACCGCCACCAGGACCAGCAC
>JBOGED010000631.1:0-1725 GCA_050743625.1 Egibacteraceae bacterium | reverse complement strand
CACCCCGGACTCGTACCAGTTCTTCGCCGGTAACCCCGCGCGGTGGCCGGCCTGGCGCAACGAGGTCACGCTGCTGAGCATGGAGTACTTCCGGGGTTACGAGCCGGGTGCCTACCTGCCGTTGATCGCCCCGACGCCGCTGCTCATGGTGGTGGCCCCGCTCGACCGGCTGGCCGCCGGCGAGATCGCCACCGCCGCCTTCGAGACCGCGGCGCAGCCGAAGAAGCTGCAGCTGGTGCCGGGCGGCCACTTCGACGCGTACGTCGGCCCCGGCTTCGAGATCAGCTCCGGCGCCGCCCGCGACTGGTTCGTCGAGCACCTCCTCACCAAGTCATAGCGGCCGTCATAGCGGCCGTCATAGCGAGCGCGGCCGGAGTGGAGCCGCCCTGATCAGAAGGCGCACGGTCCCGCCACCACGCGCCGTCCAGCCGCCACGCGCGGTCCCGCCGCCACACAGCCCGCCCTGCCCCACGGTGCACCGCCTTCACGTGATCACCAGGCGCGGAGGGTCGTCGCGCTGCCTCTCGCACCGCTGTTTTGACCGGGGACATGTCGGACGGTGTGTACCGGGGACATGTCGGACACGGTTTATCGGGTTGGGGTGGGCAGGGTGGTGCCCACGAGGAAGGTTCTTATCAGTGTGTGACCGTAGTAGAGCTCGAGGCGGGCGCCGTCGCGGCGGGCGCCGATGGTCAGGCCGGCCCAGCGTTGCTCGAGGCGGAAGGTGCGCCCGGCGTAGCAGAGTCGACCGTTGGGGGAGATTTTGCGGGGTAGGCACCCCGGTGGGTGGGTGTCGGTGGGGGCTAGGTCGATGGTGGGCAACAGCAGTCCGGTGCCGGGTCGGTAGACGGTGGCGGGGGTGACACCGTTGAGGGCTTGGTGGGGTCGTTGCTGGTTGTAGTGGGCGCGGAAGGCCTCGAGTTGGGTGCGGGCGTGCGGGTAGGTGGCGGGCGGGTCGTGGTGGGTGGCCAGGTAGCCGCGCACGGTGGCGTGCAGGCGTTCGATCTTGCCGCAGGTTTGGGGGTGGTAGGGCCGGGAGTGATACAGCCGGATACCGGCGCGGTGGGCCTGGCGTTCGAAGAACACCTCGATGTTGTGCAGGCGGCCGGTGAAGCACAGCCCGTTATCCGACAGCAGCGCCTCGGGTAGCCCGTAGGCGGCCACCGCGGCCCGTAGCGTGTCCCAGGCCAGGTGCCCGGTCAAGCTGGTGCCGAGCATCGTGGCCAGGCAGAACCGGGAATGGTCATCGATCAGGTCGACCACCCAGAACGGGCGGCCCCCGGCCAGATGGTGCAGGGCACCATCGATCTGCCACAACTGGTTGCTGGCCGCCCGGGCGAACCGGCGCGGCGGTGTCGGCGGGCGGGGCTTGCGCCGGCGGGGGGTCAGCACACCGCTGCGGGCCAACGCCTGCTGGATCGTCGAGACCGCCGGCACCCCCAGCCCGGTCCCGGCCAGCTCCGCCCGTAACGCGTCACGGATCTTGCGTGGCCCCCACCCGTACTCCTGACGCAGCCACAGCACCCGGTCCTCCACCTCGACCGCCAGCTGGGCCGGTGAGCGACGCGGCCGCCGATCCCGTGGTATCAGCCCCTGAAGCCCCTCGGCCTCGTAGCGACGTTTCCACGCGTAGAACGTGTCCGGACTGATCCCGTGACGAGCGCACACCTCCCGCACCGAACGACCCGACCAACCAGGCTCGGACAACACCGCAAGACGTTGATC
>JBOGED010000630.1:0-4718 GCA_050743625.1 Egibacteraceae bacterium | reverse complement strand
ATTTGCGACAGCCTCAATACCGCCGATATCCCGCACACCACACGCCGGCTGCTGACCGCGACGGTCAGACCGAACCAGGACAAACCACAACGTTATTCCTGCCCAGACCCTAATCAACCGGCGACCTGTGTCACAAAGTCAGACACACGTCATCCAGCCGCGCACGATGGGGTTGATGAAGGCGGCGATGTCGGACAGGTCCTTGCTGGTCCATAGGTGCAGCCGCCAGCGCCTGATCTGTTGCCGTTTGGCCTTGGCGGCGAGGTTGCTGACCGCGGGCAAGAACCCGGTGAAGTATCTGCCGGTCTTGCTCTTGGCCGAGCGCGGCCGGAAGGTGTAGCCGAGGAAGTCAAACCGCTCGTGCTCATGCGAGTGCGGGCGGCCGTCTTGTTTGCAGTACACGATCCGGGTCTTGTCCGGATGCAGTTGCAACCCGACTTCGGCCAGTCGCGCCGCGATCGCCGCGAGCACCTGCTGAGCTTGCGCCTGGCTGGTGCAGTGAGCGACAACATCGTTGGCTTATGCCGAGTGCCGGATTATGCCGAGTGCGGAGTAAAGATGCTGGTGAGCGGGGTGGTTGGCGGCGGGCGCTCGGCATAATCCGGTGGTGTGGGCTTGCGGTTGGTTAGAGGCTGTCGAGGAAGGCGAGGAGCGTGTCGGGCGGCTGGTAGCGGCCGGGTGTGGTGTCGGGCGGTGTGACGCGGGCGAGGGCTCGTTCTTTGATTGTCATGTCGGCGTGTAGGTAGATCTGGGTGGTTTCGACAGATTCGTGACCGAGCCATAGCGCGATGACAGAGGTGTCGACGCCGGCGTGTAGGAGTGACATCGCCGCGGTGTGCCGCAGGGTGTGGGGGGTGACCTTCTTGGCCGTGATCGAGGGGCAGGTCGTCGTGGCGCTCGTGGCGTGTTTGGCGACCAGCCATGCGATCGCGTCGCGGCTCAGCGGTCCGCCGGCGCGGGTGGGGAACAGGGGGTCGTCGGGCCCGCCGCCGCGCTCGGCCAGCCAGACCCGCAGGATCGTTGCGGTCTGGCTGGTCAGGGGGGTGGCGCGGTCCTTGCGGCCCTTTCCTGTGCAGCGGACGTGCGCGCCGGCGCGAAGGTGCACGTCTTGGCCGTTGAGGCCGGACAGCTCGGACACGCGCAGCCCGGTCTGGCAGGCCAGGACGAGCAGGGCGTGGTCACGGCGGCCGGTCGGGCAGGCTCGGTCGGGCGCGGCCAGCAGGGCGTCGACTTCTTTTTTTCGGTCAAAAAACAGACGACGGCCCGGTCGCAGCGTTTGGGTTGGATCGAAAGCACTCGGGCGATGTGCGCGGCGTGCTCCGGATGGCGCCCGGCCGCGTAGCTGAACAGGGAACGCACCGCGGCTAGGCGAGCGTTGCGGGTGCCCACGGCGTTGCCGCGTTCGGTTTCCAGATGCGCCAGGAACGCGCCGATCAGTGGGGCGTCCAGGTCGGCGATGTCCAGCTGGGCGGGGTGGGTGCCGGTGGTCTTCCAGGCGAAGTCCAACAGCAGCTTGAAGGTGTCGCGGTAGGCGGCGATCGTGTGCGGGCTGGCCTGTCGTTGCAGGGCCAGCTTGTCGGTGAAGAACGCCTGCAGGACGGGAGCCAGCCGGCTCATGGCGCCTGCCTCGACATGATGGCCCGCGACTCCCACTCCCGCCGCGGCGACCTCCCCATCCTCCTCACCTCACTGGTCACCGACCCCAACGCCACCGACGTCGCCACCTGGCTCCGCGACCACGTGGCCAAGGCCGCACATCACCGTATGTGATACGGTGCTGTGCATGCCTGTTGATCGGTTCTCCGTGACGATGGATCCCGAGCTCGGTGCCGCGGTTCGTGAGGCCGCCCAGCGAGCCGGAATGAGCGTATCGGGATGGTTGGCCGAGGCGGCCGCCGCCCGGGTGCGAAACGCCCTGCTCGGAGCGGCGCTGGATGCGTGGGATGCCGAGGACGGGCCGCTCACCGAAGAGGAGCTGGACGCCGGGCGGGAGGAGCTGGGGTTACCCCGCCGAGCACGTGAGCAGGTCGCGTGAGCGTCGTGCTCGACGCGGGCGCGCTCATCGGGGTCGAGCGGCGGGACCGGCGTGTACGGACGATATTGCGGGCCGCGGAGGCCAACAATATCGAGGTGCGCACGAGCGCCGCCGCGGTCGCGCAGGTATGGCGGGATGGCGCGCGGCAAGCCCATCTCGCTCGGACGCTGACCGGAGTGGCGACGGTGAGGCTCGACCTCGCATCCGGCAAGCGCGTCGGGACCCTGTTGGGCGCGAGCCGAACGCACGACATCGTCGACGGACACGTCGCGTCGCTAGTCAGCGACGGAGATCAGGTACTCACGAGTGATCCTGACGACTTGCTCCGGCTCCTCGACGCCCGGGGCGTCACCGCGCGCATCACCCTGGTTTGACCCGCCCCAGCGGCGCGCACTGAGGTCGTGGACGGGTGCGCGCGGGTCGTTGCCGAGGCCGGGGCTGGCGGCGTGACGCGGCTGAGCAGGCTGTTCGCGACGGGGACGATCAGCCTTTGGCCGTTACCGGGTCGGGCAGGGGGTGCGCGGGTGCACCTGGTCAGCCGGGCCGCCGGCCCGATCGGCGGCGACGCCGTGCGGGTGGACGTCGAGGTCGGTCCCCGTGCGAGATTGACCGTCACCAGCGCCGCGGCCGCAATCGCGCTGCCAGGGCCGGACGGTGCCTGGTCGGCGGGCGAGGTGCACGCGTCGGTCGCCAAGGGCGGCTTCCTGTGCTGGCGGCCGCAGCCGTTGCTGGTTACCGCTGGCGCGGCCCATCGAAGCGCCGCGCACGTCGACGTCGAGGACGGCGGTGTCGCGCTTTGGTGGGAGGAGTTGGTGCTCGGCCGCACGGGCGAGGCTCCCGGTAGGCTGACCGCCCGGCTGTCGGTCGACTACGCCGCCACCCCACTGACCCGCCACGAGGTGCGGGTCACGCCGGGCTGGGATAGCTACGCGCGGCTCGGACCGTACCGGGCCCACGTCACCGCCTGCGCCGCCGGGGTAACCCCCCGCTGGCGTGACGGCGCGACGCCGGTCCTGTCCGGCACGGCCGCCGTGCTGGCCTGCGACGGACCGGGGCTGCTCGTCACCGCGGCTGGCGACGATCTCGCCGCCGCCAGGCGACTCGCGGCCGCGGGTTTCGACGCCGCCGGAGCGGCAGTAGGCCGTGCGTACCAATATGCGTACTAATATGCGGCCGTGCGGTCAGAAAAAGCTCCGCGAGGCTCGTTCATCGAGGCTGCTCGGCGCGCGCAGATCATCGAGGCGGCCATCGAGACGGTCGCGGCGGTCGGCTACGGGCAGGCGTCCCTCGCCCGGATCGCGCGGCACGCGGGGATCAGCAAGAGCGTGATCTCGTACCACTTCGCCGGCAAGGGTGAGCTGCTCGAACAGGTCGTCACGCAGGTCATCGAGGACTGGGGCACGTTCATGCAACCGCTGCTCGACGCCGAGACGACCGCGGCTGGCAGGCTGCGGACTTACATCAGGTCGCGGCTCGCCTATATGGAGTCCCACGCCATACGGTTGGCGGCGGTCGCGGAGATCATCGTCAACCACCGTGACATCGATGGCACGCCACACTTCGCCGAGACCGACGCCGAACCGGTCCCCGAGCTGATCGAGATCATGCGCGGGGGCCAACGCGACGGCGAGCTCCGGGACTTCGATCCGCGAGTGCTCGCCGTGACGGTCACCCAGGCGATCGACGGAGCCCTCACCCAATGGATGGAGGACTCCACCGTCGACCTTGCCGCCTACGCCGACGAGCTGATCACCGTGTTCGAGCTCGCCACCCGCCGGCAACACCCGCCTCTTAGGAGCTAACCGCTATGGCGAACGCGAGCAGGCCCGCCAGCGCCACGACGACCCGCGGTCCGCGCGGGACGCTGCGCCATCGCCTGGCGCCCGTGATCGGGTTGATCCTTCTTTCGCCGCTGGTCGGAGAGTTCTTGCTCGGCAACATCTCGATCGACCAGATCGCGGGAGTGTTGCTCTTCGCGCCGCTATACGGCGGCGGGGCGCTCCTCGTACGCGAGGTCGCGCGCCGCGCCGGGCGTGGGTGGCCCACGATGATCCTGCTCGCGTTGGCGTACAGCGTGCCGGAGGAGGGCCTCGTCACCCAACTCCTGTTCAACCCGTCGTACTACGGCCAAGACTTCCTCAGCGCCGCGTACATCCCGGCGCTCGGCGTGGGCGCCTCGGTGACGCTCGCGGTCCTCGCTCTCCATACGATATGGAGCATCAGCGTTCCGATCGCGCTGGTCGAGACCTTCGTGCCCGACCGGAGGACCACGCCTTGGCTGGGCAAGATCGGCCTGGCCGTCACCGGCGCGGTCTTCACCGCGACCGCCGCGCTGTTCTTCTACGGCTCGTACACCGAGGAGCGCTTCCTCGCCTCGGCGCCGCAGCTTATCGGTACGGCCGTCGTGATCGTGGCGCTGATCACCGGTGCGTTCGTGATCGGTCGACGCCCGCGACCGCACGCCCCCGCCCAAGTCGCGGCGCCAGATCCGCGGCTGGTCGGCGCGGTGTCGCTCGCCTTGTCGAGCACGTTCCTTGCTCCCCTTCCCCTGCCCGAGTGGGTCGGCGTCGGCACCGGCCTCGCGCTGGTCGTCTTGGCCGCCGTCCTGGTCACACGCGGGTCGCGGCGCGAGGGTTGGGGCGCCGCGCACCGGCTCGCGCTGGCCGGCGGCGCGCTGTTGACC
>JBOGED010000629.1:0-23869 GCA_050743625.1 Egibacteraceae bacterium | reverse complement strand
CCGCACCACCAAACCCTCGCGCACGCTGTTGGTCACGCACGACTTCTACCAGCCGCTGCCGGCAAAAGCCAGCACCCAACGTCCAACCCGGTCAACCAGCTACACCACCGACTTTGCCGAGGCCCTGGGTGTGAGGTAGCGCCTTTCTCAGCGGCGTCAACCCGATGGCCTGCCACGGTCGTTTGTCTATATAGCGCCGGAACAGGTAAGTCCAGCCGATGATGGCCGGCGAGAAAAGCATGGCCGCTACGGCGTTAATGGCGCCCTGCGGCCAACCGAATTGCTGCGCGATCCCAACCGCCGGGACTATGCAAAGAAGAAAGAAGAAAGATAGCCAAAAAGCTTACGATGTGCAACAGGACGCGCCAGACGATGTGAAGCCTTCTGTCAGCCGTGAGGATCAGCCTACCGGCGCCCGTCGGTGGGGGGCCGTCAACAAGTGTCATCCTGATCCTCCAAGTGTATTGCGTGAGCGTTCGAGGCGGGGCGGGGCTGATGGAGGGGCTCCACAGATCGACCGCCTCTCGCTCAGAGTTTGCCGAAGCGGCGGGTGCGGCATTGGCACTCGGCGACGGCGGGCTCAGGCGACCCGCCACGGCGTCGGACGCGATACGGCGGGCGGCGTCGACCAGCTCGGCCCGACCGCCGTAGTTGAACGCCACCTGCAAGGTCAACCGGGTGTGGCGGGCGGTGCGCGCCTCGGTGCGCTCCATCATCTCGACCAACCGGCGAGGCACCGGGCGGCCACGGCGCCCGATAAAGTCGACGCCTCCGTAATGGCCGTCGCCGAGTCACGAGGCGAGCCGGTCTTCACCTTCGACTTCCGTGGCTTTCGCGCGGTGAAAGGGCCTGACCAAGGCACATGGCCGCTCGTCGTCAACGAAGCCGATCTTGCTCGGTGATCAGAGCTTGCCGAAGCGGCGGGTGCGGCGTTGGTACTCGGCGACGGCGGCGTGGAGGTGTTGGCGGCGGAAGTCGGGCCAGAGCACGTCGGTAAAGACCAGCTCGGCGTAGGCGGCCTCCCACAGCAAGAAGTTGGACAGACGCTGCTCGCCCGAGGTCCGCACGAGCAGGTCGACGTCGGGAGCGTCGGGCTCGTAGAGGCGAGCCTGGATCGACCGCTCGGACAGCCGCTCCGCACTCAGGCGACCCGCCACGGCGTCAGACGCGATACGGCGGGCGGCATCGACCAACTCGGCCCGACCGCCGTAGTTGAACGCCACCTGCAAGGTCAACCGGGTGTGGCCGGCGGTGCGCGCCTCGGTGCGCTCCATCATCTCGATCAACCGGCGAGGCACCGGGCGGCCACGGCGCCCGATAAAGCGGACCCGCACCTGCTGCTCGTCGAGCTCGTCGGCGCGCCGGACGAGCAGGTCCCGGTTGAAGTTCATCAGAAACGAGACCTCGGAGGGCGGGCGCTTCCAGTTCTCCGTCGAGAACGCGTACACGGTCAGGAAGCGCAATCCGATCTCCAGCGCGCCCTCGACGGTGTCGAACAGCGCCTCCTCACCGGCGGTGTGGCCGGCGTTGCGGGGGAGTCCCCGCTGGCCGGCCCAGCGCCCGTTGCCGTCCATGATCACGCCGACGTGGGCCGGTAGGCAGGCGCCGGTCACCGAGGCACCAGGTCCCACGAGCGCAACGGCCGACCGAGGTGGTACGTGAGGAAGCTGTGCACCAACGTTCCTGCGATCCGCCGGGTGCGGGGTGGGATCTCGACCTCGGCCAGATCAGCCCAGCTCGACTGCGCGAGCACGTCGAGGAGGGCTCGCGCGGAGGGATCCAGCGGGCGGGAATCACGTGGGGCGCAGGCGCCGCAAAGCGCTCCTCCTCCCGCGATCGAGAACACGCCATGGGCGCCGGGATCCCCGCACGAGGCACAGTGGTCGAGGCTCGGGTGGTAGCCGGCTAAGGCGACCAGCCGCAGCAGGTACGCGTCGAGCATGAGCGCGGGATGGTGTGGCGCGCCGCTCAGCGCGCGCAGGCCTTGGAGCAGCAAGAGGAACAGTGGGTTCGACCGCTCCCCTGGTTGCGCGAGCTGATCGGCGGCCTCGACCATCGCCGAAGCGCATGCGGAGAGCGTCCAATCCTCGCGTAGATCGGCGAACGGGGTGATCAGCTCGGCTTGGGTGACGATGTCGAGGTCGCGGCCCTCGTAGAGCTGCAGGTCCACGTGGCTGAACGGCTCCAGCCGGCCGCCGAGCTTCGAGCCAGGGCGGCGTATCCCCTTCGCGACCGCGCGAACCTTGCCACGTCCCTGGGCGAGCAGGTGCACGATCCGATCAGCCTCACCAAGCTTGTATGTTCTCAGGACGACGCCCTGCTCGCGATAAAGCGCCATGCCGCAACGCTACTCCCCGCTCACGCGCCGTAAGTCTCAATACCCCAGGCGTTCGAGCTTGCGGGGATCTCGCTGCCACTCCTTTGACAGCTTTACGCGCAGATCGAGGTAGACCCTGCTGCCGAGGAGCAGCTCCAGGTCGGGGCGGGCGTTCTTGCCGATCTCGCGAAGGACGGCGCCTCCCTTGCCGATCACGATGCCTTTCTGAGAGTCGCGCTCGACGAACAGCGTGGCGGCGACCGCGAGCACGCCTTGGGACTCGCCTGGGACGATCTCGTCGATGACAACGGTGATCGAGTGCGGGACTTCCTCCCGCATCAGCGTGATCGCCTTCTCACGGATGGTCTCAGCGGCGAGCTGCTCGGGGGTCTGGTCGATGACCTGGTCGGCGGGGAAGTAGGCGGGACCCTCGGGCATGCGGGCGACGATGAGGTCCGCCAACACGTCGACCTGCTCCCCGGAGGTGGCCGATACCGGCACGATCTCGTCCCAGTCGCCCATCTGGGCGAGCCGTTGCAGCTGTGGGAGCTGGGTGCCGCGCCCGATCCGGTCGACCTTGTTCAACACGGCGATCACGGGGGTCGCGATGTCGGTGAGCAGTCCGGCGATGAACTCGTCACCTCGCCCGATCCCCGCCTGGCCGTCGACCACTAGCACGATCACGTCGACGCCCGATAGCGTGCCGCGGGCGACCTCGTTGAGTCTCGCGCCGAGCAAGGTCTTCGGCTTGTGCATGCCTGGCGTGTCGACGAACACGATCTGCGCGTCGTCACGATGCAGCACGGCGCGCAGCGCGTGGCGCGTGGTTTGCGGCACCGGCGTGGTGATGGCGACCTTCCTGCCGACGAGCGCGTTGAGCAGGGTCGACTTGCCCACGTTCGGGCGGCCGACGATTGAGCAGAACCCTGATCGCATGCGTCGCAGGCTACCGGCTGTCAGCCCCCGAGCGCAGCTGGGCAGGGCCGAACGCGAACGGCATGAGGTCGCGCGACAGGATGTACCGGCCGGCCGGGCTGTCGGTGCCGGCAACGACGACGTAGAGGTCGGGCGCGAACTCGAAGAGGACTTGGCGGCACATGCCGCATGGCGGGCAGGGATCGGCGCCCGAGCAGGCGACCGCGAGGGCGACGAGTTCCCGTGCACCGGCGGTGATCGCCGCGGGCACCGCGACCCGCTCGGCGCACAACGAGACGGCGTAGGCGGCGTTCTCGACGTTCGCGCCGGTGAAGACCCGCCCGTCGGCGCAACGCACCGCGGCGCCAACCTTGAACCGCGAGTAGGGAGCATACGCACGCGCCATCGCTCGGCGCGCGGCGGCCAGCAACGCGGCCTCTTCCCGCTCCCAGCCAGGAGCGCCTGGGCGCACCCCGTCCATCACTCGCGCCTCGGTCCTTGTGCCCCCAGCAGGAGCTGGGGAGGAGGGCCTCGACGCTGTCGACGCGTCGGGGCCCGGCCTTTGGCCCTACTGTGCAGAGTTATGCCGGTATACCAGCATAACTCTGCACAGTGCAGGAAAATGCCGGCCAGGTATGCCACTAGCTGGACCCCTCGGCGGCTACGGCGCGGGTCGGGGAGGCTGACGTCCGCTCGACGAGGATCGTCGCGATGCGCCGGTCCTTGACTCGCTCGGCGGTGAGGCGGAGGGCGTTGACCTCCACCTGCTCACCCGGTTGGGGGACGTGCCCGAGCAGGCCGAACAGCAGGCCACCGACGGTGTCCCAATCCTCGTCGGGAAGGTCGGTGTGGGCCAGCTCGTCCAGCTCGTCGATCGGCAGGCGCGCGTTGACTCTCCACCGATCGGCGTCGAGCTGCTCGACGAGCGCCTCCTCCCGGTCGTACTCGTCGACGATCTCGCCCACGATCTCTTCGAGGATGTCCTCGATCGTCACGAGCCCCGCGGTGGTGCCGTACTCGTCCACGACGATCGCGAGGTGGATCTGGCGAGCCTGCAGCTCTCGCAGCAACTCGTCCACCGGCTTCAGCTCGGGGACGAAGTACGGCGTCCGCATCAGCTCCTGCCACGGCCCGTCTTCGCCACGCGCGGTGTGCAGCTGCTGGAGCACGTCCTTGGCGTAGACGAGGCCGACGATCGTGTCACGGTCGCCGTGATAGACGGGCAGGCGCGTATAGCCGGCGGACAGCAGTACCTCAACCACGTGGCCGAGACTGTCGTCCGCCGAGACCATGACCATGTCCGGCCGCGGGACCATAATCTCGCGCACCACCGTGTCGCCCAGCTCGAAAATCGAATGGATCATCGCGCGCTCGCCCGCTTCGATGACCTCATCCGATTCGGCGACGTCGATCAGCTCCCGAAGCGCTTCTTCGGTCACGAACGGCCCGCTCGCCAGCCCTTTCCCTGGGGCGATCACGTTACCAACCCGGATCAGCAGCCATGCGAAGGGGGAAAGCGGGCGGGCGAGCAAGGCGACCCAGCGGGCCGTACGGCATGCGACCTTGTCAGTGCGCTGCAAGCCGATGGTCTGGGGGACGACGTCCGCGATGACGAACAGCAGCGCCGCGCCCAGAGGCAGGGCGAGCGCGAACGCGGGCCCACCGGACAAGACGTTGTCGGCGACGATGGTCAGCAGCGCGACTGCGGCCACCTGCACAGTGATGACGAGCAGCGCGAGGATGTTCAGGGTGCGGGCGGGGTTGCGCATCAGCGCCACGAGCCGCTGGGCTCCTGGCATGCCCTCCTCGGCCAGCTTCAGGGAGCGGTAGGGCGTCATCCGAGTCATCGCGGCTCGGGCCGCGCCGAAGTACGCCGCCACGAGCAGCAGCAGGACCACGGCTGCCAATGCGTACGCATCGCGCTGCGTGAACTCGGGCATCAGGAGTCCCGTCGCCGCGCGGCGGCCCGGAACCTCGTCAAGAGCTGGTCCGTCAGACCGAACATCAGCTCTTGCTCTTCGGGCTCGGCGTGGTCGTGACCCAGTAGGTGCAAGATTCCATGGACGAGCAGCAACTCGACCTCGTCGCTCAGTCCCCGGCCATCGCTGGACGCGTGCTCTTCGGCGACCGCAGGGCAGAGCACGACGTCGCCGAGCAGGCTGGGTTGCCCCGCCGCCGTCTCGCCGGGGTAGTCGATGGGGAACGCAAGCACGTCCGTCGGGCCCTCGCTGCCCATATACGCCGCGTTGAGGCTCGCGATGACGTCGCGCTCCACGCACAAGACCGACAGCTCCATCGCGTCAGGCACTCGACGGTCCGCGAGCACATACTCCGCCAGTCGCTGGAGCCGCTCGAGGTCGACTGGGCGGGACTGCTCGTCAGCCAGGTACACGGTCACGTCGTGATCCCCGGTTGGGTTGGGTTCGGTGGCTGTCCGCGCCCTCGCTCATGGTCTGGTCTCATGAGCCTCGTCGAAGCGGCCGTAGGCCTCGACGATCTCTTGGACGATCCGGTGCCGGACGACGTCGCGGCCGGTCAGCTCGCAGAACGCGACGCCGTCGATCCCCGTGAGGATGTTACGGACGACGCGCAGGCCCGAGTGACGGCCGGACGGCAGGTCGACCTGCGTGACGTCGCCGGTGACGACCGCCTTCGAGCCGAAGCCCAAGCGAGTGAGGAACATCTTCATCTGCTCGGGTGTCGTGTTCTGGGCCTCGTCCAGCACGATGAAGCTGTCGTTCAGCGTGCGCCCTCGCATGTACGCCAGTGGCGCGACCTCGATCGTCCCACGCTCCATCAGCAGCGAGAGCTGCTCGGCGTCCATCATGTCGTGGAGCGCGTCGAACAACGGCCTCAGGTACGGGTCGATCTTCTCGAACAGCGTGCCGGGCAGGAAGCCCAGGCGCTCGCCGGCCTCGACGGCCGGGCGGGTGAGGATGATGCGCGTGACGTCCTTGCGTTTCAGCGCGAGGACGGCCATTGCCATCGCGAGGTAGGTCTTGCCGGTGCCCGCCGGGCCGATGCCGAAGACCACGGTGTTCTCGCGGATGGCATCCAGGTAGCGCTTCTGGCCAGCCGTCTTCGGACGGATCACCCGGCCCCGATGGGTCAGGGCAGCGTCGGACAGCACCTCGGACGGGTTGGGGTGCGTGGCGCTCTGGACCATCGCGATCGACGCCGTGACGTTGGCCTCGTCGAGGTTCTGGCCCGAGTCGAGCAGCCGGACGAGCTCTGAGAACAGGTGAACGACCTTGCGGGCCTCCGCCTCTGGCCCCGTGACGGTGATCTCGTTGCCGCGTACCAGGATCCCGACGTTGAACGCGCTCTCGACCAGCTTGAGCAGCTCGTCACGGGATCCGAGGAGCGACACCATCGAGTGGTGCCCTGGAATGGAGGTCTTGACTTGCGTCGTGCTGGCCAAGCGGTCGCTTTTCGTGGGTTGGGGTCAAAGGATTCTGCGGAAGATGGTATCCCGTGAGCACGCGGGAGCTCATCAGAAATCTGCCCGCCAATCCGCGTATCCTGCCCCCTTGTGAACGGCGGATTGCTGATCAAGGAGGCCAGGCTCCGGGCCAGGCTGGAGCCGGCTGAGCTGGCCGAGCGGCTCGGAATCGCGGAGGAGGAGCTCGCCACCTGGGAAAAAGGGCGCGAGCCGCTCTCCCTCGAGACCGTCGTGCGGGCACTGCGCGCCTGTGACCTGGACCTGGAGGTCCGCGTCGTGAAGCGCGACGACTCTGACGAGCGCTCCTTTGGCCGGCATCTCGCGATGACTCCCACGCAGCGAATCCAGCACCTGTTGGACCTACTCGAGTGGGAGCGCGTGGCTCACTCGGCTCGGCGCGCCAGATGAGCGAGCTGGTCAACCCGCGCTTCCAACCGGTCGAGATCCTCCGTGCCTCACGGCGCACGAGGTTCGGTTCGTGCTGATCGATGCGTTTGCCGCAACCCTCCACGGCTCGGCGATCCGGACTGGTGACGCCGATATCACGCCGGCCTCCGACCGTGACAACCACCGGCTTGCCGCTGCGCTGAGGGACCTCGACGCCCGCATACGCACGGACGCCGTCCCCGAGGGCTTGCCGTTCAACCCAGGAGGTGAGGGATTGGCAAGGGGGCAGATCTGGAACCTCCAGACCCAGTACGGAGACCTTGACCGCGCTTTTCAACCGTCCGGTACCGAGGGGTACGACGATCTCGCCGCCAATGCCGTCACGTACGAGGTTGGCGGTGTACAGGCGCAGGTGGCGTCGTTGCTCGACGTGATCCGGTCGAAGGAGGCGGCGGGGAGGCCGAAGGATCACGCGATGCTGCCCACACTGCGCAAGCTGCTCGACCGCATCACTCGCGAGCCGAAGTGACTCGAGGCGCGGTCCGTTCGGCTGATGCGGTCTCTTTGTGCTGGATATCGGCGGTCCGTACTCCGCCGGGTCCAGCACAAACGAACTTCGGCGACGCTCCGTTAGCGGCCGGTCCACTCGGGGGCACGTTTGCCGAGGAAGGCGCAGATGCCCTCTTGGGCGTCGGCGGCGAGGGCGTTCGCCGCCATCACGACCTTGGCGTGGTCGTAGGCGCGGTGCTCGTCCAGCTCGATCTGGGTGTAGAAGGCCTCTTTGCCGATCCCGAGGGTCAGTGGGCTGGAGGCGACCATAGCGTCCACGAGCCGGTTCACCTCCGCGTCGAGGTCCTCGGCCGGCACGGCACGGTTGATCAAGCCCCACTGCGCCGCGGTCGCGGCGTCGATCATCTCACCCGTCAGGAGCATCTCCATCGCCCGCTTGCGGCCCACGGCGCGTGAGATCGGCACCATCGGTGTCGAGCAGAACAGCCCGATCCGCACGCCAGGCGTGGCGAAGCGGGCTCCGGCCTCGGCCACCGCGAGGTCACACGCCGCGACCAGCTGGCAGCCCGCCGCGGTCGCCACGCCGTGCACCTTCGCGATGACCGGTTGCGGGATCCTGTGGATCATCTCCATCATCTGCGTGCAGACGTCGAAGAGCTCGGTGTAGAAGCCGAGGTCGCGCTCGACCATCTCGCTGAGGTCGTGCCCGGCCGAGAACACCGCTCCCGCCCCCTCGACCACGACGACGCGCGCGTCCGGCGACCTCGACGCCGTGCGTAAGGCGTCGATGACCTCCCGCATGAGCGCAAGGCTGAGGGCGTTCCGCCGCTCCGGCCGGTTCAGGGTCAGCCGCACGACCCCGCCATCGAGCTTGACGATCAAATGCTGGTAGTCCATGGCACTTCCTTTCCAAGGCGCCGCCTGCCACCATCATGCAGTGCGTCAGCTCCATGTGCGGCGGTCGACGAGGGGGCCGCCGTTCTCGACCGCGTCGACGAGGACGACGTCGACAGCGAGGCGCAGTAGGGAGCGAGCGCGGGCGCGGACCAACGTGAGGACCGCCCCTCGGTCGGTGCCGCCGGTGGCAACCAGCTCGCAGCGGAGGGTGTCACGGTGGTCGACCCGATCGATGACGAACCGGTAGTCGGCGACCTGGGGGATCGCGCTCATCAGCGCGACCAGCTGGCGAGGGTGCACGAACAGGCCGCGCACCTTGACCGCCGAGCCCACGCGACCCAGCCATCCGGATAGCCGGGGGGTGGCGATGTCACAACCGCACTCCCCCGGCGCCCACGAGGACAGGTCTCCCGTCCCAAACCGCACCATGGGATAGAGCGGCGAGAACATCGTCGCGACCACTTGGCCCTCGGCGTCGTCGTACCGTGCCTCGCCGGTGGTGAGATCGCATATCTGGACGAGCGCGTCGGTGGGCACGTGCAACCCGTTCATCTCCGCGCACTCGTAGCCGAGGTTGCCGGCCTCGGCGGTGCCATAGCCCTGGTGGACCGTCGGCACGCGGGCACGTAACCACCTCCGCAGCGATCCGGGGAGCGGCTCCGCCGAGACAAAGGCCCTCGATAGCCTGCCGACATCGACCCCGACCTCGTCGGCGGTCTCAAGGATCACCTTGAGGTAGCTCGGCGTCCCCACGTACGCGGTCACGCCGAGATCCGCGCACAACCGTACCTGCGCGCTCTCGCCACCGACCCCGGCGGGTACCACGGTGCAGCCAATCGCTCGGCATGCCTCCTCGAACATCGCTCCCGCGGGTGTGAGGTGATAGCCGAACGTGTTGAGCACCACGTCGCCGGCGCTGAACCCGGCGGCGCGGAGCGCGGGAGCCCAGCGGGATGGGTCGGGTGTGTCGAACTGAGGCTCGTAGATCGGCCCTGGCGACTGGAATACCCGCCGCGGCTTCGCCCCTCCAGCCAGATAGCCGCCGAACGGCGGCTGGTTGGCCTGCAGGTCGCAGAGCTCGTCTTTGCCGAGCACGGGGATCCGGTCGAGGGCCGCGACGCTGTCCAACTCCTCGGGCAGCACGCCGGCGACGTGGAGCCGCTGCTGGATCGCAGGGACCTGGTGTGCGACCTCCGGGAGGAACGACCGGACCGACGTGTCAAAGCGCGCCGCGTACTCGCGTACACCAGAGACGCTCACAGCCATCGCTTCCTCCGCCGGTAGCGCTTGCTGTCGCGGTAGCTCCGGCGCTTGCCCGCGGCTCCGAGGCCCAGGTAGAACTCCTGGACATCGGGGTTATCGGCGAGCTCGGCCGCCGATCCCTCCAGCACGATCCGGCCGGTCTCCATCACATACGCGTGGTCGGCGATCTCCAGGGCTCGGCGAGCGTTCTGCTCGACCACCAGGATCGTCGTGCTCAACTCGCTGGCCAGGCGCTGGATGATCTCGAATATCTCTCCCACGAGCAGTGGAGCGAGCCCCAGGGACGGCTCGTCGAGCATCATCAGCTTCGGCCGGGCCATGAGGGCACGCCCGATGGCCAACATCTGCTGCTCGCCACCCGACAGGTAGCCGGCGGCCTGGGCGGTCCGGTCCTTCAAACCGGGAAAATACGCGTAGACGAGGTCGAGGTCGTCCCGAGTCTGGGAGCGGACCCGCCCCCGGGTAAACGCGCCGGCCAAGAGGTTGTCGTGGACGGACAGATGGGGGAACACTCGCCGGCCTTCCATGACCAGCGACACCCCCGCCCGCACCGTGGCCGCGGGGTCACGGCGGGTGATGGCCTCACCCGCGTACCGCACCTCGCCGTCCGTGATCTCGCCATGCTCGCTGGGCAGCAATCCCGCGACGGCCTTCAGCGTCGTCGTCTTCCCCGCGCCGTTCGAGCCGAGGAGGGCGACCACCTGCCCCTCGCCAACCACCAGCGACAAACCCCGCAGGACAAGGATCACCTGGTCGTAGATAACCTCGATGTTGTTCAGCTCGAGCAATGCGGTCGTGGCCCTAGGGGCTTGCGGGTTATGGAGTGCGGACATCGCCAACCGGCGTCCAGGCGCCGCCCCGCACCTCGTAGATCTGGCCCGACTGCATCCCCTGGTGATCGTCAGCCGAGAAGTCGATCGCCGTGCTCACCGGCGTGTCGATCGGCTCCATCGCCTCCAGCGCCGAGCGAATCGCCTCGCCGGTCAGCTCCTCACCGGAGTCGACCACGCGAGCGATCCCCTCTGCCATCACGTGCATCGTGTACCAACCTTGCGCGAAGTGGAGGTTCTGGTCCTCGAACCGCTCGCCGTTCCGCTCCAGCCAGGCGGTCAGGTCGGCGACGTCGCCATCGGCGGCCCCGGGCGGGGCGAACGGCAGCACCCCCGCGGCACCCTCGGCGGCCTCACCGGCGAGGTCGACGAACAGCTCGTCGGCGCACCAGTTGAGGCAGAGAACCTGCGCCTCCAAACCCTGTTCCCGCACGTTCCTCGCGACCGTCGCGGCAGGGCTGGACACGTTCTGGACGATGATGAACCGGGCGCCCTGCTGCTCGACCCGGGTGAGCTCGCCCACGTAGTCCGTCGCTCCGGCCGGCATCGCGTAGGTCTGATAGCCGATGTCGAGGCCGCGCTGGAGGATGTAGGCCCGGCCGTCCTCGATCGGCGACGTCCCAAAGGGGCTGTCGTGGTGGAACACCGCGACCTCGGTGTGGCCGTCCGCGTTGTCCGCGATGTACTGCAATGCGATGCGCATCTGGTCGGAGTAGCTCAACGCCACCACGAAGTTGTAAGGCGTCTGGGCCGGATTGGTGAGCGTCTCGGCGTACGAGGCGGACATGAACGGGATCTCGTCCTCGGTGATCTTCCCGCGCAACGCCTCGGTGTCAGCCGTCCCCCACCCCTGGAAGGCGACGGCGCCCTCGGACGTGAACTGCGAGTAGAACTGCTCCGCCTCCGGCACCTCGTACCCGTAGTCCTGGAACCGCAGGTCGATAGGCCGGCCCCCCACCCCCCCGTTCGCGTTACGCCAATCGACGTAGGCCTGCATCCCTTGGGAGTACGGTGTCCCTGCGTCCGCGGTCGGACCGGACAGGTCGAAGATGGCGCCGATCACGACCCCGCCCGCGCCGTTGGGAGGAGCCGTTCCCCCACCCCCGCACGCGGCGACGAGCAGCGCCAGCAGCCCCAGCAATGCGATCTTCCGTCGCATATGTTTCCCTCCCTTCGGTTAGTAGCGGAACGGCCAGAGCCGGGCGTAGTCCTTCATGCGCTGCCACATCCGGGCGAGCCCGCGCGGCTCGAAGATGAGAAACAGCATGATGACCAAGCCAAACGCGGCGAGCTGCAAGGCCGGGATCTCCCGCCCCAGCTGGGGGAGGGCATCACGAAGACCCATGCCCAGACGCTGGATGCCGGCCGGAAGAATGAACAGGAACACGGCCCCGTAGATCGACCCAGCCACCGACCCCAGGCCGCCGACGATGATCATCGCGACGTAGAGCACCGAGACGTCGAAGGTGAACCGCTCCCACGTCACGATGCCGGTGTAGTGAGCGGTCAGGGCGCCCGCGAGCCCGACGAAGCCGGACGAGATCGCGAACGCGAGGATCTTGTAACGGACCACGTCGACGCCGGCCGCCTCCGCCGCGACGTCCTGGTCACGGATGGCGACGAACGCCCGGCCCAACCCAGTGCGGAACAGGTTCGTCGCCCCGAGCGCCGCGATGGTCCCGAACGCGAGGATCAGCCAGTACCAGCGGAAGTTGCCTTCCAGCTCGAAGCCGAGGAGCACCGGCGAGCCGACCCCCAAGGCGTCGTTCCCACCGGTGACCGCCGTCCAGTTTCTCACGAGCCACAAGATGATGAACTGTGAGGCGAGCGTCGCGATCGCGAGGTACAGGCCTTTCAGCCGCAACGCCGGGAGCCCGAAGAACGCCCCCGCGAGCGCGGTCACGAGAATCGCCGCGACGATCCCCACCGGCGTGGGCAGCCCGACCCGCTCGACGAGTATGGCGCTGGTATACGCCCCGACGGCCAGGAAGCCACCCTGGCCGAGGCTGATCTGCCCGGTGTACCCAGTCAGGATGTTCAGCCCGATCGCACCGATCGCCGCGATACCCGCCTGGCAGGCCACGGTCATCCAGAACGGGCTCAGCACGAACGGGAGCGCCAAGAGCCCCGCAAAGAGCAACACCAACCGGGCGTACTCGGCCCGCGTATGGCGTAGCGCCAGCTCGCTCGCGTAGCTGCGATGGTAGACCCCGGTCGCGGTGGCCATCGCTAAGACTGCCGGCCCAGACGCCGCCGGCCCAGACGCTGCCGGCATTTTCCTGCACTGAGATGAGAATCGGCTGCATGCCGCCTGGTTTGCCGGGTTCGCGCCAGTTGGTTGGTGGCCTGTTCCTGCACTGTGCAGAGTAATGCCGGTAGTTCGGCAAAACTCTGCACAGTAGCGCCCGGCGCTTCGTTCGATGCCTCGCTCGAGCGCGGAAAGGTCACGGGACGCCTGGTTTGCCGGATTCTCATCCTCCGGGGAGGCGGCGCCAGCCGCCATGAGCTGCTGTGCAGGGTTATGCCGGTATACCGGTCCAACTCTGCACAGTGCAGCCACGGGCGCCCGCCGGGGCGGGGGATGTGCAGCCACGGGCGCCCGCCGGGGCGGGGGATGTGCAGCCAAGGGCGGGGGATGCGCGTGGCGGTGGCGGGCATCAGACGCGGTCGATCTCGACTTGGCCGAACAGGCCGTATGGCTTGACCATCAGCATGAGCACGATCGCGGCGAAGGGGATCACCGCCTGGAGACCCATCCCGATCGTCCCCGCCGTGAACGTGATGAGCAGGCCGATGATCATGCCGCCGGCCGCGGTGCCTGGGATGGAGTCGAGGCCTCCCAGGATGACCACGGGGAATACCGCGAGCCCGTACAACACCAACACTCCGGAGATCCCGACGATGTTCGCGACGAGGGCTCCCCCGATGGCGGCGCTGATCGCGGCGAGCGCCCACGAGAGCGCGAACACTCTGCGGACGCTGATCCCCATGACGAGCGCCGCTTGTTGGTCGTCGGCGACCGCGCGCATCGCGATGCCCGTGCGTGAGAAGCGGAAGAACCACGAGAACAGCCCGAGGACGGCCGCCGCCACTACAACCGCCACCAGGCGGTCGACGGGTACGGTCGCGCCGGCCAACTCGACCGTGCCACGAGGGATGAACGCGGGGAACGGCCTCGGCCGCGTGCCCCAGATGATCTGGACGGCCGCTTGGAGAAACGCCCCCAGCCCAATTGTCACCATGATCACGGCGATCGGCCGCTCACCGACCATGGGCCGCAGCACGAGCCGCTCGACGAGCAGCCCCAACCCACCCGCGACCGCGAGGGAGGCGAGCACGGCGATGGGCCATGGGAGGCCGAAGGTCACGACGCCGGCGTAGATGACGTACGCGCCGATCAGCAGGAATTGGCCCTGCGCGAAGTTGATGACCCCAGTGGCCTTGAAGATGATCACGAACCCGAGGGCGGCGAGCGCGAGGATCGCGCCGTTCGCGAGACCGTTGACCGCCAGGGTGGTGAACTGCTCCAGCGTCATCAGCGCGCGCTCCAGGCCATGCGGCGAGACCGCGCGGGTGCGGGGGGGTCAAACCGCTTCATCGACGCTAAACGCAGAGGGATCGCTCGCTCGGCCCTGCTGCCGTCCTGGTAGGAGACGATGCTCGTGATCGTGACCTCGTCGTCGGGCCCGAAGAGCGCGTCGACGATCGAGGCGTACCGCTCGGCGATCACGGCGCGGCGCACCTTGCAGGTACGGGTGATCTCGTCGTCGTCGGCGTCGAGCCGCTTGTGAAGCAACGCGAACCGGTGCACCCGGATCGCCTCGGGGAGGTCGAGGTTGGAGCGGTTCACCTCCTCGGCGACCAGCCGGTAGACCTGCTCCTTCTGCGCGAGATCCATGTAGGTCGTGTAGCCGAGGTGCCGCCGCTCGGCCCACGCGCCGACCGTCTGGGCGTCGATGACCAGCAGCGCCACCAGGTGCCCACGCTCGTCCCCACCGAAGACCACGGCCTCCTCGACGAACGGGCTGAACTTCAGCTTGCTCTCGACGAAGGCGGGGCTGAAGCGGGTGCCGTCAGGCGCGGCGATAACATCCTTCGCCCGGTCGATGACCACGAGATGGCCGCCATCGAGGTAGCCGGCATCACCCGTATGCAGCCAGCCCTCCGCGTCGACGGCGACCGAGGTCGCGTCGTCGTCGCCGTAGTAGCCGTGAAACACACCGGGTGAGCGGAGCAGGATCTCACCGTCGTCCGCGATGCGAAGCTGCGTGCCGGGGATCGGGGCGCCGACGGTGTGGAACCGGACGTCGCCGTCGCGGTGCGCGACAGTGACGCCTCCGGCCTCCGTCTGGCCGTAGATCTGCTTGAGGTTCACGCCAAGCGCATGAAAGAACCGGAACACATCCGGACCGAGCGAGGCGCCCCCCGTGTAGCCGCGGTCGAGGCGCGCGAGCCCGAGCTGATCGCGGACAGGCCTCAGCGCGACGAGATCGGCGACCTTCGCGAGCACCCTCAAGCCCGGTCCGACCCGGCGCGACTGGGCCTCAAGATCGGCGACCCGCTCCCCTACCTTGAGGCCCCACCCGAAGACGGCGCGCTTGACGGCGTCGGCCTCACCGAGACGGATCTGCACGTCAGACACCATGTCTTCCCAGATCCGAGGGGGGGAGAACAGCACGTCGGGACCGATCTCACGGAGGTCGGCGCGGACGGTGGCCGCGTCCTCGCAGAAGCTCGTAGTGAACCCCACCTGCATCCCACACGCGAGCGCCAACATCTGCTCGCCCAGCCATGCGAAGGGAAGGAAGCTCACATATCGGTCGTCTGAGCTGATCGGGTCGATCTCCATCAGGCCACGGCCCATCGACAGGAGGTTCGCATGCGAGAGCATCGCCAGCTTGGGCCGGCCCGTCGTCCCGGACGTCGTGCAGATGATCGCGACGTCGTCACCGCTGCCCGCGGCTATCTGGTCGTCGAGCCATCCGGGACGGGATTGCTCGACCTCACGGCCGCGCGCCTCGACATCGCAGAAGTGGGCGAGATAGGGCTGGTCGTAGCGCTCCAGACCGCGAGGGTCATAGACGATGAGCGTCGCCAGCGCGGGAAGCGCATCCCACAGACCGATGACCTTGTCGGCCTGCTCCTGGTCCTCGGCGACCGCGACGCGCACCCGCGCGTCCTCCAAGATGTGGCGGACCTCGTCACCCACGCTCGTCGGGTAGACACCCACGACGCACGCACCCAACGACTGCGCGGCCAGCTCAGCGATCAGCCACTCGGGACGGTTGTCGCCGAGCACCGCGACCACCTCGCCCGGCTCGACACCCAGGTCTGCGAGCCCGTGCGCAAGATCACGCACACGCTCGTGATACCGCGCCCACGTCGTCGCCTGCCATATCCCGTACCGCTTCTCTTGCAGCGCCGCGCGGTCTGGGTGCCGCGACGCAAGGCCCGCAAGCAGCTTCGGGAACGTGTCGCTCGCGCTCGGGAGGATCCCTCCGGGATGGGACTCGCGCTCCGCGCTCGGGAGGATCCCTCCGGGATGGGACTCGCGCTCCGCGCTCATGGGGCCTGCCGCTGTTCTCCGAGGTACGCGTCAATGACCCGCTGGTCGCGACTGACCGAGGCGGGGGGGCCGCCGGCGATGACGCTTCCGAAGTCCAGGACCGTGACCCGGTCCGAGATGTCCATAACTACGGCCATGTCATGCTCGATCAGGACGACGGTGACACCCGCCAGCTCGTTCGCGTCCAAGATGAAGCGGGCCATGTCCTCCTTCTCTTCGGCATTCATCCCCGCCATGGGTTCATCCAGCAGCAGCAACGCGGGCCGCATACACAGGGCGCGGCCCAGCTCGACGCGCTTTTGGACGCCATAGGCCAGCGCGGCCACGGGAGTGTTACGCGCGACCTGTATCTCCAGCAGGTCGATGACCTCCTCAACCACCTCGCGGTGTGCGATCTCTTGCCGCCTGGCGGATCCCAGGTACCACAGCGCGGGGAGCAGGCGGTGGCGCATGTGCACATGCCGCCCGAGCAGCAGGTTCTCCACCGCGGTCATATGTCGGAACAGCTCGATGTTCTGGAAGGACCGGGCGACCCCCATCCTCGCGATCCGGTTCGGCCGCTCGCGCACCAGGTCATGCTCACCCTCTGCGGCGTGCAGTACGATCTTGCCGTTCTGTGGCCTGTACAGGCCGCTGACGCAGTTCAGAAGGCTCGTCTTGCCCGCACCGTTCGGCCCGATGATGGCGTGGATGTCACCCTGGCGTACTTCGAGGCTGACGTCGTCCAGCGCCCGGACGCCCCCGAACGTCAGCGTGACACCATCGACAGCGAGCTGCAGCGCACCCGGTGAGAGCTGGCTGCCGTTCAAGCTGTGGCGGTACGCCCTGGAGGCGTGCTGCACTCGCGTTCCCATGCCTCTCTCCACGATGCGCAACGCCACCATGACCAAGTAGAGGCTACGACAAGGGGACACGATACCCCCAATTTCGGGGGGAGCGAGCGAACTGTGCCGCCATGCGGCCCTCGACGGGAAACGCCAAGGGCTCCAGACTGGCCGACGGCACCCAACTGTGGAGGGAGACCTTGTGGACCGTGCGACGCTCCGGGCGCAGCAGGCGCCACTCAAGGAGCGCTATCTGCAGCAACCAGACGCGGCGCTGATCACGCTCCGCGCGGAGGGCACGCTCGGCGACGAGACGATCGCCTGCTCCGTCGACACGGGCCGCGCGATCGTCGAGGCCGGTCTTCACCCGGCCACGGGTGGCGACGGCGCCCTCGCCTGCTCTGGCGACATGCTCCTTCAAGCGCTCGTCGCCTGCGCCGGCGTGACCCTGCGAGCGGTCGCGACGGCTCTCGATCTCGAGGTGCGTGGCGGTAGCGTCCGCGCAGAGGGCGATCTCGACTTCCGGGGAACGCTCGGCGTGGATCGCGATGCCCCGGTCGGGTTCCGCGCGATTCGCCTGGCTTTGGCCCTCGACACGGACGCTTCCGAGGAAGAGCTGGCAACGTTGCACCGCCTGACCGAGCGGTACTGCGTCGTCTACCAAACGCTCGCCGGCCCTCTGGAGCTGCGCTCCACCGTCGCGTCGGCTTCAGACTCGACATAGGACCTCACGCGCAGTACCTACGCCCCCGAGTTGATCTCTGCTGGGGTTGCCGTGAGTCTCCCCTTGCGCCATGCTCGTCAGCGCGCGGATGGATCGCGGGAGGTCGTGCGGTGAGGGTCGAGAGGATGATGGCGGATGACTGATCTTGCAGCGACGGATGCCACGATCCAGGGCGCGGCCACGCCCGCGGAGTTGGAGCGGTACCGCAGAGAGCTGACGGGTTACTGTTACCGGATGCTGGGGTCGGCGTTCGAGGCGCAGGACGCCGTCCAGGAAACGCTGGTGCGGGCATGGCGGGGCCTGGATCGCTTCGAGGGACGAGCGACGCTGCGGTCGTGGCTGTATCGCATCGCCACCAACGTGTGCCTCGACATGGTCAAGGGGAAACAGCGTCGCGCACGCCCTATGGACCTTTCGCCCTCGTCGACGGCGGAATCGACCCTTGGTCCCCCGTTGCCGGAGGTGACGTGGATCCAGCCGATCCCCGACGGCCGGGTCCTGCCGGAGGATAGCGACCCGGCCGATCTGGCCGTCGCCCGGGAGACGATCCGGCTTGCGTTTGTGGCCGCGCTCCAGCACCTGCCGCCGCGGCAACGCGCGGTGCTGATCTGCGGGAGGTCCTGCGTTGGAAGGCGACCGAGGTCGCAGATCTCCTCGGCTCCACCGTCGCGTCGATCAACAGCGCACTGCAACGAGCCCGCTCGACACTGGCTGCCGGCGCCGTTACGGCCACCGGCGCGTCCGCGCCGATGGACAGCGAGCAGCAGGCGCTCCTGGCACGCTACGTCGACGCCTTCGAGCGCTACGACATGGACTCCCTCGTCGCGCTGCTGCATGAGGACGCCACATTGTCGATGCCTCCTTACGGGCTGTGGCTGCGGGGCCACGCAGACATCGTTCAGTGGTTCGTCGGGCATGGGGCGGGGTGTCAAGGGTCGCGTCTGGTCCCGATCGTGGCGAACGGTTCGGCAGCCTTCGGACAATACCGGCACTCCGGTGCAGACGGTGGCTACGAGCCATGGGCTCTGCAGGTCATCGAGCTGTCCGCCGGTCGGATCACCGGAGTCAACTCTTTCCTCGACACCGCGAACCTGTTCCCGCTGTTCGGTCTACCCCTCCGTCTCGACGGGTAGCGCGCCACGCACACCGCTCACGACGTCGTCGAGCCCTACGAGGGCAAGCAGCTCCTGCAGCTCGCCGCACGCCTGGCGTAGCCGGACCTCGCCTCCGAGCCGCCGAGCGGTGAGCGCGAGCCGGGCCAAGGCGTCGACCGTGCCGATATCCGGGTCGGTGACCTCACCCACATCGCAGATCACGACGCGGGCGTCGCAGCCCTCCAGCGCCACACGGACACGCTCGCACAGCGCCAGGACGGCGGCGCGACCGATCGCGCCGCCGAGGACCACCACGATCGGGCCCGGGCGCGGCACCCTCGCTGATGGCGCCGGCGGCTCCTCGCGCTCGGCCACCTACAGACCTCCTTTCGCCTCCCGCAACAAAGACCGGCCGAGCCCGCAAAACTCATCGCATGCGAAGGGCCCCGTGACGGGGCCCTTGCAAAGGCGCGAACCGCTACGAGACGGCCTTGACGACACCGACCAAGTGGCCTTCGGGGTCGTTGAAGAGGCCGATCTCAACGTCCTCCATCACCTGCTCCGGACCCATCACTCGCGACCCGCCAAGGCTCTCGGCCTTCGCGAGCGCGGCCTCCACGTCGGGCACCTCGATATAGACCGTGACGTGGCCCGCGTATCCTTCCGGTCCCCCTCCGATGCCCCCGGCGATGCCGATACCGTCGGCCGTGAGGTTCCCGTCGCGCGGCACGATCCCGTAGTTCATCGGGCTATTGGAGTCGATCTTCCACCCGAAGAGGTCGGCATAGTAGCTCGTCAGCTTCTCCGCGTCCTTCCCGATGATCTCGAAATGCACTACTGGCTGCCCCATGGTCACTCCTTCCGCACTGCCGGCGCGCTGGCGCTTGGCAGCTTCAACGTACCTTGTAGTCGGTAGACGGCGGGCCGGCCTGAAACTCATCGCCCGCACCCGCATTTGCGAGATCAGCTATCTACTTGGGTGGCAAATGCGCCTTTGCTCATTTCGGACCTGCTTTCCGCACTTCTGGTCGGCGTTTGGCTCCCCCCACTCCCCCCCGAGCCGACGCCGCCCCTCAGGTCACGGCTACCCACAGCCGCTCGGTCGGCTCGTCAACCCCGGCTCACCGACGGACCGGCGTCGACAGCCCACCTGTACCTATATGACCGCAGAGGTCGCCGACGGACAGCTCCGCGAGCTGAGGCTGCACCGACAACCGGCACGACCGTAGCTCAAGAGGGACAAGACGTCCTGGATGGGACGCACCGATGAGTTTCACCCGGCTCGCTCCGTCATACCTGAGAGATCGAGGACCTCGAGGAGGCCAGCTGATGACGTTCGTGAACCTGGAGCCCGCCACCCTACGCATGGCGGAGCTGATCTTTGGCCTTTCCGACGAGCTGCTCAGCGGGCCGACGCCGTGCCCGGCGTACCCCCTCGGCGACCTGGTGGACCACGTCGGCGGCCTGACGCTCGCCTTCACCGCAGCGGCGAGGAAGGACACGGGAGACATCGGGTCGCAGGGTCCGTCGGGCGATGTGTCGAGGTTGGGCGACGACTGGCGAACTCGGATCCCACGGGACCTGGCGGTCCTCGCGGAGGCGTGGCGCGACCCCACGGCGTGGCAGGGAACGACCCGTGCAGGAGGCCTCGAGCTGCCGGGCGAGGTCGCCGGTCTCGTCGCCCTGGACGAACTCGTGGTCCACGGGTGGGACGTAGCCAGGGCCAGCGGACAGGCCTACGAGTGCGATCCGACGTTGCTCGACGTCGTGCATGGTTTCGTCGTGCAGTTCGCTGGTCAGGATGCGGTGCGCGGTGTTCGGTCCCGTGGTCGAGGTCGCCGACGACGCACCGCTACTCGATCGCGTGATCGGACTCACAGGGCGTGACCCAGCATGGACCAGTTACGCAGGACGTCATGGTGGGCCAGGGTGACCTTCCGGTGTTGGCTGTCGGCACCCATGACGTACGCGGCGACGTTATCGGAGTGCGACGCCTCAACGGCATCTTTCCTTCGGATGCGCAGGAAAGCGACGCCCCAAGCTCGCCAGCCCCCGCGCCTCGGGAAGCGCGGCCCGTGCGCCAGTCCCGCGAGGGCTCCTCGACCACGCCATGGCCATCTCGAAGCCGGCCTCCCGCTCCCCAATGGCGTGCGAATAGGCGAAGTTACGCCGCGACTCGAAGCGCCAACGGCCTGCAGGTTCAGTCTCTTGACGGCCGTTGTCGCGAGGCCGAGTCTGCAACTAGAAGGTGCAGCGACCGGGTTGTCAACACTCCAGGCTTGTTACCCCAGATTCGTCACTCATGAAGGGATCTCCCTGCGTTGCCCGAGGGTACAAACGGTCCGGGAGGGCCACCGCCGGCTACGCGCCATCGGCGGAAGCGATCCGCCAACCGTTGGCTCGGCTTGCTGTGGGCGGCCGTGGTGCTCAGTCTGGTAGGACAGGTCTTCGACCTCGGCTGGCACGCGCGCCATGGGGAGTTCCAGACCGCTTCGGACGTGGCACAGGGGCATTCGATCCTTTGGTTAGCGACGGCCCTCACCGTGGTTGTGTGCGTCGGTGCGGTGCGGATTGGACATGGCAAGAGCCGCCGTGGATATCTCTACGTGCTCGCCGCTAGCGTCGCGCTGATCCTCTCCGACGCCTGGAACTTCTCCGGGCATGTGCGGGGCCAAGAAACGTTCGTTCCGCACCTGTTCCTCACGACCGCGAAGGCGGCCGTGCTAGTGAGCGTGTTCGTCACCACGCACTTGGTAATCGGCCGCGACGAGCACCCAGGGCTGTTCATGGGGCGATAGCGCTCACTCTCCCGTGAGCCGGCTGTTGAACGGCGACTTCTTGCCGCGCGATCGGGCACGAGCCGCCTTGGGCGCGCCCGGCTGCTCTGTGTCGGGCTCGGGCCGGTTTTCTTCCCGTAGCGGACGGACGACGAGCGCGTAGCCGAGCGCCAACAGCAAGATGGCAGGAATGAAGATCAGCGCCAGCATCACGCCTTCGCTGAGCATGATCCTCATAAGTGAGTCGACCATCTCCGGTCCTTTCAGCGGATGACCACCACGACCATAGCTTCCGCAAGGGTGGCTCTGTTGACAAGCGGGCCGGCGCCCAATTTCGTGGAAAGCCCGTGCTCAGTCGGGTCGCCGGTGTCGCTACCGAGCGGTGTAGCCGCTATTGATGACCAGTTCCGATCCCATCACCCACTTCGCTTGATCCGAGGCGAGGTACGCCACGCCCCCAGGCGATGTCCGTCGGGCTCACCGGACGTCACCCCGGCGCCGATCTCCAGGACCACGCCGACGCTCTTGGCCAAGCACCGTTCGTCGGGGACCGGCAGCATCCCGGCGACCCGCGCATCGAGCCGGCCATGACCTACACTTCTATGGCGAGCAAGTCGCCCAGATGTTGGTCGATCTGCGGCATGTACGAGGGCGCGACCGCGAACAGACCGAGATGACCGAGGAGATCCTCGACGACCCGGAACTCGCTGTTCTTGATGAGCACTTGCTCGGCCCTGCAATCGCGGGGCGGGAAGAACATGTCCTCGTCGATCGGGATCACGAAGGTCTTCGCCGTGATCCGATCCAGCGCCGCGGCCAGGTCCCCGCCGGTGTGGCGAGCGACGTCGCCGCGCTGCCACTTCCACGCCATGGTGAGCAGGTCGTTGGGGTCCATCGCGGTGGAGTAGGGCTCCAGGAACCCGGTTAAGAATGCCTCTTTCGAGTCGAACTCCAGCGCGCGCCATACCTCCTGCTTCCAGAACTCGGTGGAGAATCCCATGATCCCCCAGAGGTGGGCGTGCCGCGTGAGGCCGTCCACCACATCCTCGTTCGACTTGTACTCCCCGCCGTTCCAGCCGGGGTCGGACCAGAACTGCTCGTTGAGGGCCTCGGTGAACAGGAAGTCGTGCGGGGTGTTCTGCGCGGTGCCCGCGATCGGAGCGGCGCGTAGCACCTTGTCCGGGAAGCGGACCGCCCACTCGTAGGTCTGCTGGGCACCCATCGAGCCACCGACCACCAGCTGCAGCGTCTCGATGCCGAAGTGGTTCCGCAGCAGCCGCTCCTGCGCGACGACGTCGTCGCCGATGCGCACCTTCGGGAACCTCGACATGGCGATCGAGTCGTCGTCGGTGTTGTGCGGAGAGGTGGACAGGCCATTACCTATCTGGTTGATCGCGGCGATGAAGTAGCGCTCGGGGTTCAGCGCGTGGTCCGGGCCGACGTACGCGTCGCGCCAGATCTGGTGGGTGCCCGAGTACCAGGTCGTGATCAGGATCGCGTTGTCTTTGGCCTCGTTCAGCTCACCCCACGTCGTGACCGCGAGCTGGCAGTCCGGGATGGCGCCACCTTCCTCCAGGTCGAGGCGTCCGATGCTGATCAGGTCGTACTCGCCGTGGAACTCGTGGGTGTAGAACGGGTTGTCGATCACGCCATCGCTCCTTCCTGGCTGCCGGTGAAGATGAATCTGCGTAGCCGTTCACCGCGATCTCGTCACACTTTTGGCGGTACGGCCCGACGAAGTCAAGGTTGGGCGGGAAACGCGAGGCTTGCCGGGGACGTTCGCGCCCGTGTACCCGCAGTCGGCGCCGGGAACAGCGTGGACTCGGCCAGCTCCTGGTTGTGCGCGACCCAGGCGTCCTCGACCTCCCGGGTTGGCTCGATCGTCTCGGCGGCGCTGATCAGGAACCGCGCGGTGACCGTGTCGCTCTTCGCGGGCCCGACGTCGGTGCAGGCAGGGACCAGTTACCGGACGCCTGTGGAGCCGGCTGCCTGGCGGAGCTGATGAGGGACGCGATCATCACGCGACCGCCTTAAGCCTGAATCCACCGGGAATGCGCGCCAACGCGCAATTTTAGGGGTCCAACAGCGGGCGTCCCATGGATCGGCCAGTGGCTGGCCGCTTTTGCGCGTGGGTGCGCAGATGCCGCATGTTCACAGGTCGACGACGTGCCCCCCGGCTCCAGCGGTGGATTCAGGCTTAGTGGTCCCTTCCGGAAATATCGTTACGTATCGAGGGCGGCACTGCGCCCTGCTCGCAAGGCGCGCCGAGTGCGCATATCCGCAAGGCTCATATGTAAGCGAGGCGCAACGCCGCGAGCGCCGG
>JBOGED010000628.1:0-5876 GCA_050743625.1 Egibacteraceae bacterium | reverse complement strand
GTCGCGAGGAGGGCAGCGACGTCGAAGTGAGGCGGTATCCGGCAGTCGATGGACGCGCGCGCCTCGACCATGTCGCCCGCGATCTCCAGCAGCGCGGCCGTCGGCCGGGAGAACGACGGGCTCTGGCGCTCACCGAGCTCGCGGCGCACGTCCTCCCAGAACCGCACGGCCGCCTCGATCGCGTTCTCCCGCGGGTTGGTGGGGTGAGTGGCCGGCCGGCTGACCCGGTACCGCAATGTGACCTGCCCCTTGTAGCCCAGGACGACGTGAGCCGACCCGCTGGGCTCGCCCACGATCACGGCGTCCGGTCGCGCGAGGGTCCGGACGAGGTGGTTGGCCCCGCGCGAGCCGGCGGTCTCCTCCTCGACCGCGCCGGCGACGATCAGGCGCACTGGGAGGTCGGGCCGAGCCGCGGCGGCGCAGACCATCCCCGCCAGGGCGCCCTTGGCGTCCACGGCGCCACGGCCGTACAGCCGGCCCTCCTCCCGCCGCACCGGGATCTGGTCCCCGGCGGTGTCGAGGTGTCCCAGGAGCAGGATGGTGGGCCCGTCACCGGTCCCGGTCCCGGTCTCGGCGATGACGTTGCCGACCTCGTCTCGGCGGCCCCGCATGCCCAGGGCGGACGCCTGCCTCGCGACGAACATCGCGAGAGCCGCCTCGGCCGTCGATGGCGAGGGAATGCGCAGCATCCCGTCGAGCAACGCGACCGCTCGGCCTGCCTCCACCGCGCTCGTCACCTGGCTCAGCGAGCGCATCGTGGGCTCCTCGGGTCGAGCTCGACGACCGTTCCGCCACCCTCGAGCGCCGCTTGGATCGAGCGCGGCCGGCGCCCGTCGGCGACGGTCACCATGCGTACGCCCGCCGCGAGCGCCTCGTGCCCGGCGACAAGCTTGAGCCCCATGCCGCCATGCGCCGCGATGCCGGAGAAGGCGAAGACGCCGGGGCGCCCGTCGCGCTTGAGCGCCAGCCGGGGAAGGAGCGTCCGCTCGTCGGACGGGTCGGCCAGCACACCCGGGGCGTCGGTGAGCAAGACCAGGTGATCGGCTCCGACCGCGCCCGCGATCGCCGCGGCCACCCGGTCGGCGTCGACATTCACGAGGTGACCCTCCTCGGTGATCGCGGGCGGGGACACGACGGGGACGAGGCCGGCCGCGAGCAGCATGTGGAGCAGCCCGACGTTGACGCGGGTGATGCGACCGCTGTGGTCGTCCCGAACGACCACGGTGCGGCCATCTATGACCGCGCGGACCGCGGGTTTGCGGACCGCGCGGAGGAGCCGCGCGTCAAGGCCGGTCAGGCCGATCGCGGTGACGCCTCGCCTGGCGAGCAGGGTCAACAGGCGAGGCTTGGCGCGCCCAGCCAACGCGAGCGTCAGCACCTCCAGCGTGGCGGCGTCCGTGTAGCGGCTGCTCACGCCGCTCGGCCCGACGAGCCTCCGCTGCTCGACCCCCAGCCTCCCCGCCAGTAGGTCGATGTCGTCGGCGCCCCCGTGCACGAGGACGACGGCACGACCCTGAGCGCGCAGCGCGGCCACGTCGGCGCAGACCAGCTCGACGCTCACCCCTCCGCTGCCACACTTCACGACGGTGACCACGCTTCGCCATCCCCCTCTAAATCGGGTGCAGGCCGGGGAACTCCAATCCCAGCCGCTCCGGCCAGCCCATCCGGATGTTCAGGCACTGCACCGCGTTGCCCGCGCCGCCCTTCATGAGGTTGTCGAGCGCGGCGACGACGACGAGATGACGGCCGTCGGGCTCGACGGCGAAGCCCACGTCGCAGAAGTTCGAGCCGTGCAGGATCTTCGGCTCCGGGTACCGGTAGGCGCCGCGTTTGCTCGCGACGATCCGGACGAACGGCTCGTCTGCGTAGGCGGCACGGTAGATGCGGCGTAGCGCCCGCTCGTCTACGGGGCGCCGAGCTTGTGCCCGGCATAGGACCTGTACGCCCCGGACCGCCTCGACGCCGGTCGCGCTCATCCGGACCCGCAGCCCGGTGGCCTGCGCGATCTCCGCCTCGTGCCGGTGGCTGTGAGGCGCGAAGACTCGCATCGCCCCGCTTCGCTCGGCGTGCAGGTTCCCCTCGCCGGCAGTCGCGCCGGAGCCGCTGGAGCCGGTGCGCGCGTCGACGACGACCTCGGGGGTGAGGATGTCGGCCTCGGCCAGCGGATACAGTGCCAGGATCGCCGCCATCGCCATGCACCCGGGCACGCTGATCCGGTCCGCGCTCGCGAGCGTGGACCGGTACCGCTCGGGCCAGCCGGGGACGAAGGCGCGGGAGTGCTCCCGCGAGGGGTGATCGGTGTCGTAGTACCGAGCGCGCAGGTCGTGGTCGGCGATGCGGAAGTCAGCGCTGAGGTCGACGATGACCTTCGCCCGACCCGCATAGTCGGGCACCAGCCGGGTGCTGGCGCCGTGCGGCGAGGCCAGGAACAGCGCGTCGCAGTCCGGGACCCTGTCCGGTGACACGAAGATGTCGTTGCAGACGCCGCGCAGGTTGGGGTGTATCCCGTCGACGCGGCGTGTCGCTTGAGTGCGGGACACCGCGGCGCGCAGCGTCACCCGTGGGTGGCCGAGGAGGATCCGGAGAAGCTCTCCTCCGATGTATCCCGCGCCGCCGACGACGACCGTCTCGATCATGGCCACCGCTCTTGCAGGTGGTCGACGATGGCTGCGGCGACGTCGATCCGGTCGCCGTGCGCGGCTTGGAACCCTCGGAACTCGACGGTGTGGTTGACCTCCAGGACGTAGCAACCGCCCAACCGGTCCTCCACGAGATCGACGCCGGCGATATCGGCGCCGACCGCCGCGGCTGCTCGCACCGCCAACTCGGCGAGGTCCGGGCCAAGCGCGCACGGGGTGGCGCTCGCTCCCCTCGCGGTGTTGGTGCGCCAATCCTGGGCGCCGCGGTAGATGGCGCCGACGGCCTCACCGCCGATGACGATGACCCGGATGTCGCGACCTGGCTTGTCGATCAGCTCCTGGAGGTACAGCACCCGGTGTTGCGGCGACGGCAGCGCGTCCCGGTGGTTGAGCACGGCATCGACGGCGTCGCCGTCGTGGAGCAAACCCAGCAGCCGGCCCCACGAGCCGACGACGGGCTTGATCACGACCGGGTACCCGAGCGCCGCGACCGCGTCCCGGGCGCCAGCCGTGTCGAGGGCGACGGCGGTTCGCGGAACCGGTAACCCGTGCCGCCGCAGGGCGGTGGTACACATCACCTTATCGGCGCAGGTCTGCGACGCTCGCGCGGAGTTCACCACGGAAATGCCGGCCGCCTCGAGCAGATGGGCGAGGTACCAGCCGCGTGTCTGCGCGATCTCCCGGTTGAGCACGGCGGTGTACTCTCGCGCTCCAGCGCCCAGCTCGACCCATATTCGGCGAGGGTCCAGGTGGGTGTGGGACACCTTACGCCGGGCCAACGTATCGAGGATCCTCTTCTCCTCGAAACGAAGCCGGGAGGCCGCGACGGCGAACATCTCTCGCCTACTCTCCCCAGTCCTCCTCGATCTCAGGAGCGAGCGCGAGGATGACAGGGTCGAGCGCGACCACCTCCAGCTCGGAACGGCAATCAGCGCACTCAATGATCTCGCTGATCCGCGGTTGCTCCGCGGTGTCCAGCCCAGCGTCACACTCCGGGCATATGAGTTTACGCATATAGCGCCTCCCATTCGCTTCGCTACCCGTATCAGCGCCGCGTGGCGCTTTTGATAGATGCGTGAACTACACACAGCGCTCGTGTCGCTGCGTGAGCAGCTCGTGTCGCTGCGTGAGCAGTAGGCCACCAGATATACAAGAAGATCCGCGACTGAGCCATCGGGTAAATGCCCGACTCCTTATGGACTAGCCTCATCTACCCAATAGTAAGGATTGGGGCTAGTGCGGCGCGCGTAGAGGCGGACAAAAGAAGATAAAACGCTCGCAGAGAGTCGGCCGCCCTCGGTCATTCCGGATCCCGGCTTCCGCTCGGGCTGGCGCGCATGGCGACGCTGCTCGATAGAGCCAAGCTAAGGTAGCTTGACCAGAGGTCAGAGAGGAGTAGCTGTGCCCAGGGGCCAGCAGGCAGCGACTGCGCCAGAACAAGCCGCGGAGGCGACGCGAGAAGCGTACCGCGACGCGCTGGTCAAGATCATGAAGTCAGACGAGCTCGTCTACTGTCTTGACAGTGATACTGGATTGTTTACCGGAGTTGATTTTGGTTGCGCCTCAGGCCGGTATCTCAATCTCGGGATCGCTGAACAAAACCTGATGGGGGTCGCCGCCGGCTTGGACGCTCGTGGCAAATATCCATTCGTCAATACCATGGCCGCCTTCGCGAGCACGAGAGCGCTCGAGGCGGTCAAGATCGACATTGCCTACAATCGCCTCCCAGTACGGATCGTCGCGACGCACGCCGGCCTGTCCGCCGGCCACCTGGGCCCCACCCACCACGGTCTGGAGGACCTCGCGTGCCTCCGCACGCTTCCCCACATGACGGTGGTCGTACCCGTCGACGCGGCGCAGACGCGCGCGGTGATCCGGCAGTCCCGGTTAGTCAAAGGACCGCTGTACGTCCGGTTGGGGCGGAAGGCGACCCCGCCCGTCGCGCCCGCGCAAAGCGTTGCGATCGGCACCGTCCAGTGGTTGCGCCAGGGAGACGACGCCGTCGCGCTCGCCTGCGGGCCTCACCCGGTGATGGCCGCCCTTACCGCGCACGAGGCGTTGCGGGAGCGCGGCATCGGCCTCGCGGTCGCCAACGTGCACACGATCAAACCGCTCGATCGCGCCGCGATCGTGGCCGCTGCTCGGGGTCGGGTCGTGGTGACCGTCGAGGATCACTGGATCACTGGCGGGTTGGGCGGCGCCGTGGCCGAGTTACTGTCTGAGGCCTGCCCCACATGGGTACGGCGTATCGGGGTCCCTGACACCTTCGCCTCGGCCGCGGGTCCTCACGAGTGGCTGCTCGAGCACTATGGGATCACCGGCGACGGTGTCACGCAGACGGTGCTCGCCGTGCTGGCCGAGCAGCGGGGCGTCCACGCCGAGGCGCGTTGACCTATCCCAACGCCGCGATGCTCCTCGCGCGCTGACGCTCGCCCAGGCGCCCGAAGTGGCTCTGCGCTCGGCCCTCGACGAAGGGGATCCCCTTGCCCTTGACCGTCCGGGCGAGGATCACCGTGGGGCGCCCCGGCCGCCGGGGAGCGGAGCGCAGCACCGTGATGAGTTGGCCGATGTCGTGCCCGTCGACCTCCTCGACCTCCCAGCCGAAGGAGCGCCACCGGTCCGCGAGCGGCTCGAGCCGGACGATGTCCTCGGTACGGCCCGTGATCTGCAGGCCGTTCCGGTCTACGATCGCGACCAACCGGTCGACCCACGGCGGACATGGCCGCCTCCCACACTGAGCCCTCCTGCAGCTCACCGTCCCCCAACACGCAGAAGCTCCGACTGTCGCGGTTGTCGTGTCCGGCGCCGAGGGCGAACCCAAGGGCCACGGAGAGCCCATGGCCGAGCGAGCCGGTAGGAGCCTCCACCCCCGGCACGGCTCGTACGGGGTGAGCCATGAGACGGCTGCCGGGCGTCCCGAAGGTGCTCAGCTCGGCGACCGGGAAGAACCCTCGCTCGGCGAGGGTGGCGTAGAGACCGAGAACGCCGTGTCCCTTGCTGAGGATGAGTACGTCTCTGTCCTCCGCCTCGGGCTCAGCCGGGTCGACCCGCAGCACGGCGAAGTACAGGACAGTGAGGATCTCTACCAAGGACATGGCCCCGCCCAGGTGGCCGCCCTCCGGTCCGGCGCACATGTTCACGATATGCTGCCGAATCCGATGGGCACGCATGGCCAGCGGCGCCGCCTCGGGCAACGCACTCGTGTGATCGTTTCGCACAACTCAACCCTAGCGGGGC
>JBOGED010000627.1:0-3592 GCA_050743625.1 Egibacteraceae bacterium | reverse complement strand
AGTAATCTCACGCGCATGCAGCCACTCGACCCACAGGCGCGGGCGGTCCTCGACTGGATCGCCGCCGCGCGTGCCCTATCCACCCACGAGCTGACCCCCGAGCGGGCGCGGGTTGCCTACGAGGCGGGGACGCTTGAGATGGCCGGTGAGGGTGAGCCGGTGGGCGCCGTCGCCGAGACCGAGATCCCGGGGCCAGCCGGACCGCTGCGGCTCCGGCTGTACCGGCCCGACATCCCGCATGGCCCGCTGCCTGCCCTCGTGTGGCTGCACGGTGGCGGTTGGGTCGTCGGGAGCCTCGACTCGCACGACGCGCTGTGCCGGCGGCTGGTGAACCGGGCGAGGTGCGTCGTGGTCGCGGTCGATTACCGGCTCGCGCCCGAGCACCCGTTCCCCGCGGGGCTGGAGGACTGCACGGCCGCGGTCGAGTGGGCCGCTGAGCATAGCGCCGAGATCAGCGCCGCATCTGGCCTGCTCGCCGTGGGCGGCGACAGCGCTGGCGGCGCGCTGGCCGCCACCGTCGCGCGCCGCATGCGCGATGCGGGGGCACCGCTGGCGCTGCAGGTGCTCGTCTACCCGGTCACGGACTCGCGCTTCGACTGGCCCTCTTACGCGCGTTACCCCCAGGGGTACTACCTGCTCGGCGACGACATGCGCTGGTACTGGGACCAGTACGCGCCAGGCGACAAGGCCAACCCCGACGCCGCGCCGCTGCGGGCCGGCGACCTTACCGGCGCCGCTGGAGCGCTGGTGCTGGTCGCCGGCTTCGACCCGCTCCACGACGAGGGCGTCGCCTATGCCGAGAAGCTGCGCGAGGCGGGCGTCCCAGTCGAGCTGGTGGAGTTCCCCGGCCAGATCCACGGCTTCGTCCGCTGGCTCAAGGCAACCGATCAGGCGGCGACCGAGGCAACCGACGCCATCGCCGCCGTACTCCGCACGGCGTGGGCCTAAAGGCGCCCGCCTGAGGTGGCCTCCGCGATGTGTAAAGATGCGCGTATGAAGCGTCCACGCTCGACTGAGGTCACTGACGGGTACCAGAAGGCGCCGGCGCGCGCGATGCTCCGCGCGGTCGGGATGACGGACGACGACTGGGGTAAGCCACAGATCGGCGTCGCGAGCTCTTGGAACGAGGTCACGCCCTGCAACCTGCCGCTCGCGCGGTTGGCGCGGATGGCGAAGGACGGGGTCCATGCGGCGGGGGGCTACCCGATCGAGTTCGTGACGATCGCGGTGTCCGACGGCATCTCGATGGGCGGCGAGGGCATGCGGGCCTCGCTCGTCTCGCGCGAGCTCATCGCCGACTCCGTGGAGGCGGTGATGCACGCGGAGCGGTTCGACGGGATGGTGACCCTCGCCGGTTGCGACAAGTCGCTGCCTGGCATGGTGATGGCGGCGGCGCGCCTCGACCTGCCGGCGGTGTTCCTCTACGGCGGGACGATCCTGCCCGGCGAGCTGAACGGCGAGAAGATCGACCTGAAGACCGTGTTCGAGGCGGTCGGCCAACGGGCCGCGGGGATCATCGACGACGACCAGCTCCACGCGATCGAGGCGGCCGCCTGCCCGACCGAGGGCTCGTGCGCGGGGATGTACACCGCGAACACCATGTCGTCCGCGATCGAGGCGCTTGGCATGTGCCTACCCGGCTCGGCCTCGCCGCCCGCGGTCGACCACCGGCGGGCCGACTTCGCGCGCAAGTCGGGTGAGGCCGTCGTCGCGCTGCTCGAGCAGGACCTCCGCCCCCGCCGGATCATCACCCGCGAGTCGCTGGAGAACGCGATCGCGGTCGTGATGGCGGTCGGCGGGTCGACCAACGCGGTGCTTCACCTGCTCGCGATCGCGCACGAGGCCCGTGTGGAGCTCGCATTGGACGACTTCGACCGGATCGGCCGGCGCGTCCCGCACATCCTCGACTCGCGGCCGCACGGGCGGTTCGTCATGGCCGACGTCGACCGGGTCGGGGGGATCCCGGTCGTGATGAGGATGCTGCTCGACGCCGGCCACCTTCACGGCGATTGTCTCACGGTCACCGGGCGGACCGTCGCCGCCAACCTCGATGCCCTCGGCGCGATCCCTGCTCCGGACGGTGAGGTGGTCCGCCCGCTCGACCAGCCGATCCACGCGAACGGCGGCCTCGCGGTGCTCTACGGCTCGCTCGCGCCCCAGGGCGCGATCGTGAAGGTCGCCGGCCTCGACCACCAGGTCTTCGAGGGTACCGCTCGCGTGTTTGACGGTGAGCAGGCGGCGCTTGCGTACACATTGGACAGACGACTTGTGCCTGGCGACGTCATCGTCATCCGCTATGAGGGTCCCAAGGGCGGGCCGGGGATGCGCGAGATGCTCGCCTGTACCTCGGCCGTCATGGGAGTCGGCCGGGGTAGCGACGTCGCCCTGGTCACCGACGGCCGGTTCTCCGGTGCCACCCATGGCCTGTGCATCGGCCACGTGGCCCCTGAGGCCGTCGACGGAGGCCCGATCGCCCTGGTCGCCGACGGTGACCGGATCACCATGGACGTCCCGAACCGGCGGCTCGACCTCCACGTCTCTGACGCCGAGCTCGACCGCCGCCGCTCCGGTCTGAAGTACCCCGAACCCCGCTACCCCACCGGGGTCCTGGCCAAGTACGCGAAGCTCGTCTCCGGTGCCGAGACCGGCGCCATCACCGGCTGACGCGCCCGTGCCGAACGACGCCAAGGCGCGCCCCCGCCGGTCCTGCCTATCGGTGCCTGGCAGCTCTGCGAAGATGCTCCGCAAGGCGCCGTCGCTCCCTGCCGATGAGGTGTTCTGCGACCTTGAGGACTCGGTCGCGCCGAAGGAGAAGGAGGCGGCCCGCGGCAACGTGATCGAGGCGCTGCAGTCGAGCGACTGGGGCGAGCGGACCGTGGCCGTGCGGATCAACGCGATCGAAACCCGGTGGGCCTACCGTGACGTGATCGAGATCGTCGAGGCCGCCGGCGAGCACCTCGACTGCGTGATAATCCCTAAGGTGGCGGCCCCCGGCGACGTCGAGTTCGTCGACAACCTGTTGCGGATGATCGAGGACACGCACGGCTACGAGCACTCGATCGGTATCGAGGCTCAGATCGAGAACGGCGCGGGCCTCACCTTGATCGACGACATCGCGCATTCGTCCGACCGGTTGGAGACCCTGATCTTCGGTCCCGGCGACATGGCCGCGGCCCTGGGGATGCCGTCGCTGACCCTCGGCGAGACGAACCCCGACTATCCCGGCGACCTCTGGCATGGGGTGCTCATGCGTATCCTCGTCGCGGCTCGCACGGCCGGCCTGCAAGCGATCGACGGACCATACGCGAAGATCGGCGACCTCGACGGCTACCGGGCGCTCGCCCAGCGGTCGAGGATCCTGGGCTTCGACGGCAAGTGGGCGGTACACCCCGACCAGATCGGGATCGCCAACGAGGTCTTCTCCCCAACCAAACAAGAGTTCGAACGGGCCGAAGGCATCATGGAGGCCTACCGGCGCGCGACAGCCGTCGACCTGACCGGCGCGGTCCGCCTCGGCGAACAGATGATCGACGAGGCCAGCCGCAAGATGGCCGCGGTTACCGTGACGCGAGGCCGCGCGGCGGGGATGAAA
>JBOGED010000626.1:0-9721 GCA_050743625.1 Egibacteraceae bacterium | reverse complement strand
GCGGTATACCGCGCCGATCCTCCACACAACCAGCGTGCGGCAGGACGGGTGTGCGTTCACGGGAGCATGTGGCCCGAGCACGCACATCACACCGGAGAGCGCCCGCGCCACAGGAGGCATGGCGGGTGCCGTTCGTCCCCTAACTCAGACTTTGGGGAGCATGCTCCCCAAAGTCCGAGTTAGGGGAAGTCAATGCGGGCTGCGGGCGAAACAATCACGTTATTGTTGCCCAGATCCTTAGCTCCTGGGGCACAAGCTCGTGCTCATGCGGAAGCCGCTCAATGCCGCGGCCCACAGGATGGCCGACCCAGGGCTCCAGCGACGAGTGGCGCGTGGTGGCCGCTGGCTCGCGCACCGCGACGCCACTTCGGGGTGGCGCCGCCTCTCGTGCGGCGTGCGGCGCGCGACGCGCGAGGTGGCCGGCCTGCTGGCCGAGCCGCCGGCGGGTTACGGCCCGGTCCTCGTCCACCGTGACTCTTGCGACAAGCAGGTCACCATCACCGATGATGGGCAGGTCGGGCCGCTCGACTTCGACACGCTCGCGGTCGGCGAGGCGGCGCTGGACATCGGCAACGCCCTCGCTCAACTCGAGCTCCGTGCCATGCAGGGATACTGCAGTCCCGCGACCGGCGGCTGCCGCCGCCGCCCTGGCCGCCAACCTGCTGCGCCTGTGGTGCGTCTACGCGTTTCGCCCACGCTGGCGCGACACGGTTGGCGCGCTTTTGCGCCAAACCCATCGCTACCCGCCATGGCCACCTAATCGAGCGACTGCAGCAGCGAGAGTGGACATGAAACGGGCATATAACGGGTTCGCGTGCGGATCAGCGGTGTCGATGATGGCGGCCGCTCCCCGCCCGCAATGTGGGCAGGCCTGGTAGGACGTGTCGAGGATGGCCCGTAAGGAGATGTCGAACCAGCGCCTGCAGTCCTCACAGTAGCCACGGATATCCGTCTCTTGCACGGGGTCCCTGTCTCTTCAAGCGATTCACGTAGTAAGACAGATATGTCCCTCTGTGCGACGTTCAAACCTCGCACCGCCCCGCCTTGAGCGGGGAGGTCAGGGCGTAGGGCGACGCCACCATGGGTATGGACCGACAAACAGCCCGAAGGGAGCATCAAAGGGCTCGAAGATGTCATCGCAATGGCGAGCGTGAGGTGACCGAGGTGCTCGAAGAGTGCAAGAAATTTCTTTCCGCGACAACGTGCTAATTTTGGCAGTCGCATTCATTCTCGGCGCGGCATTTAACACCGTGTTGTTGCGTGAGATCCGCGACGCGCTCCGAAACGCTGACCACGCGGGGCAACCGACGTGACCTCCGGCGAGTGAGCGTGCGATGACGGCGCCGTTGAGCATCGGGGTCGAGGAGGAGTTCCTCGTCGTCGACCCGGTCACGCGTGCCGTCGTGACAGACAGCCAACCGGTCTTCGACCACCTCGCCGACCAGGGTGGCCTCAGCGATGAGGACTTCTACGACCGTGAGCTGCAGCTGTCCATGGTCGAGATCCACACGCGGGTCTGTCACAGCCTGGCCGACCTGCGCGCCGAGCTGCGGCACCTGCGCGCCAACCTGGTTCGAGCCTCAGGTGGTGCGGGCCGTTGGATCGTGGCGGCGGGGACATTGCCCCTGGCGGACTGGCGGAGTCAGCGCATCACCCCCACGCCTCGTTATGAAGCGATGGTCAGAACCCACCAACAAGTCGCTCGCGAGCAGATCGTGTGCGGCTGCCACGTCCATGTTGGGATCAGCGATGCGGATGCGGCGGTGCAGGTACTCAACCGGGCCCGCCTATGGGCGCCTGTCCTCCTTGCCCTATCCGCCAGCTCGCCGTTCTGGATGGGCGCCGACACTGGCTACGCCAGCTACCGCAGTGTCCTGTGGGGCCGCTGGCCCACTGCCGGGGCACCCGACCCGCACCGTTCGGTCGCCGAGTACCACGCGGTGACCCAGTCGCTGGTTGGTGCCGGTGTCATTCTGGACGCTCGCCAGATTTACTGGGACATCCGGCTGGGACTCCAGCACGACACGCTGGAGTTCCGGATCGCTGACGTGTGCCCCACTATCGACGAGGCCGTGTTACAGGCCGGGTTGTGCCGAGCCCTCGCGCGAACCTGCCTGGACGAGGCGAGGTCCGAACGGCGCCTCCCCGAGGCGCGTCCGGAGCTGCTGCGGGCCGCGAGGTGGCGCGCCGCCCGCTCGGGTCTCGACGAAAACTTGGTCGACGTACACGCGGGAGAGTCCGTCCCCGCGCCGGTTCTCCTCGACCGGTTCCTCACCTACCTGCGCCCGACCCTCGAAGATACCGGGGACTGGGACGAGGTCGCCGCCCTTGCGGAGCAGACGCTCCGCCGCGGCAACTCAGCCCGGCGCCAACGACAGACGTTCGCCCGGTCACAGCGCCTCCAAGACGTCGTCGACCTATTGGTGGCCGAAACCGCCTCGGCCTATAGCGCCACGGAGCCTTCGAGGAGAGTACTCATGGGTGTCGAAGAGCGAGTCAAAGAGATCATCGTACGGCAGCTCAACCCGGATGAGGACCGGATCACACGCCAGGCGAGATTCATCGAAGATCTTAACGCCGACCCGCAGGACGTCACCGCACTCCTCTCACAGTTCGAGGTGGCTTTTGAGATAACGATATCCGGCAGCGAACTCGAGAAAATAGAGACAGTCGGGCAGGCCATCGAGTACATCGAAACGCACACAAGACCCTGACCTTTCAACGCGGCTTCGACGAGCGCACGGTCGAGGCTTGAGCTACCGTCGACGCAGCGGCGGCTCGACGGGGGGTGGGGATCGTCGGGGCGGCAGCTCGGCGAGAAGATCGGAGGTCGCCGCTGCGATGCGGTCGACAGCCCGCTCGATCGCGGGTGACGCCATCTGGCTGGCGGTGGTGATGGCGGCGACCTTCCGCACGTACTGGCGGGCCGCCGCCTCCACCTCCTCGACGGTTGCGGGTGGCTCGAGACCGCGGAGCGGGGTGATGTTCCGACACATGCCGACCACGATACGACGCGGGCGGGTTCACGGTGGTCGGGGCGCCTCTTCGCGCCTGTGCCCTTTCAACCCCGAGGAAATATGGGTACCAAGACCGCGTCGCGGGGGTGCCGTCAGCACATGGTCGTCCGTGGTGTTCTCGAGCCGCTCGATAGGGGCCGTGCTCCATACCGGGGGACCACAGGCGGGCTCGCTCCCGATATCGCCCCACAACGCTTCCGCACGGCAGCAACGATGAGTAGTGGTGGGTTGCCCAAGGCGCGGCTGGCCCGCATGCACGACGTCATGGCCGGCCACGTCGAGCGCGGCGACGTGCCTGGTGTCGTCACGCTGGTCAGCCGGCGAGGCGAGGTACACGTCGATGCGATCGGCACCAGGGAGGCCGGCGGCAGCGACCCGATCCGGCACGACACGATCTTCCGCATCTCCTCGCTGACCAAGCCGATCACGGCTGTGGCCACGATGATCCTGGTGGGGGAATGCCGGCTGCGGTTGGACGAGCCGGTGGACCGGCTGCTGCCCGAGCTTGCCGACCGCAAGGTGCTCACCCGGCTCGACGGGCCGCTTGACGACACCGTGCCCGCGAATCGGCCGATCACCGTACGCGACCTACTGACCTTGCGCATGGGGGTTGGCTTCATCCTGGAGCCCGGCGGGTATCCGATCCTCCAGGTCGCGAACGAACGGCAGGTCGCCCCGGGACCGCCAAACCAGGCGATACCGCAGGCGCCGGATGAGTGGATCCGTCGCGTTGCCACGCTGCCGCTGATGCGCCAGCCAGGCGAGGCGTGGATGTACGGCACGGCGCTCTCCGCGCTCGGCGTGCTGATCGCACGAGCGTCGGGCCAACCGTCGGAGACATTCTTCCGCCGGCCGAATCTTCGAGCCGCTCGGCATGACCGACACCGGCTTCAGCGTGCCGACGGCGAAGCTCGACCGGCTCGCGGCCTGCTATCAGGTCAATCCCGTCACCCGCTACGACGGCGTCGAGTTCTACGCCGATCACCCGCCTTCCCCGATGGCGCCGGCGGGCTGGTCTCGACGATCGACGATTACCTCGCCTTCGGTCAGATGATGCTGCGGCAGGGGAAACCCGGCAAGGAACGCCTCCTGTCGAGACCCTCGGTCCAGCTCATGACGACCGACCACCTGACGCCTGAGCAGAGGGGGGCGTCCACCATCTTCCTCGGGACAACCGCGGCTGGGGGTTCGGCCTGTCCCTGATCATCAAGCGTGACGACATCTCGGCGACGCCGGGACGGTTCGGGTGGGACGGCGGGCTTGGGACGTCACGGTAACTCGGACCCGGCGGAGGACCTGGTCGCGATCCTGATGACGCAGCGCATGGACTCACCCCAGCCCTCGGACGTGTACTCCGACTTCTGGACCTCGATCTATCAGGCGATCGGCGACTGAGCTGCGTGTGGTTGACCCTTCGCCGTACTGTGCAGCGCAGCCGAGGCTATCCACACCTCCTCGCAATGCGTGGCTTGCGCTCTTGACGCCCTGCGACACTAGTCGCATGGAGGAGGAGCTTGTCGGTGAGGTCGCGGTCGTCATCTTTGCGAATGAGGCGACCGGCTTTGGCGTCGTCGAGCTTGTCGGCCACGATGGCGCGCGCGCGAGCGGGCCGCTGGCCTCGCTGACCGCCGGCCAACCCGTCCGGCTGGTGGGTCGCTGGGTCGAGCATGAGCGCTACGGGCGGACGTTCGAGACGGTGTGGTTCGAGCAGGCCGAGCCGCGCACCAACGCGGGGTTGATCGCGTTCCTCGCCTCCGAGCGGTTTCCCGGGGTGGGCAAGGCGAAGGCGGAGCGCCTGGTCAAGGCCTTCGGCCTCGACCTCGGCGCGATCATCGAGAAGGAGCCCGAGCGGCTCTGCGAGGTGAAGGGCATCGCGCCGTCGCTCGCCGAACAGATCGCCGCGGCCTGGCGGCGAGCGGGGGCACTGGGAGAGTTGGTCGCCGCCTTTGCCCCCGTCGGCCTCGGGCCCGCCGCGGCTCAGGCCGCATACCGGCGCTTCGGCGAGGACGCGGTCCGGCTCACGCGTGAGGACCCCTATGCGTTGCTCGAGGTCCGTGGCGTGACCTGGGCGCACGCCGAAGACCTCGCGAAGGCAGCGGGGATCGACCCTGGGGACCCGCGACGCCTGCGCGCCGGCGCGTTCACCGCGCACCGGCAGCGCTGCGCACGGACAGGCCACGTCCTGCTCGACACCGCCGAGCTGGCCGGCGAGACCGCCCAGCTGTTGGGTGTCCGGCGCGACGAGGCGGGGCCCGCGCTCCAGCTGGCCGCCGAGCAGGGGCTGCTCGTCGTCGACGCCGAGCCGTTCGACGGCAGCCAACCCGAGCGGTGGTACACCCGTGGCGACTTGGCCGCCGAGCGCGGGTTGGCTCGAGCGCTTGCCCGGCTGTCCGGGGCCGAGTCTCGCGTCCGCCCGGTGGCCGCCGAGCACGAGGTGGACACGGCGCTGACGCCCGAGCAGAGCGCGGCGGTGCGCGCCGCCCTGACCTCGGCGGTGTCCGTGCTGACCGGCGGCCCGGGCACGGGCAAGACCCGTACCGTGATGGAGATCGTCCGAGCATGCCGGTCCCGCAACATCGCGATCGCGCTGTGCGCGCCGACGGGACGGGCGGCCCGGCGGCTCGAGGAGATGACGGGCGCCCGGGCGTCGACGATCCACCGGCTGCTCGAGGCCCGGCCCGTGACCAGCGAGGACAATGCCGAGACCGGGTTCGTGTTCAGCTACGACGATGACCGCCGCCTCCCACAGGACGTCGTGGTGGCGGACGAGTGGTCGATGGCCGACACTCGCCTCGCCTGGGCGTTGTCTCAAGCCGTGGGCGATGGCGCTCATCTCGTGCTGGTCGGGGATGCCGATCAGCTGCCGTCGGTCGGCCCGGGCGCGGTGCTTCGCGACCTCCTCGCGTGCCCCTTGGTGCCCTCGACGCGGCTGACCAAGATTCACCGGCAGGCAGCCGCGAGCCGCATCGTGACGCTGGCCCACGAGGTCAACGCCGGCCAAGCTGAGCGACCCCGTGGCCGCCAAGGCGACGTGTTCGCCGTGCCCGAGCATCCCCTGCGGATCGCGGACCGCGTCGCGGAGATCGTCGCCACTAGGGCGCCAGACTTCTTCGATCTCCCGCCCGCGCAGGTGCAGGTGCTCGCACCGATGTACCGAGGGCCGGCCGGGGTCGACCGGCTGAACGAGCGGTTGAAAGAGCGGCTGAACCCCGCGAACGGCCGGCGTGCGGTCGCGGGGTTCCACGAGGGCGACCGAGTGGTCCAGACGCGCAACGACGCCGAGCTGGACGTCGCGAACGGCGACATCGGTGAGGTCGCCGCCACCGACGCGACCAACAGGACGCTGGAGGTTGCCTTCCCCTACGGGCTGGTCACCTACGACAACGACCAGGCCGCTGACCTCGTCCCCGCTTGGTGCCTCACCGTGCACAAGTCGCAAGGCGGCGAGTGGCCGGTCGTTGTCCTCGTGTTGGATCCGGCGCACCGGTCCATGCTGTGGCGTGAGCTGATTTATACGGCCATCACCCGGGCAGAGCGGGGATTACTGCTGGTCGGCGACCCAGGGTTGGTCGTCGACGGCGCCCGCCGAGCCGGGGCAGGGCTCCGCTCGCGCAGGACTCTGTTGACGGCACGCTTGACAAGCGACCTGTCCAGCCCTACTGATGGAGACAGCAAGCGCTCACGGTGAGGGAGGTGAGGCCTTGGAAACAAGGACCTTTCAATCCCGCCCGCTCTCCGGCCCTTTCGCCGCCGTCTTCCTGGACCGGCTAGAGCGCGAGCATCGCCAGGAGCCATTCTCCGCGCTCGATCCCCGCCAGGTGGTCCACCGGGTGGCCGGAATCATTGGCCAGCTTGGCGTGACCGCTACGGTCTACCGTGGAGGTCTCGACCTCCGCGGCACCGAGGTCGACCACCTTTGGCTCGCGGCGAACCACCCCGATCCTGATCCGCAGGCACCGTTCGTCGTCGATGTGGCCTTCCCGCTGTTTGCCGATCACTTCGTCGAGGTGCTCCGCCGGTTCGTGGCCGGTGACGCCACCGCCACCGAACTGGACGCGGCCGCCGCAGGCACGGAGGTCCGCCACCGCGTCGTCGGGCTCTTCCCCGAACCCATCCGCTACCTGGGCGCGCCAGTCTGGTCCCACCGAAGCTGAGAATCTTTCAGGCGTTGAGCCGCTCGGTGGCGGGCTCGCCATACACCTCGCTAATGCGGTCGAAGTCGCGGTCGTGATGGAGCACCGTCAGCCGGTGGACAGCCGCAACGGACGCGATTATGACGTCCGGCAGCGGCACGGAGCGGTGCAGCCGTGCATCCAGCAGTGCTTCCATGATCTCGACGGCTACCGCTTCGGAACGCGGAGTCGCGTGCGCTTCCAAGAGCGGTTCGAGAAGCTGGTGCCGCAGCGTCGGCCAGTGGTCTGGATCCCGTGCGGACACCATTACCTCAAGCCAGGTCGGAAGGCTTGCCCACACCCGGCCACGATTGATACGGTCAAGCCAAAGGTCGTAGTCGGGCGAGCGCGGTAGCTTCCATAACGCGGACTTGTCGATCAACCAATCAACCAATCGGTCACGACCACGCGGCTCGAAGGAGGGCTTCGTCGCCGAGGTCGGCGGCGAGTTCGGCCGCGTGAGCGAACGACTCGCGGGTCACCGTCGGCCGGGTCCGCTGCACGTGCCGCGTCAACACTTCTATTACGTAGGCGTTCCGGCTCATGCCTTTGGCCGCCGCGGCAGTGTCCAGCTTCTCGACTACCTCTGGTGGAATACCCCGGATCGGGAACGCCATCTCACTCACCGTCCTCGTCGTCTGATATCGGGCATGATATCAGACGACTGGGCCCGCCTCCGGCGGTCAGCGCGCGGCGGCGCGCTCCAAGCGGTCCATCACCGCGCGGCCGATGCCGATGGGTTCGACGGCCTCGACAACCACGATGTCGACGCCCGCCTTCTCGGCGGCGCGGAGAGTGCGGTAAAGCATTCGCCCCAGCTCCGCGGCATCCGCGTAGCGGCCGAGTTGGCGGATCGCGGGCCCCGACGCGTCCCGCGGGGCAACGAGCCCGACCCGCGAGCCGGTAGCCGCAAGCGCGCGCGCCCGGGCGGGTCCTTCCCCGATCGCCGCGATTTCCACGTCGCAGCGTGGGGTGTAGTGGCGGTGCCGCGTGCCCGGAGAGGTGGCCAGATCCGCCGCAGTGCCGTCTGATTCCGGCCGCAACCCCAGCTGCTCACGTGTCACGGCGCCCTCACGGAGCACGACGGGATGGTCGCCACGCGCGTCGACGACGGTGGATTCAAGTCCCAGCTCACACGGCCCGGCGTCGAGGACGAGGTCGATCTGGCCGCCGAAATCGTCGGTGACGTGAGCAGCGGTCGTCGGGCTCGGGCGCCCGGAGCGGTTGGCGCTGGGCGCCGCCACGGGTACACCGGCGGCATCCAACAGGGCGAGGGCCACCGGATGGTCGGGGACCCGCACCGCCACAGTGCCAAGGCCGCCGGTCACGACCGCGGGTAGCGCGGGCGCGGCGGGGACGACCAATGTGAGGGGTCCAGGCCAGAACCGAGCCGCAAGGCGCTGGGCCAGTGGCGGGATGTCGGCCGCGACGGCCGCGAGACCTGACTCGCCAGCGAGGTGCACGATGAGAGGATTGTCGGCCGGGCGTCCTTTGACCTCGAAGATCCTCGCCACGGCCCGCTCATCGAACGCGTTCGCGCCCAGCCCGTACACGGTCTCCGTCGGAAACGCCACGAGCCCCCCAGCCCGGAGCATCTCCGCCGCCTCGCGCAGCTCGTCGGCGTCCATGGGCAGCTCGGCGATCAGGTCAGACCAAGGTATCGTCACGCCGCCGAGTCTACGAACCTCTGCATCCCCACCCGTCACTCACCGGTGTCCTGCACTGAGAAGAGAATCGGGCTACACGTCGCCCGGTTTGCCGGATTTTTGCCTTAAGAGCGGCGCCGCCGCGCGCGGGCACGCCAGTTCCTCCAGCCCGCAACTTTCCTTCGTATGCGAAGGAACGCTGCAGCTCAACCGCGTTGCCGGCGCGCTCAACCGCCACTTTCCTCCACATCCGGAGGAACGCTGCGGTCAAGCACCGAAGGCCCAGTGACACGGGGGCCGCCGGCTGCGCGACGTCCCTTCACGAGAGCCGCACCCTTATGTTGTGGGGAAGTCTGGGGGGCTGGTGCGGCCTTTCCAGAGTTCTTGGTCGGCTACTTGGAGGACGAGTTGGGTGAGGAGGTCGGGGTTGACCTCTAGGAGGTGCCACAGCTCGAGGCTGTTGCCGACCGCGCTTGTCCAGCGGGCGAGCACCTCGTCGTCGTCGCGGTCGAGCTCGATGAACAGCGAGCGGGCGGGGCTCATCCCGCGGGTCGAAAGCTTGGCGATGAACTCCTCGCCCGACTGAGTCCAGCTGGTGCGGACGATGAACTCGTCGGGGGAGGACTGCTTGAGCGCCTGGGTCACGGTCTTCAGGTGCTCGACGAGCACCCCATGACGCTGGCGTTGCGCGGCCTGGAGCTCTTGCCGTTGGCGCGCTTCCTCCGCCTCGCGCTCCTCGACCGCGCGGTCCATCTGCTTCTCAGCCTGCGCGCGCTCCTCGGCAAGCTCGGTGTTGCGGGCCAGCTTTGCGCGAAGAGCGCTCTCGAAATCACTCATGCGGCACAGTCTCGCTCGCTCAGCGGGCGCGCGTCGAACACCGCTACGA
>JBOGED010000625.1:0-5085 GCA_050743625.1 Egibacteraceae bacterium | reverse complement strand
CTCGTAATGACATAGCCCCCAAACTACGGGCTCTTCTCGGCTTGGCCGATGCCTGCCATAACCCGTGGCGCCCGACCAGCGGCCCGGGCCGCCCGGCGCGACGACGGACCGCGCTGCCCGTTGTCGCTCAGGGCGTCCACTCGCCGACCGGCTGCTTGGTGGTGACGTTGAGGCGGTTCCAGACGTTGATCGAGGCGATCGAGAGGATCAGGGCCGCAAGCGCCGGTTCGTCGTAGTGCCGGGCGGCCTCGTCCCAGACCTCGTCCGGTACCGGGTCCGCGCGGTCGCTGAGCCGGGTGACGGACTCGGTGAGCGCCAGCGCGGCGCGTTCGGCGTCGGTGAAGTAGGGGGTGTCCCGCCAGGCTGCCACCGCGAAGAGCCGCTCGTCTGTCTCGCCTGCCTTCTTGGCGAGGCGAGGGTGCATGTCGACGCAGACGCTGCAGCCATTGATCTGGCTCGCGCGCAGGTGGACAAGCTCGCGCGTCCGCGACGGCACGCCTGTATTCTCCGCGGCCGCGTTCAGGGCGTGCATGGCCTGCATGGCGCCAGGAACGGTCACCGCGGGGTTGCTCATCCGTGCTTGCATAATTGCGCTCCTTGTCACATCGGCTGAGTTTGGCTCGTCACTGCTATGACGGAACGCGACCAAAGGATGTGACCGTGGACAAGGGCGAATCGCTGGCGGAGCGGTTCGACGCGCACGGCGCCCACCTGCGGGCGGTGGCCTACCGCATGCTTGGCTCGCTGAGCGAGGCGGACGACGCCGTTCAGGAGACTTGGCTGCGGCTTAGCCGCTCCGGCGCGAGCGGCGTGGAGAACCTCGGCGGATGGCTGACAACAGTCGTCGCACGCGTGTGCCTGGACATGCTGCGCTCACGAAAGTCGCGGCGCGAGGAGCCTCTGGACGCGCACGTGCCCGACCCGATCATCAGCCGCGAGGGCGGGGTCGACCCCGAGCATGAGGCGCTACTAGCCGACTCGGTCGGTCTCGCGCTGCTGGTAGTGCTCGAGACGCTGGCGCCCGCCGAGCGGCTCGCGTTTGTGCTGCACGACATGTTCGCGGTGCCCTTCGACGAGATCGCTGCCATTGCGGGGCGCTCTCCGGTCGCGGCGCGGCAGCTGGCCAGCCGCGCGCGCCGGCGGGTGCAGGGGGCGGCCACGGTGCCTGATGCTGATCTCGGCCGCCAGCGAGCGGTGGTCGACGCGTTTCTGGCTGCCGCGCGTGGCGGTGACTTCGATGCGTTAGTGGCGGTGCTCGACCCCGACGTTGTGCTGCGAGCCGATCGCGGTGCACTGCCTGTGGGCGCATCGAGAGTGGTTCGTGGTGCGCCGGCGGTGGCCGGGCAGGCGCTGGTCGGTGGCGGCTTCTCGGGGCGTGCCTGGTTCGCGCGGCCGGCACTGGTGAATGGAGCCGCGGGGGTTGTGGTGGTTGTGGATGGGCGGCCGTTTTCGGTATTGGGGTTCACGGTCGCGGGCGGCAAGATCGTCGAGATCGACGTGCTCGCCGATCCCGCGCGCCTCCGCCAGCTCGACCTGGCGATCCTTGAGGACTGACCTCACCGCATAAGCGCCCGAAACGAAAGGATCCGTCACCTATACGCGACGGATCCTCGGTGTGTGGCCCTGTCAGGTGACGGTGACGTCGCCTTCCATGCCGGGGTGGAGGAGGCAGACGTAGTGGTAGGTGCCGCGGGTGGTGAACCGCAGCGCGTAGGCGTCGGTCGGGAACCCGGGGGCGGGGCCGATGAAGCCAGAGTGCGCGAACCCACGGGTGTAGTCGCCGCCTGGGGTGGCGCCGCCGGGCATCAGGGAGGACGGGTCGTCCGGGCCCGCGAACGGTGGCTGGCCGAAGGTGATGGTGTGAGGCTCGTACGGGCTGCGTGACGTCCAGGTCACCGTCGTCCCGGCGGGCACCGTGATGTTGCCCGGCCCGAACTGGTTGACCGCGACGACCGCGTCGCCCCATCCGGCGTTGACGCGGGCGCCCGCGGGGGCCGCCGCCTCGGGTTGCTCGACGGCGGTCGCGGCCAAGATCGCCGCGGACGCGTCTCGCTCGCCGGCCTCAGCGATCTCGGCGGGGGAGGGGAGGCTCGACGAGCCGTCGACGACCTCGACCACGCCATTCATCAGCGGGTGGAGCAGGCACACGTAGGCGTAGCGACCAGGGGCGATGTCGTCGGCCAGCCGGACCACAGTCGAGGTTTGGTCCGCGGGCACCGAGGGAGCGGCCGGTGCGAGGACTCCCGAGTTCCACAGGCCTTGGCCGTCGAAGACCGGGGGTGGGCCGCCGGGCGGCTCAGGGCAGGCAGCCAAGCCGGCGGTCGGCGCCTGTGACGTAACGCACGGCCCGAAGACGACAGGGTTGAGCTGGCCGTCGCTGGTAACCGGCAGCGGAGCGTCACTGCGGTGCGCTGCGACGCCGAAGGTGATCGTGTGCGGCGCGTTGGGGCCGCGGTTCTCGAACCGGATCGTGTCACCGGCCCGTGCCTGGAGCGTCCCAGGGAAGTAGGCGGAGATCTGGATTCCCGGCGGAGCCTCCGCGTCCGCCAGCACCGTGTACTCCTGAGCCGGCGGGTCCGCCGGCGGCGACTGCTGTTGCCCCGAGCCCGGCGGCGAACACGCCGCCAACCCGACTATCGCGATGCCTAACCATGCCCACCGTCGTGTGGCCATCGCCCACACCTCCCGTCATCGTGCCGACCGAACAGCCCGCCGCCCAGAAGAGATCCGAAGTCCCACCTTGATACCTAGTTCTCGGGCATCCAGCACAGCTCGAGCTGGATGTTGTCGGGGTCGCGGAACACCAGCACGGAGAACCGGATGCCTTGCTCCTCGACGTCGACGGTCGGGGTGAAGGTCACGCCGTGCTCCCTCAGGCGAGCCTCCCACGCGTCGAGGTCCTCGCGCCGCGGTACCGACCAGCCGATGTGGTCGAGGCCGGTGCGGGTCTCGGCGAACCGCTCGCCCTCGTTCGCGTCGTGGCGGTGCACGGCGATGATGACCTGCGACCGCGCCTCCATGAGCAAGATCGTGTAGCCGCCGGGGTGCGGGTCCTCCATGAACTTCATGAGCCCGAAGACCTGCTCGTACCAGGCGACGCTGGCCTCGAGGTCGGTGACGGTGATCGCGGTGTGATGCGTGGCGGCGAGCTCAGGGATTATTGGATTGCTCCTTCGGTAAGTGCGGCGCGGAGCCGCTGGTCGTAGTGGGCGGCGAGGTCGCGGAGCGCGGCCGCGCCGTCGCCTCGGGTGGCCGGTCGCCGACCTGGGTGAACAGGTCGCCGCAGAGCAACGTCCCCGTGGTCTCCTCGAACAGCACCCGGGACTCCCAGTTGTGCGGCACGTGCGGGCGTGTCGAGGTCGAGCACCTCGCCGTCCTCCAGCGCTCGGGGTGGCCGGTCGGCCATGTCGTTGAGCGACAGCTCACAGCCGAGCACGCCGTGGGCGACCTCCGCGTGGGGTGCGGCCGCGAGCCAGGCGTTCATCGAGCCGCACTCGTCGGCCTCGACGTGGCCGAACGCGATCCAGCGCAGCCGCTCGACGGGAACGATGCGCGCCGCCGCGGCGGATACCGCGCCGAACAGCGCTCGCTGCCCGCAGTGGTACAGCAAGGGCTCGTCCGCGTCGATCAAGAACTGGTTGAACGTGAACCCGGCGGGTGGCGCAACCTCGGGAAAGTAGGTGGACACGCGGTAGATGCCATCCGCGATCTCGTCGACCCGGGTATCCATGAGCGCTCCTTGCGAGGATCACCGACCCCGTAGCGTCCTCTCGGCCGCCGCATGCCGGATCCGCGGATCTACTCAACTTCAGCGTGTGCGGGCGCACGGTTAACGCTCGATACGCGTCACCAGGGCGGCGAGCTGGGCTCGGCCGCGAGCGCCGGTGCGCGCGAGGAGCCTTCCCACGTGGTTGTCGACGGTGCGTGGGGACAGGTAGAGCTCGGCGGCGATCTCAGGGTTCGAGAGACCGGCGGACACGAGCCGCAGCACGTCCATCTCGCGGCTCGTGATCCCGAGCGCACGCAGCTCATCCGGGACGCTCGCGTCGCCGCGGCCCCGGCGTGGCACCGTGACGCCGGCTTGGCGCAATAGCGCCCGGCAAGCCGAGGCCGCCCGCTCTTGGCCATGATGATCGAACCAGCCGAGAGCCTGCCGCAGCCAGGCGACCGGCTCACCCCAGCCGTCCCGCAGCGCGGCCCCGGCGACGAGCCGGAGAGTGTGCTGGTGCTCCCAGGACCCAGGGATGCGGACCGCCGCCTCGGCCGCCGCGAACGCCTCCCCCGCCTCGGCCGCCTGTCCCGCCTGCCCCAGCGCGACCGCGTCGGCGTATTGGAGCGTGCGCCGGTTGATCCGCATGGTGAGCTGGGGGCCGGCGCGGACCTCGTCACGAGCCTCCTCGCCGTCCCCCATGACCGTTCGGAGCAGCGCCCACATGCCACGGAGGGTGCACGGCAGCCCCGGCTGACCCCGGTAGATCACCATCGCACCGTCGAGCGCCTCGGTCGCCCGAGCGTCGTCGGCCTCGCGCAGCCACCAGTAGGCGTACACGTTGCCCAGCGCGCCAGCGTTGACCTCCGGATCGTCCGGGGCAACCGCGCGCGCCTCGGCGATCGCCTCCTCCATCTCCTCCCGGTGCCCGGCCACGGCGTGCACACCGGCGAGGTCGAGCAGGGCCTTGGCCAGGATCGGCAAGCGCAGCCGCCGGCTGGCCGCGACGCACCGGGTCACGACCCGCAGCACCTCGTCCATCTCGTGACGGATCCAGTGGATGCCGACGAGCTGCAGGTCGACCTCCGAGCGCTCCCGCGGCGACGGCGGCGTCCCGGGCGGCCTCGAGCCGGTCACCGCCGCGCTCGTCGAGCAGGTCGATGGTGCCCAGCTCGTGAAGGGCGCGGATGCGCCAGAGGGTGAGGCCGTGGGTGTCGGCGATGCGGTACCGCCGCCTCGGCCGTGGTGAGGTCGCGCAGCCGGGCGGCCCGACCGATCACCTCCAGGGCCTCGCATGCGACCTCGTGCCGCTCCAATCGCTCGGCGGCCTCGACGGCGCGCAGGGCGAGCGGGGCGGCCTCCGCCGCGCGTCCCTC
>JBOGED010000624.1:0-1610 GCA_050743625.1 Egibacteraceae bacterium | reverse complement strand
GATGAAGAAGCTGGGGACAAGGCGGCCGGAGTAGACAATCGTGAGAAGTTGGGCGGGGTGAGATCGCCCCGCCGTGCATTCGGATCTCAGCCGGGAGGAGAACAATGACCCACCACGCGCACGATGCCCAAGCCTCCCCAGCCCATCCCCAGCCGCAGGCGGCCAATCGCGTCGGATACGCCTCGCCGCGCGAGGCCATGCAGGCACCGCCGGAGGAGTTCGTCTACGTCGCGGCGCTCCACACCGGCACCGGTATCGAGGAGCCGGACTTCCTGGCGGTGGTTGACGTGAACCCCGCGTCGGACGAGTACGGCCGCATCGTCCACCGCGCACCCATGCCCTACAAGGGCGACGAGCTGCATCACTACGGCTGGCAGGTGTGCAGCAGCGCCTGTCACACGACGCTGCGCCGCGAGAACCTGATCGTGCCCGGGTTCGGCTCGAGCCGGCTCCACGTCATTGACGTCTCGGACCCACGGCGGCCAGGCGTGGCGAAGGTGATCGAGCCCGAGGAGGTGCGGCGTAAGACGCGGCTCACGGCCCCGCACACCATCCACTGCATGCCCGGTGACGTCGTGGTCGTGAGCATGCTCGGCGACGAGAACGGCGACAGTCCGGGGGGCCTGGCCGTGCTGGACGCCAAGACCTTCGACATCCTCGGCCGGTGGGAGAACGGGAACGGCGCGGCCGGGGTCGAGTTCATGTACGACTTCTGGTACCAGCCGCGGAAGAACGTCATGGTCACGAGCGAGTGGGGCGCGCCGAACACGTTCCGTCCGGGCTTCAAGCTCGAGGACGTGACCGCCGGGAAGTACGGCCGGCGCATCCACTTCTGGGACCTCGCGGAGCGCAGGGTCGTGTCCAGCATTGACCTCGGCGAGGAAGGGATGATCCCGCTGGAGGTGCGCTGGCAGCACGACCCCGACTCCGAGACCGGCTTCGTCGGAGCCGCGCTCTCGAGCGCCATCTGGCGCTGGCATCGCGACGGCGGCGAGTGGAAGGCCGACAAGGTCATCCAGGTCGAGTCGAAGGAGGTCGAGGGCTGGCCCTTCCCCGTGCCCGGCCTGATCACCGACCTCGTGCTCTCGATGGATGACCGGTTCCTCTACTTCTCGGACTGGCTGCACGGCGACCTGCGGCAGTACGACGTCTCGGATCCGTCGCACCCGCGCCTGACCGGACGTCTCTGGCTGGGCGGCGACCTGGGGGAGCCGCCGGTCGGCGGGCGCAAGCTCGACGCGGGCCCCCAGATGCTGCAGCTCAGCATGGACGGGCGCCGGCTCTACGTGACGAACTCGCTGTACTCGACGTGGGACAACCAGTTCTATCCGGGTATGCGCTCGTGGATGCTCAAGATCGACTGCGATCCCGAAGGTGGAATGGCGCTCGACGAGCGGTTCTTCACGGACTTCGGCGTCGCGCGCGGCCACGAGATCCATCTGCCCGGCGGAGACTGCACGACCGAGATCTTTCCCTGAGCAGCGGTTCGCCGGAGCGCGCCCGTAGGCGTCCGCCTGAGCGTTACTTGGCCCGCTGACGCGCTCGGCGGCCAAAATTGCTCCTCGTCAAAGGGATAGGGCCCCTCCGCCGGGACAGCACTGAGCGCGCGG
>JBOGED010000623.1:0-7212 GCA_050743625.1 Egibacteraceae bacterium | reverse complement strand
ATGACCAACCGGTCCATCGCCGCCGAGCTGGTCATCAGCGAGCACACCGTCGCCCGCCATCTCAACAACATCTTCGCGAAGCTCGGTGTGTCCTCACGCGCCGCCGCGACCGCGTTCGCCTTCACGCACGACCTCGTCTGAGGCGTAGTCAGTTCAGCCCATCCTTCGGTTCTCCACGGCTTTGGGCCGTTCAGGGGATGCGCGAACCCGGCGCCGAGCCTTACAACGTGACCATGACCGCAACGGGATCCCACAAGAGCTATCGGAAGGCGCGCAACGTCGCAGCCCGACCGGAGGTGACCGTCCTCGTGGGAGACCGTGAGACCCTCCAGTGGGTCTCGGCGACGGGCACGGCGGAGCTTCGCCGTGGAGATCAGTCCCGAGAGCGCAACACCCGGGTGTACCGCCGGTGGATGACCGGCGATGGCCTCAAGGTGGTAGGGCGGGTGCTTCAGGAGGTCGAGGACGTGACGATCGTTGTGACGCCCGAGCGCTGGATCGCGTGGGATATGGAGTCTTCGCCGCCTTGCGGGACGCGGGGGTACCGATGGACGAGCCGGAAAGATGGTTCCTGCCATGACCGCTGCCTTGACCGACCTCGACGAGAAGCTCGTGGAGGAGCTGCGTGGGGCCGTACGCGGCGGCGTGGTCCAGCCCGGCGAGGTGGGCTATGACCGGGCCCGCTCGGTGTACAACGCGATGGCGGACCGGCGCCCGGCGCTGATCGTCGAAGTGGCTGGCGTAGCCGACGTGATGACTGCCGTGCGCTTCGCCCGCTCGCAGGATCTGGTGCTGGCCGTGCGCGGCGGAGGCCACAGCATCTCGGGCTTCAGTACGTGCGACGGCGGGCTCGTTGTGGACCTCGGGCGGATGCGCGGGATCCGGGTCGATCCCAAGCGGCGGATTGTGCGGGCCGAGGCGGGCTGCACCTGGGGCGATCTCGACCATGCCACCCACGCGTTCGGGCTGGCCACGACCGGCGGGATCGTATCGACCACGGGCATTGCGGGGCTTACCCTCGGCGGGGGTCTCGGGTTTCTGACCCGGCGCTGTGGGCTGACCTGCGACAACCTGGTCTCCGCCGACGTCGTGACCGCCGACGGCGCATTCTTGACCTGCAACGAGGAGCGCGAGGAGGACCTGTTCTGGGCGCTGCGCGGTGGTGGCGGCAACTTTGGCGTCGTCACCTCGTTCGCCTACCGGCTCCATCCGATCGGCGACATCCTCGGCGGCCCGACGTTCTACCCACTCGACGCCGGCGTGGTGCGTGGGTACGTGGACCTGATGGCGGGCGCGCCAGAGGCGCTGGGCACCCTGTTCTTATTCGTGCTCGGCCCCCCGGCGCCGTTCCTGCCCGAGGCCTGGCACGGTCAGCCGATGACCGCCGTGCTGACCTGTTGGAGCGGCCCAGCCGACCAAGATCAGGCGATCCGCGAGCGCCTCGCCCGCGTGGGCCCGATCGCGGGCCAGTACGTCGAGCGCATGCCCTACCCGGCGATCAACGCGCTACTCGACGAGGGCATGCCCTTCGGGCTGCGGCACTACTGGAAGGGCATGTTCACTCGCGAGTTGACCGACGAGGCCATCGGCGTCCACCTCGACTACGGCGCCACCTTGCCCACCATGGAGACCGCCACCCTGCTGTTCCCCATCGACGGCGCCTGCCACCGCGTCGCCGCCGGCGAGACCGCCTTCGCCTACCGTGACGCGTCGTTCGCCACGGCGTTAGGCGCCAGCTGGCACGACCCCGCCGGCGACGCCGCGAACATCGCCTGGACCCGCGCCTATTATGACGCGCTCCGCCCCCACTCCGAGGACGGCGGCTACGTCAACTTCATGGCCTCCGACGACGCCGCCAAGGTGCACGCCAACTACCGCCAGAACTACGACCGCCTCTCCGCGATCAAACGCCGCTACGACCCCACCAACCTCTTCCGCCTCAACCACAACATCACACCGTGAGCCTGGCCAGGTCGCCGTCGTTCGGAGAGGACGAGTCATACTTGAGCCGATGAGCGGCATGCGTCCTGACTCGACACGCCGGGGGGGGTTTCTGTTCCCTCCAGCGATCCCGGACGACTTAGACGATCCGAATATCCAGAAGGCGCAGGGGCTGGTAAGGCTGCCGCACCACGTTCAGTGGACTCAGCCCGATCACTTCTACGACCTAAGCGACCCCCGGGACCGCCTGTTGGTGTACGAGCTCGTGCTGCAGCAGGGCCTGGAGGAGGACGTCCGTTATTTCGTGGAGGTCGACGAGCTCGTCAACCTTTGGCCCGATCTGTACCTGCCGCCACATGTCCGCAAGGCCTGGGAAGAGTGGTTGACGGCCTGGAGCGGTACGCAGGCCTCATGCTGACTGGAATTCAGCGGCGACTCATTGAGCTGGTCTCCGGTCTGCCAGAGGCAAAGGGCTTCGCGTTGGCAGGCGGGGCGGCGCTGATCCTGCGCGGAATCGTCGACCGGATGACGCACGATCTCGACTTCTTCTGCACGGCGAAAGAGCCGGTGAGCGTACTGGCTACCGCTGCCGAACGCGCTGTTGAGGCTGCGGGCATGAGCGCGAAGCGGATTCGAACGGCGGACGGATTCGTGCGCCTCCAGGTCAGCGAGGGTGCAGAGATCTGTGAGCTGGATTTCAGCTATGACGCGCGGTTGCAGCCCACGGAGCATATCGGCGGAACCGAAGTGCTGGCCGAAGAGGAGCTTGCCGCTGACAAGACGTTGGCCGTGTTCGGCCGGGCGGCGGCCCGTGACTTCGTCGACCTCGCCGCGCTGGTCGATCGATTCGGCTGGCGGCGGTTGCTCACGCTGGCAGCGCAGAAGGACCTTGGCTTCGATCTGCGCTTTTTTCTGGACGCGCTGCGTGCGTTCGAGCGGCTGCCCGCTCACTCTTTTGGACTGGACCCGATCGACTACGAACATCTTCGCTCGCGTATCCAGAGCTGGCGGCGCGAACTCGCAGCCGGGTCTGAAAGGCGAGGCCGCGGATGGGAAGGTAGGGCCTCGGGTGGGCCCGAGGCCTGACCGTGTCATGGCGTCTACGCCGGAAGGCCCAGATCAGAAGGCTAGGCGCTCACGGCAGGTCGGTTGCTCTGTAGGCAAGCGTTCCGCACTGCTTGGAAGGGCCACTGACTCTGGAAACTGGAAACAGATCCCCGTACTCCTTCAGTAGCCACCGGGCCCACGCGACGCGGTACGGCTACGCGAGCGCCGCGACCGGTGGCCTTTGCAGTAGCCCTTGGCGTTGTGCGGCTTGCCGCAGCCCCAACGTGCAGTGCTCGTGGGTCCGGCCCGCGGGACCCACGAGAGGTGTCAGCTCCTTACCCCTGGAGAGCTGGTCGAGATGACTGGAGCATAGGCCTCGGGCGCGATGCCGGTTGGAGCATCCGTCAAAGAGCATGCTGTAGCAAACATAAGTTCGTAAGGTAGCAGATCAACAGCGCCCGCGGCAGGATTCGAACCTGCGGCCTGTTGCTCCGGAGGCAACCGCTCTATCCCCTGAGCTACGCGGGCGGGGAGGCGGAGTCTAGCATTGGGTGGCGTAGGGGGTGGGTCGTAGGATGCGCGGTCCGCGCGAGGTTTGGAGGACCGGTGGCACGGGTGATGGCGGTCGACGACGACCACGTGATCCGTGGCCTGCTCGAGGTGAATCTCGAGATGGAGGGCCACGAGGTGGTGACGGCCGTCGATGGGCGGGATGCGCTGGACAAGGTCACCAGGATGAGGCCAGACCTCATCCTCTTGGATGTGATGATGCCGAACGTCAACGGGTGGCAGGTGGCGGAGCAGCTCAAAGACGATCCGTGCACGCGGCACATCCCGATCGTGTTCCTCTCCGCGCGCGCCATGGAGGCGGACGTGCGTAAGGGGACGGCGCTGGGTGTCGAGGCCTATGTCACGAAGCCGTTCGACCCGATCGACCTGATGGAGCTCGTCAACCGGCTGCTGTCCGAGCGCGCCGCCGGCTGACATACACTCGTGGGGCGTGGACGGTCGAAACTGCCGCTCGCGGCTCGCGGCGCGCGGCGAGGCAGGCATCATTGACGCACTATGGGTGACCCGATCGAGATCTTGACCCGCCGGTTGGAGCCGGCTTTCGCGGCGGTGGCCACGCCAGGCGTGCCGGCGCCTGTAGCGCTGCGCCGGTCGGACCGCGCGGACTACCAGGCGGACGGGGCGTTGGCGCTGGCCAAGCCGCTGCGGCGGAGTCCTCGGGACATCGCGCGCGACGTCGTCGAGGCCGCGGACCTCGATGACCTCTGTGAGATGGTCGAGGTCTCTGGCCCGGGGTTCGTCAACCTCACGCTGCGCGCTGAGACCATCGCCGGGCTGCTCGGCCGGATGGTCCCGGACGAGCGGTTGGACGTCGCCGCGAACACGTCGGCGGAGATCGTCGTCGTCGACTACTCCGCACCGAACGTGGCGAAGGAGATGCACGTCGGTCACCTGCGGTCCACGGTGATCGGCGACGCCATCGTCCGGCTCTACGACTGGCTCGGCAACCACGTCATCCGGCAGAACCATCTCGGGGACTGGGGGACGCCTTTCGGCATGCTCGTCGAGCACCTGACCGACGTCGGCGAGGCGAACGCGGCGTTGTCACAAGGTGATCTCACCGCCTTCTACCAGCAGGCGCGCCACAAGTTCGACACCGACGAACCCTTCAAAGAGCGCAGCAGGCGCCGTGTCGTCGCGTTGCAGTCGGGCGATCCCGAGACTCTTCGGCTGTGGCGCGTCCTCTACGACCACTCCAGCCGGTACTTCCAGTACGTGTACGAGCGCCTCGGGGTCCTGCTCACGCCAGCGGACGACGACGGCGAGAGCCGGTACAACCCGATGCTGCCCTCAGTGGTCGAGGAGTTGGACACCCTCGGGCTCCTCGAAACCAGCGAGGGGGCGCAGTGCGTGTTCCCACCTGGGTTCGCCAACCGGCAGGGCGAGCCGCTCCCGATGATCGTGCGGAAGGCCGACGGCGGGTATGGGTACGCGGCCACCGACCTCGCCTGTATCCGCATGAGGTCCCGGGAGTTCGGGGCAACGCGGATGGCCTACGTCGTGGGCGCCCCCCAGCGCGAGCACTTCCAGATGGTGTTTGCCGTGGCTCGCATGGCCGGGTGGATCACCGACAAGCACGATGTGCGGCACGTCGAGTTCGGCTCGATCCTCGGTCCCGATCGGAAGGTCCTGAGGACGCGTTCGGGCGAGTCGGTCAAGCTCATCGACCTGCTCGACGAGGGCGTCGAGCGCGCCGCCGCCCAGGTGCGCTCCAAGCTCCCCGATCTCGACGAGCCGGGCGTCGCGGCCGTCGCCTCCGCCGTCGGGATCGGAGCGATCAAGTACGCGGACCTGTCGAGCGACCGGGTCAAGGACTATGTGTTCGACTGGGACCGGATGCTGTCGTTCGACGGCAACACCGCTCCTTACCTGCAGTACGCGCACACGCGGATCCGGTCGATCTTCCGGCGCGCTGGCGAGACCCTCGACCTGGTCTCCGTCCCCCGGCTCGGCGAGCCCGCCGAGCGCACGCTCGCGCTTGCGCTCCTGGGGTTCGAGGAGGCGGTGCGGGCGAGCGCCGAGCGCTACCAACCCCACCGGTTGTGCGGCTATCTCTACGAGCTGGCGACCGTGTTCACGACGTTCTACGAAACGTGCCCAGTCTTGCGCGCGGGCGACGCCCAGACGCGCGCGAGCCGGCTCACGCTGTGCGACCTCACCGCACGGGTCCTGGGGACAGGGCTCGGCCTGCTCGGCATCGACGCGCCGGACCGGATGTGAAAGGCAGGCAGCGCTACCGCCGGGCACTGGAAGGCATGCTCGGGATCCCCGCCACCGAGGGCAACCAGGTTGAGGTGCTGCGGAACGGAGTCGAGATCTTCCCGGCGATGCTCGCCGCGATCCGCGCCGCCACCTCGACGATCGACCTGACCAGTTACGTGTATTGGACCGGCGATATCGCGGTTGAGTTCGCGGACGCGTTGAGCGAGCGGGCACGGGCAGGCGTGCGCTGCAGGATCCTGCTCGACGCCGTCGGCGCCGCCCAGATGAACCGCGATCTGGTCGATGAGATGCAAGAGGCGGGCTGCCTCCTGGAGTGGTTCCGCACGCCGAAGCGGCTGCGCGTCTGGGAGGTGAACAACCGCACCCACCGCAAGGTGCTGGTCTGCGACGAGCAGATCGGGTTTGTCGGGGGAGTCGGCATTGCCCAGGAGTGGGAGGGCGACGCGCGTAACCCAGAGGAGTGGCGGGACACGCACTTCCGCGTACGCGGTCCCGCCGTGGACGGGCTACGCGCCTCCTTTCTCGGAAACTGGGCAGAGACGGGCCGCCCGCTCTTTGACCAGGCCGACCGGTTCCCCGAGCAACCGCAGGCCGGCGACTCGATCGTCCAGGTCGTGAACTGCCCGTCGCAGGTCGGGTGGAGCGAGCTGCAAACCACCTTCGATGCGCTCTTCCGGCTGGCCGAGCGGCACCTGAGGATCACCAGCGCGTACTTCGTACCCGACGATGATCTGTGTGACAGCCTGTGCGCCACCGCTGCGCGGGGGGTCGAGGTCGATGTGCTCGTGCCCGGGGAGCACATCGACAAACGCGTGGTCCAAGTCGCCGGCGAGGCCGAGTACTCGGCGCTTCTCGAGGCCGGCGTGCGCATCTGGCGGTACCAGCGCACCATGCTGCACGCGAAGATCCTCACGGCTGACGGCCTGGTGGCATGCGTAGGGTCGGCCAACCTGGATCCGCGCTCCTCACGCCAGAATGAGGAGACCAACCTTGTCGTCCTGGATGCGGCGGTCGTCGCCACACTCGACCGTCATTTCGCCGACGACCTGAGCGTGAGCGAGCCGGTCGATCCCGACCGGTGGGCCGACCGCGGTGCCGTCCAGCGCGTCAGAGAGGCCATGTCCGCACTGGTAGAGGATCAACTATGAGCGCGGAGCGCGACCCTGGTGAGGCAACTAAGCCTGAATCCACCAGGAAGTGCGCGCCAACGCGCAATTTCTAGGGGTCCAGCAGCGGGCATCCCACGGATCGGCCAGTAGCTGGCAGCATTTGCGCGTGGGCGCGCAAATGCTGCATGTTCACAGGTCGACGATGTGCCCTCAGCGCCCGCGGTGGATCGAGGGCAAGTGAGGATTCGTCGACGTTCCCGCGTACCCGTCCCGGCGTGGTCCGTGCATCTTAGGAAGGGATCAACTATGACAGTCTTTCCAC
>JBOGED010000622.1:0-4967 GCA_050743625.1 Egibacteraceae bacterium | reverse complement strand
TCCCCGCCCCGAGCGGGCCTGCAGCAACCAGTCGAGGTTCCGCCCGGACCGCCAAGCTGACCGGCGTCCCCACACCACCTCGCCCGAGTGGCACGCGACGTCCAGCCACTCCCGGCGGGCAGGATCTCGAACCCCTGGAGTTGCGCGACCACCACGTCAGCCCGGTCGAGCAACTCCGCCCCGTCGAGCACCCGGGCGTTGCGGATGGGGGAAGAGCGTCATCTGAGCAGGTGGCTCAGCTGGTGCCGAATATCTCGCTCACCGCCACGGTGAGGTCGGGGATCATGCAAGGGGTGAGGCTCTCACCAGGGTGCGCGGTCCGTACCTGTGCGTAGGCGCCGTTACGCGGCTCGGTGTGGACGGTCACGGCGCGGCCGGCGAGATCGGCGAGCCAGAGCTCGGGAACTCCGGCGTAGGCGTATAGCGGCACCTTGATCTTGCGATCGGTGCGGAGGGAGGAGTCCGACACCTCGATCGCCAGCAAAATGTCACCCGCCGTGGGATGCCCCAGCCGGTAATAGTCGTCACGGCGGCGGGCGACGACGATGTCTGGCTGCGGCTCCGAGTACGGCGCCAGCCGGAGGGGGTTCTGCACGATGACGATCGCGCGACCGGCGGGGCGCCGGAACAACAACTCGGCCAGGTAGTTGACCGTCCCTGCGTGGAGCGGTCCGATCGGTGTCATGTTGACGATCTCTCCATCGAGCAGCTCGACCCTGTCGTCCTCACCGAAGATGCCGACCTGTCCCATGCGCTCGTACTCGTCGACCGTGAAGCGCCACCGAAGCTCAGGCGTAGGTTCCGCGCTCATGCGGTGATCATACCCCGGCTTGCGGCGATCCCGGTCTCACGGCGTCTGGCGGGAACTAAACCGGCGGTCGGGCCGACTCCTCTCCTAGGGCTTGCGCGGGCCTGGCCCGGGGAGGAGCGCGCGATGTTCGGGAAACGCTCGGCGATGGCGTTGATTGCGGCGTTGTGGCTGGCCACGGCGGCGTGCGGGCCGCCCGGGTCGCAGCCGTCGACCCCGGCCGGGTCGGCGGCTTCCACGGGCACCGGCGGCGGGAGAACGACCTACCCACTGACCGTGAGCAACTGCGGCCAGGACTACACGTTCACCGAGGCGCCGAGCCGGGCGGTCGTGATGAACGGCGGCTCGGTGGCCGAGGTCTCCTCATTGCTGGCGCTGGGCCTCGGCGACCGTATCGTCGCCAACGCGCAGTCGTACGGTGCGTCCGAGGAGCCCGGTCGGGCCGAGGCGATCGCGGAGCTGCCGACGAGGGGGATCAGGCTGAACGACCTGCTCACATCCCGCGCGAGGCGATGCTCGGGCTGCGGCCGGACTTCGTCCTGTCGACCTACGGCGGCGGGTTCGACGCCCAGACTGGGTTCGCGACCCGCGAGGAGCTGCTCACGGTCGGCGCGAACACCTACGTGCCGGCCTCGACCTGTGGCGGCCCGAACGATCTGGCTCTGCAAAACGCGCAGACGATCGACGACAGCTACGCCCTGTTGCGTGACCTCGGCGTGATCTTCGACGTCAGCGATCGGGCCGAGGCCATCATCGCCGAGTCGCAGCGGCAGATCGCCGAGGTGGCCGCGAAGGTCGCGGGTCAGCCAGCGGCACGGGTGATGGTGGTCATCCCCGGTATGGAGATGGGCTCGGGCGACTTCAGCTCGATCGCGGCCAACGGTATCTGGAACGACATCATCGCCAAGGCGGGCGGGGTCAACGCGTTCGCCGGCACCACGGACGGCCTGTTCGCCAACCTCAGCCGGGAGCAGGTCGCCGCGACGCCGGTCGACGCGGTCGTGATCGTGAGCTTCATGAACCCCACTCCTGAGGCCGACGCGGAGCGGCTGTTCGCCGCCTTCCCGCAATGGGAGGCGGCCAAGCGTGACCGCTTCGTCGTCCTGTCCGACTCGATCTACCTGGGGCCCAGCAACGCCATCGCGGTGGATCGGATCGCCCGCATGATCCACCCCGACGCGGTCTGACCCGGCGTGCCACGTCTCGCGCGTCTCGACGAGGAACGGGCGGCCGCGCTGCACGGCCTGCCGCTCGTCCCGTGCGCCGTCGTGGTGACCGTGGCGCTTGCCGCCATGATGCTGGTCGCGATCGGCATCGGGTCGGTCCGCATACCCCTGGCCGGCACATGGGACGTCGTCACCGGCCACCTCATGGGCCGCGGCACGGCCGGAGACCCCGTGCGGGACCAGATCATCTGGCAATACCGCGTCCCACGCGTCCTGCTCGCCGCCCTGTGCGGGGCCGGCCTGTCGGTCGCCGGAGTCGTCCTGCAGGCGCTGGTGGCCAACCCCTTGGCTGACCCCTACGTCCTCGGCGTGTCCTCGGGCGCGTCGCTCGGCGCGGTCCTGGTCCTGACCTTGGGCTCCGGCGCCGCCGGAGGCTTGGGTGTGTCGGCGGCGGCGTTCGCCGGTGCGATCATCGCGGTGACGGTGGTGTTCGCCCTGGGACAGCAGCGCGGCAGCCTATCGCCGACCCGGCTGGTCCTCTCCGGCGTCGCGGTCGGCTACGTGTTCATCTCCGCCACCAGCTACGTCCAGCTGCGGGCCACCCCCAACGAGCTGCGGTCGGTCATGTTCTGGCTGCTCGGCAGCGTCGCCGGCGCTCAGTGGAGCCAGCTGCCGGTCGTCGGCGCGGTGATCGTCACGTCGACCGGCCTGCTGGTCTTGTTCGGGCGCCGCCTCAACGCCCTGGTCACCGGGGACGAGTCCGCTACCGCGCTGGGCATCGACGTGCGGCGGCTGCGGTTCGGGCTGCTCGGCTTGTCCTCGTTGGTGACGGGGACCCTGATCGCCGTGGCCGGGGGTATCGGGTTCGTCGGGCTGATGATCCCGCACCTGGTGCGCCTTGCCTTCGGCTCCGACCACCGCCGCGTCCTGCCGCTGTCCGCGCTGATCGGGGCCACCTACCTAGTCGTCGTCGACCTGCTGTCCCGCACGGTCGACAGCCCCAACGAGCTGCCGTTGGGGATCTTCACCGCCGCCTTCGGCGCACCCTTCTTCCTGTGGCTGCTGCGGCACAACCGGAGCTTGGCCGAGGCATGAGGCTGGTCGTGGAGCAGGTCAGCGTCGCGCTCGGCGGCCGGCCGGTCCTGCGCGACGCCGGCCTCGACGTGGGCCCCGGCGACTTCGTCGGGCTCGTCGGGCCCAACGGCAGCGGCAAATCCACCCTGCTCCGCACGATCTACCGGTCCCTGCGACCCGACGCCGGCGCCGTACGCGTCGGCGAGGACAATGTGTGGGAGCTGCCGGCCCGCACCGCCGCACGCCGCACCGCGGCGGTGCTCCAGGACAACCCCGCGCCGTCGGGTCTCACGGTCGCCGAGATGGTCGCCCTCGGCCGCACTCCCCACCACGGCCTGTTGGACCGCGAGGGCACCCGCGACCGCGCGGCGGTCGACGACGCGCTGGAGCGGACCGGTCTGCGGCCGCTTGCCCGGCGGCCGTTCGGCTCGCTGTCCGGTGGCGAGCGCCAGCGTGTGCTGCTCGCCCGCGCGCTCGCTCAGCAACCCCAGTTGTTGGTCCTCGACGAGCCGACCAACCACCTCGACATCCGCGCGCGCTTCGAGCTGCTCGGGCTGATCCGCGCGACCGGTATCACCACGCTGGCGGTCCTGCACGACCTCGAACTGGCCGCACGCAGCTGTGACCACCTCGTCGTGCTCCAGGGCGGGCGGGTCGCCGCCGCCGGCCCGGTCCTCGACGTGCTGACACCCGCGGTGCTCCGCGACGTGTTCGGCGTCACCGCCGAAGCCCAACGCCACCCCGACGGGATCGCCCGCATCACCTACGCCGCCCAGCCACTCGCAGAGCACCCGATCACGCCGCCAGCGCCTGCTCGATCCGCTCCGCGTTCTGTCTGAACACGCCGAGCAGGTCCAGGTCCTCGCCAGGGAAGTTGACGAGGTCCACCTCCTCGATCGCGGTTCCGGGCAGGGCCTGGCCGGGGGAGGTGCGCGTTGTCGAACACGATGTCGGGCTGAGCGGCCGCCAGCTCGGCCAGCTGCGAGGGGGTGACCGGCTCGGGACCGTACGTGCCGACCAGCTCGACGCTGGCGAAGGTGACCCACGGGGTCATGAGCACCTGCGCGACCACGCGCGGGGCCGGGCCAGCGCAGCCTTCACCTCGCCCGACAACCGCTCGTACTCGGCGTCGAAACCGGCCAGCCAGCCCGCCGCCGCCTGCTCGGTGCCGAACAGCTCGCCGAGGCGGGTCACCTCGCGGCGGATGACGGCCGGGGAGTTCTCCGTCTGCACCTCGACCAGTCGCGCCCGCGAGCCGGCGGCCTCCCGCACGAACGCCTCGAACCCGGCGTAGAGCACGTAGTCGGCGCCGAGGGCCTGGGATCGTAGTCGGGCGGGTGAGCGAGGTCGGCCGGGGCGACCACCGTGACGTCAGTCGCGCCGGCGGCCCGCGCGAAGGCGGCCACCCAGCTGGTCGAGGCCACGATCCGCGCCGCCGGCTGGGCTCCGCCGCCGGTCGCGGCGCAGGCCTGGAGGATCAGGCTCGCCGCCACCGCGAGCCAGGTGTGACGTCGCATCGAGTGCTCCTTTGGGTATCAGGTAGGTCACCAGCGTCAGCAGACCGGCGACGAGGACGAGGGCCGGGCCGGGGGGGGGAGGTCGAGGGCGAGGGCCACGCCGAACCCGGCCAGGTTGCCGGCCAGGCCCAGGGCGACCGACCACCGCACCATCGACGTCAGCGAGCGCCCCAGGTTGCGGGCCCCGAGCGCCGGCAGCAGGGTGAGGGCGTCGACCAGCAGCGCGCCGGTCAGGCGAATGGCCGCCCCGATCGCCACGGCGACGACCACGAGCAGCGCGACCGTCAGCCGGCCAGCGTCGACCCCCGAGCACAGGGCCAGCTCGCGGTCGAATAGGACCAGCGTCAGCTCGGCGCGCCGCCACATCCTTCAGGCCGATGTGCCGCTGCGGGCGTATACGCC
>JBOGED010000621.1:0-6455 GCA_050743625.1 Egibacteraceae bacterium | reverse complement strand
GTCTCGGGCCCGCGCGCTCGGTTACCTTGGTGTTAGCGGTGGCGGATGATTTTTTCGCAGCCTCTTGTCTTGTCTCGCCTGTCGATTTTGCAGATGTCGTAGCCTGGGCCCCCGCTTACGATCGCGTCTTTTTTGCCATCTCGGGCGTTGAGCTCGTTGTCTCCTCGGCCGCCTATGAGCTTGTCTTTGCCGCGGTTGCCCTCTAGCTCGTCGTCGCCTTGGTTGCCGCAGATGGTGTCGTCGCCGCCACGGCCGTCGATCTCGTCGTCGCCTCGCAGGCCTACGATGACGTCATCCTTGTCGTGCTTCCCTTTGATCTTGTCGTCGCCCTTGTCTCCTCGGATGGTCGCTCGTTCGCCGTGGCACATGGGACGAGAGGATGCGTGGCTTGCTCCCGCTCCCGCGACCAGCGCGAGCATCATCATGATGGCCAGCGCCGCAAGTCGAACCGTTCGCATGTCAACTCCTGTGCCCGCGTCCTCGGGGAATTATCTCGCTATAAAGCGGGCATACATTATTACATCCTAATATAACTAGACAATTCGTCAACACTGGCGCGTGTATGACGAGTGAATGCCAAGCGAATTGCTGGCGAAGTGGCCTAGTGGTCCGTCGGCGAAGTCCTTTGAATGTCCGGAGTGTGATCTGCGCTCGCCTCGCAAGGCGCGAGGAGGGCGCATATCCGCTGCATATGTAACCGACGAGCAACGCAGCGAGGCGAGATGCAGGTGCGGTCCGGCGTTAAAGGAATTTCGGCGACGGGCCACTAACGCAAGGCGAGCAACCAGGGGCGCTCGTCGCGGAAGCCGGCTCGCCCATAGGCGGCGAGGGCGGAAATGTTGTCCGCGCGGACGTGCAGCGACACCACCGGGAGGCCCTGGTCGAACAGCTCACGAGTCAAGGCGCTCACCGCCGTTGTGGCGATACCCTTATTGCGCCACTCGGGTTGAACGAAAACGCCGGCGAGCTGCGCGCCACGCCTGCGGCTATGCAACGACACGTCGATCTTTGCGACCGCGAAACCTCCGCGATCGACGACCCACGTGGCCTTCGAGGCGATGCTCTCCGCCATCCGAGAACGGACTGCCACCCGTCCCGCGCGGGAGATCGGTGGCCCCATCCGATCCTCGACGTGCAACTGGCATGCGAACTCGGTCAGGCGGTCCAAGTCCGATCCAACCGCGATCCGGAAACCCGGAGGATTACCGTCCGAGGGCGAGCCCGTGGCGATCATGAACCGCTGCTGCCTGGCCGACACTCGCCTACGGAACACGGCCTTGGCGGACTGTTCGAGGATCGCTTGCGCGATAGGCAGGTCACCAATAAGGATCCGCCATCCGGTCTGCTCCGAGGTCTCCACGAATGCCTGTGCGGCTGATGCGTCGCCAGCCGGTACCAACGTGCCGGTCGTCCCGACATACAACACCGCGAGGGGATCGTCGCTGGGCCAGACGACGAACCGGTTGTGTTCTCCCCGGTCAAGCGCGTCTAACAGATAGTGGTTGGCATAGGCCCACTGCCCATCCCGCAGGCGGCCGAAGTCCTGCTCGAGCAGCGTGGACACTCGAGCGACGTCGACCCGGGCCAACCGGGTCGCCTTCGCGGGAGCGGGAACCGACGTCATGGCAGAGACCCCGTCGGAGCCGGTGGAATCACCGATGCGTCGAGCGAAAGGTTGGGATCAGCGTCGACCTCCAGGCTCATGCGCTGGCCGGCGATCAAACGATTGAAGCCCGCCGCGGCGATCATCGCCCCGTTGTCCGTGCAAAGGCCGGGTGAGGGAACCATCAGCCGCAGCCCGGCTTGGTCACATGCGCCCGACATCCGCTCCCGCAGCCGCGAATTGGCGGCGACACCGCCGACAAGCGTGACATTCCCAACATCGTGCCGCGCGGCCGCGGCGACGGTCTTGCGGACCGCGACGTCGACCACCGCCTCTTGAAACGATGCGGCCACGTCGGGGATGAAGATCTCCTCGCCGGCCGCTTCGCGCCTGCGCATCTCGCGGATCACCGCGGTCTTCAGCCCTGAGAGTGAGAAGTCCAGCGTCGATCCCGGCATCGGCCGTGGGAAGGCGATCGCGGAGCCGTTGCCTTCCTTCGCGAGCCGGTCGATCTCCGGGCCGCCCGGATAGGGCAACCCCAAGAACCGCGCCACCTTGTCGAACGCCTCGCCGGCCGCGTCGTCGATCGTCGCTCCCACGGTCGCGAAGCGCCCGCCCTCGTCGAGGAGCACCAGGCTGGTATGGCCGCCGCTGACAATGAGCGCGATCAGCGGCGTCGGGAGGGCACCGAACTCCAGTTGCACCGCGCAGACGTGTCCCTCCAGGTGATTGACCCCGATCAAGGGGAGCCCATGGGCGAGCGCCAGACCCTTCGCCGCCGCCACGCCGACCAGTAACGCCCCCACCAGCCCCGGCCCGCGAGTGACCGCGACACCCTCGACATCTGCGTAGGTGCATCCCGCCTCTACCAGTGCCCGATCGATAGTCGGGAGCAGCAACTCGAGATGCGCCCTCGCGGCGATCTCCGGAACCACGCCCCCGTACGGCCGGTGGCGATCCACCTGCGAGCCGATCACGTTCGATCGCACCCGGGTCCCGTTCTCGACCAGCGCGATCGCCGTCTCGTCGCACGACGTCTCAATGCCAAGTACTAGCACTTAGGTGGACCCCTCACCCAAGCCGACACGCCCTTTCACCCACGGCACCTCCAAATCGGGCGCGCCACTGGACCCGCCGGGAGCTTTCAGGCGAGATTCCTGGCCGGCAAGCCGATCGGCGAACTCTTGCGACTGAAGCTGATACGCCCACATGATGAGCGCGTCTTCTCCGGTCTCCGCATAGTAGCCAGGTCGTGTCCCGACCGGCGCGAACCCGAAGCCGCCGTACAGGCGCTGTGCGCCTCGGTTCGCCACGCGAACCTCGAGGGTAGCGGAAGCGGCCCCAAGCGCGCGCGCCTCCCTGAGCAGCGCGCAGAGGAGGCGGCTCGCGATCTTCCTCCGATGATGCGCGGGGTGCACCGCTACTGTCGTGATATGCGCCTCGTCCACCGCGAGCATCAGTCCGGCGTACCCCACGACGGGTCGGTGCCGCCACCAACCCGTCGCCTGACCGAGCGCAACGACGTAACGGCGGAAGTCACCTTGCGCGAGCTCAGAGAGGAACACGGATCTGGACCAGGGCTTCGGGTAGACCGAGCGCTCGATCGCCAATACCTGGCCAAGGTGGCGCGGGCGCATCGGAGCGGTCTGGACGCCCGCCATCACGGGGCGCGTCAGCTCGGCCACCATCAGCTCGCTACTCCTTTCGAATCGCCACCGAAGAGCGCACCTCGATTGCGCCAGTTGATCCGCGCATCCGCGTTGCGCACATAGATCGGCAGGAGGTCCTCCGGTCGCTGAGTCTCCTCACGAATGAACCGCGGGAGCGCGAGCTCGACCAAGGCGTGCGCGGTCGGATAGGCGCTCGAAAAGGATCCGACCTCGGCGCCGGTCGACTCAAGCAACGGCCGGTTGGCGATCGCGCCGTCACCGACGCAGAGCACGTCGTCCACGACCGCTTCGATCTCCCCGGCAATCTTGCCTCCCGGCCCAACTCGATACTCCGTCATCCGTTGCACACCGCCTGGAACGGGGCGGTAGAACGCCCAGAACAGCTCACCGCGCCGCGCGTCGAGCACGCTGCAGATGAGTCGCCGAACATGCCGAACCCTATACGCCAGCAGGTCGAGGGACGCGAAGCCAACCACCGGGAGCCGCCGAGCATGGGCGATCGTCTGCGCGGTGGCGATGCCCACTCGCAGGCCTGTGAACAGCCCGGGACCGAGGCTTACGGCAACCCCGTTCACGGCTTCGAGGTCGAGCTCCGCATGGTCCAGGCAGAACGCGATCGCTGGCGTCAAGAACCGCGCATGGGCGCGCCCACGCGCCAGCGTGGCGCTCGCTACTAGGCCCTGCTCACTCCCGATGCACACGCTGGACTGAGAGGTCGCGGTCTCTATCCCGAGCACCATCATCTACGCATCCTTGCGCCAGCGTTGGAGATCTACCGAGAGCCCTGTGATGCGCCGGGCCCAGTCATGCCCGTGCGCACGGATAAGCAAGACCCGCGGCTCTGCCTCGGCCTCATCGAGGCTGGGGTCAGGCTCGGGCCAGGCTGGCTCGGGCAACCGGAACTCGACCTCGAGATGATCCACGGGAAGAAGCGGGCTCATCGCGTCGCCCCACTCGATGAACGTCACCCGGGTGCGGTCGAGCGCGTCTTCGTACCCGACGTCGAGTACCTCCTGCAGGGTCGACAACCGGTACACGTCGAGGTGCAGGACACAGACGTGCCCGTGATACTCCCGTCGAAGGATGAACGACGGGCTGGTCACCCGACCCTGCACCCCAAGCGCTTGGGCCGCCCCCTGCACGAAGCAGGTCTTTCCGGCCCCCAGCTCACCCGTCAGCGCCACCACATCTCCAAGGCGTAGAGCCCCCGCCACGGTAGCGGCGATCTTGCGGGTCTCGGCCGGTGACAGGCTAACTAGCTGCAACTCCCGCGTCATCTCCCTACTCCTCGCGTGAGAAGCGTCACACATCGACCTGTCACCCCGGTGGCTTCTTTGGGCCAAGCGAGTCTAGACCCGTGGGCCTACCCTCGGGCGCATGACCAAGGTTCGGATAGACACGCTCGAAGCGGGCGTACGGGTACTCACCCTCAGCGACCCGGCGAAGCGTAACGCCATGGGCCACCAGATGAGCCGCGAAATCATCGCTGTGTGTGAGGCGCTTCGCGACGACGGCCAGACACGAGCGCTGGTCGTGACCGGCGAGGGAAACGCGTTCTGTGCCGGCGGGGACCTTCCTGACCTGTTCGGCGACACCGACCGGTCCGTGGTCGACACCCATGCGACCATGCAGGCGTACTACCAGGTGTTTCTCAAGATCTTCGAGCTGCCGTTCCCTACCGTCGCCGCGGTCAACGGCCCAGCGGTCGGCGCCGGGCTGAACCTCGCCCTGGCCTGTGACGTGCGCATCGCCTCGCCGGTCGCCTCGTTCGGAGCGACCTTCGCCCGCATCGGCATGCATCCTGGCGGCGGCTGCACGTGGTTTCTCGTCCGGGCACTCGGCGCTAGTCGCGCCCTGCGCACCTTGTTGCTCGGCGACACGCTCGATGCCGGACGTGCCGTCGCATGGGGCCTCGCCGATGGGCCCGAAGACGACTGCGTCCGCGTCGCCACCGATCTCGCCTCCCGGTTCGCCGCCCTCGACCCTGGGCTGGCCCGCAGCATCAAGCGCTCGGTCAGACTCGCCGTCGAGACCGGCGACCTCGGCGCGGTGACCGAGTACGAAGCCTGGGCCCAGGCCGCCTCCGCCTCCTCACCGGTGCTGCAGGCGTGGGTGAACCGCTTCCGCAAATGACGTTGCTGGTTCCCGCCGAGATCCTGCAGGGCCTCCCCCAACTCCGACTTTGGGGCGTATATTCCCCAAAGTCGGAGTTCGGGGGCACGCGCATCGGTACGCGTCCACCTCCGCTCGGTCACGGACGAACTCAGGGGCGTAGGCGAGGGCGAGATCTTCGAGGTCGTCCACGCCGATGGCACACAGCGCCACAATTGGTTCGCCGTCCCTGGTCACGATGAGCGGGCGGCCGGTACGCTCGACCTCGGCGATCACCCGGCTAGTGTCGCGCGAAAGCTCATGAATACCGATCGTCGGCACGCTCACACCCTTCCTCTTGACAACTGATCGTTGACAGGTCGCCAGCCATGCACGGTCACACTCCCAGAGGCTTTTTGCAATCTTCGCTTGCAGTCCTTCCAGCGCTCGCGCGGACCGCGGCGCGGATGGCTGCGGCGACGGCGCGGGCGGCGAGGTGGGCGACGAGGTCGGGGGTGGTCTCTACCCGTTGCGCGCAGAGCATGAAGAGCGCGTCGCCGTCGTGAGTGGTATGGGCGGGCTCGACGCTGCGGGCGATGCCGGTATGCGCCAGGTCGGCGGCGCGGCAGGCTTCGGACTTGGGCAACCGCCCGTCGGTCACGATGCAGCCGATCACCGTGTTCTCGATCTCTCCAGGGCCGTTCTCGGGGAAGGGCACATAGGGGAACCGGGGAGTGCCCGCCGGAGCGCTGCTGCCGGCCAGCACGCCACCCCGCTCGTCGAGGATGTCGCCGAGCGCGTTCACCGCCATGAGCGCGCCAACCGTCACTCCCCCTCCACGCACGACGGCCCATCCCTGGCCGCCTGGCGCGGCCCACGGGAGACCGGCGGTCTTGCCGACGGTGCAGCCGGCGCCAGCGCCGACCTTACCCATCGGTGGGTCGTCGGGTGAGGCCACCTCGCAGGCCTCCCACCCCGCGTCGCGGTCCGGTCGGGACGCGCCCGGAGCACGAAGATCGAAGAGGATCGCCGCGCCCACGATCGGGATGCGCGCCACCGCCTTGTCGTAGCCGATCCCATGGGCCTCGCAC
>JBOGED010000620.1:0-2240 GCA_050743625.1 Egibacteraceae bacterium | reverse complement strand
CGCGTGGCGAGCCAGGCGGGGCTTGCAACCACCGAGACGGCGACCGCGCAGACTGGCGCCGATGTCACCGGGAACTGCGGGTGCGTCGGCAGCGCGGCGAGAAGCAGCGCCACGCTGAGGAGAATGCCGAACCCGAACGCCGCGACCGCGACGAGGCCGGCCGGCACGTCTTCGGGCGTCTGCTCTCCGAGCAGGTGATCGACGCGCTCGGGAGCGACGCCGGCGGCCACGCCGTCGTGATCGTCGAATGCCAGCAGCGCTCCAGCCAGGGGGCGCGGACTACCGAGCGAGCGCACGGCGGCGGCATCGGCCGCGAGCTCCGCAAGGACCGTGTGCCGGCGGCCGAGCGTGCCGATGGCGGGGATCACGCGGAGCGACGACGTCACCAGCGTCGCTATCAGCAGCCGGAGTGGATCACGGCGGTCGGCGTGATGAGCCTCGTGGGCAACCACCGCTCGCAGCTCCTCCGCGTCCAGCACCCGGAGCGCTCCCTGCGAACCGTCGATTCGCGGGCGCCGAAAGCCCGCGCAGAACGCGGCCGGCGTGGCGCCGCGCACGACTACGAGCTCGCGCCCGTCCACGACGATCGCGCCCACATCACGCAGAGCGCGGACGAAGGAGCGCTGCTCGAGAGACTGCCTGACCGCCGACGCGATCGCGACTCCGACGGCGGCCGCGCTCCCGGCGGCCAGCACGAGCACGGCAACGCCTTCGGCGTGGATGTCGCCGAGCCTCAGCCCCGTGACGGCGGCCAGGAGAGCAGCGGTGTGGAACCGGATCGCGTCGAGCGTGATGACCACTGCGCCGACCGCCACCGTCAGGGCGAGCAGCGCGACCGCCAGCTCCACGCGCCGGATCTTTGCCGCGTCAGTCACGGCGAGCGAGCCGCCGGAGCTTCTGGCGCCGGCTTGGGTCCAGCTTCGCCACGTGAGCGACGAAGTGCGCGAGCGCGATGTCGCCGTACTCGGCCACGAGCGTGTCGACCTCGAGCTCGGCCCTGGCGTCGAGATACTCCTCACGTGAGAACGCGGCGGCGTAGTGATCGCTGCGCCCGCGGCGCTCCTTCTTCAGCAGCCCTTTCGAGCAAAGCCGTGACATCACCGTCATCACGGTCGTATACGCGCGGTCCTTGCCGGACCGAGCGTTGAGCTCGTCGCGGACGGCGTGCACCGTGGCCTCACCGAGGATCCAGACCTGCTCCATCACGTCGGTCTCGAGCTCGTGCAGTGCAGGGGGCCCGGCGTTGGTCACCGTCGCTCAGCCTAACGAGGAGCCGGGCGGGGTCAGGGCCGAACTTCGAGCTCGCCGACGGGCGTCCCAGAGCGCTCCAGCTCGATCTCGAAGATGCCCGTGATCTCAGCCTTGAAGCTCATCTCCGCCCTCTTGCCGGCATCGACCGCTTGCGACTTGTCGTAGCCGTGGACGTGAATCTCCTCGTCCTGATCGGAGCGCACGGCGAAGCGAACGATCTCGCCCTGACGGAACTTCAGCCGCCGCGGATTCTCGGCTGTCAGCGTTGGGACACTCGGCGCTGGCGTCGGAGTAGGGGTGCTCGAGTCCTCTCGTTCCGCGCTCGCCGTGGGTGATGCCGTCGGAGCGGCGACGGCGGATCGACGCGGTTCGGGCTCGTCACGTGTACTACCGAGCAGAACAACCGCGATGACAGCGGTGAGAAGGGCGATCGCGAGCAGGACGACGCGCTGGGTCTTCGTCACGAGGAGCGGCTCCTTGGGACAGCGAGCACGGCATCCTACAGTCACACTACGCCGTGTAGTGCAGACGGGCACGGCGCTATCAAGGAGAAGGACGGAACTGCGAGTGTCATCGGACGACGATCGCCTGCTCTCGAAGCTTCTCGAGGACGCGCGCTTCACGCGGGCGGGCCTCCTCGGCGCCGGCGTGTCGGCCGGCGTGCTCGGCGGACTCCAGCCTGAGGCGGTCGCCGCGAGCGGCCGTACGCGCGAGTATTGGATCGGCGCAGTGCCCACGACCTGGAACGCGGTGCCGAACGGCCGCAACGCCATCGAAGGGGAGCACTACTCGCCCGAGCAGACGACCACGCGGACCGTTCTCTACCGGGCCTTCTCGCCGCGGTGGCGGAAGCGGCTGCCGATCCGCAACGCCCAGAACCACGGCTTTCTCGGCCCGCTGATCCGCGCCGACGTCGGAGACCGGATCCTCGTTCACTTCAAGAACATGGACGAGGAGCTCGGTCGGGCGCACTCGATGCACTTCCACGG
>JBOGED010000619.1:0-3470 GCA_050743625.1 Egibacteraceae bacterium | reverse complement strand
GCCAAGGGGGTCGTCGAGGCGGTCGGCGATCGCGTCGTCCTGGTCCTGGTAGAGATGGCCGTAGCGATCGAGCGTGAACGCGACCGACGAGTGACCAGCCCGCATGCTGACCTCCTTGGCGTTCGCGCCCGCGGCAATCCACAAGCTCACGAACGTATGCCGCAGCTCATGGAACGACAGCGGTGCCAGATCCGCCTTCCTCACCGCCGGTTGCCACCAGTTGCGTCGAAATCCTGCGCGGCGAAGCGGACCACCTGTATTCGTGAACACAAGAGCATCAGCCTCAGGCCCGACATGCTCTTGCATGTGACGCTGTCGCTCGCCACGTTGATGGGACCGGGGTTCCGCCACGAGGTAGGGACCGGGTGGGGGTGGTGTTGGGCCGCGTCGCGATGATGATGATCGCTGGTGGGGCGGGCATCAACGATCCCTTCTGGTGGTGATGGTCGGTTTTTGCCGTCGCCGGTAGGACTCGCCCTCGATGACGAGTTCGTAGGCGGATGACTGCAGCCGGTCGAGCGCGGATTGGGCCAGCAGCGGGTCGGCGAGCTGGCCCAGCCATTCGGGCGGCTCGCGGTTGGACGTCAGCATGGTGGCTCCGGTGAGGTGGCGTTCCACGGCGATTTCGTAGAAGTCTGTGGTGGCCACGGCGTCGAGGGGGTGCAGGGCGAAGTCGTCGATGATGAGCAGGTCGACGGCGATGAGCCGGCGTAGCTCGTGTTCGTGGCTGTTGTCCAGCCGGGAGGCCTTGAGCCGTTTGAACAGCCGGTCGGCGCGTTCGGCGTGCACTCGGCGTCGGCGGCGGCAGGCGATGTGGCCCAGCGCGTGGGCCAGGTGGGTCTTGCCGACCCCGACCGGACCGAGGACGAACGCGCATTGGTGATCCTCGACGAACCGCAGCGTGGCGAGTTCGGCGAGCACGTCGTGGTCATAGGTGATGGCGTCGTGGTCGTCCCAGCAGTCCAAGGTCATGGCCCGATCGAGCCCGGCCGTCCGGGCGCGCTGCGCGGCACCGGTGCGGTCACGTCGGTCGATCTCGTCGGCGAGCACGAGCTCGAGGAACGCGGCGTGACCCAGCTTGTTGTGGCGGGCGAGCACGAGCCGTTCGGGCAGGGTGTCGAGCATCCTGCCGAGCTTGAGGCGGCGCAGGACCTGGCGGAGCTCGGGCGTCACGGCGGGGGTGGGCGCGGCGGTCACAGCAGGCGCTCCCGGTCGACGGCGAATTCGTCGGGATCGCGGACGAACCTGCCGGCCGCGACGTCGCCGGCGGGTGGTGGCTGTTGGTCGGGTTGGGTTTCGGCGGCGCGCTCGAGCATCCGGGCGATCAGGCCGACGTCGACGGCTTCGGCGTCCAGCGCCCGACGGCAGGCGTCGTTGACCCGGTCGGCGCCCCACTTGCGGGTCAGGCCGAGCAGCCGATACACCGCACGCATCCGGGTCCAGGGCAAGGCCACGTCGAGCAACTGCGCGGCGTAGCGGCCGATCGCGTCGCCATGGCCGGCGGCCTTGGCGATCAGCTGGTCGAGGTCGCGCATGGCGTAGGCGGTCTTGTCCGAGGGGAGATCGTCAGGGGTCGGTCGAGCGGCGCCCGGCAGGCATGCGCGGGTGGACCTTGACGACCTGACCGCGGTGGCTGATCCGCACCAACGCGGAGTCGGCGCGTACGTCCACGACCTGTCCGATCAACCCGCCCGGGACCGAATACAGCGCTCGGGCGACCTCGATGTGATGATCGCGATGCACCTTCGCGCGGCGATACACCGGCAGGTCGTAGGGCCCGCTCGGCGCGGGCAACAGCAGCGCCTGCTCACAGTCGCGGAACACCTCCAGCGGCCGCGCCTGGATCGTGCCGTGGATGCGTGTGCCGGCGACCTGGCGACACCAGCGCTCGACGCGGCGTTGCGCGTCGTCCAGGTCGCGGAAGTCCTCGCCGGCGAAGAAGCTGCCGCGCACATACTGGACGGCGCGTTCCACACGTGGCTTGTCTTGGGGGCGGCGCACCCTGGCCGGGTCGATCACGAACCCGCGGGCCTGGGCGTACTCGATGAACGCGTCGGTGAACCTGGGCGCGGTCGCGTCGGCTTGGGCCACCACCGGCGACAGGTTGTCGGGCACGAGCACGTGGAACACGCCGCCGAAGAACGCCCACGCCGCATCACACCCGGCGATCACATCCTCGAGCGTCTGGCGGTGGGTGAGCCATACGAACAGGTGCCGGGAGAACACCGCGGTAAAGATCAGCGCGTGCACCACCCGCCGGCGTCCCGACGGGTCGGCGATCAGGCCCATGCGGGCGAAGTCGACCTGCACCTCCCCGCCGGGCTCGCCGTCGTTGACACGCACCGTCGTGGCCTGGCGGCGATACCCAAACTCTTCGACGCAAAAGCGGTGCAACGTGCGCTCGGGGACCCTCACACCGCGACGGGCGAGCAAGTCGCCGATTTTGACCACCGCCACACCCTCGTCCAACCACGCCTTGATCCGGTCGCGTTCGGCCACGCAGCGCTCCCACGCCCCACCGCGGCCACGCGGCCGAACCGGCCGCACCGCCTCGACCACCACACCCAACAGCTCGTCGGTCAACTGCGCCTCGCCACCGTCACGCTTGAGCCCGGCGGCCTCAGCCGCCTGCACATACCGGCGCACCGTCTTGCGGTCAGGCGAACACAGCTCGGCGATGGAACGCAGCCCCTCGCCACGCAGCCACAGCCGCAGCACCTCACGGATCTCGGTCACCGACACCTCCCGGAACACCATGCGCCCTCCCGCTCGACAGCGACGTAGGACGCGAACTGAACCGTTCAGGCGACCGAACCCCCCGCAACCCCACCCGGTCCCATAACTGGCGAACCGGTGGTCCCATCCTCGTGGCGAGAACCCCCTACAAGTGGTCCCATGCTGCTGGCGGGCGACATCGTCGGCTGGCAGCGGCTGCGCACCGTGCATCAACGCCATCCCGCGAAGTAGGGGATTGAAGCGCATCCCCCTGGTCTTGACCTATTCGTTTTGGATAGTGTGCATCAACGCCATCCCCGCGCAGTAGGGATTGAAGAGACGTGCGCGCCGACCGGGCCATGGTCTCGGAGAACCCGCATCAACGCCATCCCCGCGAAGTAGGGGATTGAAGCTAACCAACAATCTGGGCCAGGGCTGTGAAGCATCTGCGTGGAAAAGGCGGGGCGTATCATCGAGGGCGTGACCGACGAGGGGTGGGAGTGGTCGATCGCGTCCGGCACGCCCAAGCCGGCGTGGGATCAGGTGCCGGGTGGGCTGCGTGCCCGGATCGAGAAGGCCATCGGCAAGGTCAAGGCGACGGCTGCGCAGCGGGGTGGGTTCACGCCGAGTCTTGCGGTGCGGGTCCGCCTACGGAGGGGCGCGCAGGCGTTCGTCAAGGCGGCCGACGGCGACGCCCACCCGCTGGCCGCGGAGATGCATCGCACCGAGGCGGAGGTGCTCGCGCAGCTCGAGGG
>JBOGED010000618.1:0-3014 GCA_050743625.1 Egibacteraceae bacterium | reverse complement strand
GCGCTCACAGCCACGCGCCTCGATTGCGACAGCCTCAATACCGCCGATATCCCGCACACAACTGCTGACCGCGACGGTCAGACCGAACCAGGACAAACCACAACGTTATTCCTGCCCAGTCCCTAAGGTCTGTACATCCGCCTCATCAACCTGTTACCGTGCATCTGTTCGTAATCGGGGGATGTACGACACACGGGGGAATCATGAGCACGTGGTGGAAGACCGCTAGTGCTGTCGCAGTTGTGGCCTTGACGGGTCTTGCGGGGTCGGCTCATGCTCAGGAGCCGAGCGGTTCCGATAGGGATGGTCAGGATGTTCTCGATCTGACGCAGATCAAAGTCTTCCGGATCCTTCCGAACGAGACTCTGGGCCTGCCGCTGGCCCACCTCGAGTAGCGGCATCCCGTCCGCTCTCTCCGGAACGCCCGGAGCCTCAACACCGCGCGGGCCGTGTAGTCGAAGACTTCAATGCCGACTACTGGAGCATCCCAACCAGAGCCAGCAGGGAGAACGCCATCACGGCGAGGCCTATCAAGCCCGCGATGCTTCCGATGGCTACCGGCCCGGCCCAGCTTCCGTTCGCCTTGACGCGCGCCTTCTTCACGAACAGGCCAGCGCCCACGGCAAGGAGAAGCCCGATCACCAGTGCAACTATCAGCGTTCCAGCCATGGCGGCTCACCTACCTTCCATACGCCAACCAAGCAGTATCGAGAGAAACGTTTCGCGAGCGTCAGTGGTTCCGGGCGGGGTTGAGGCGCCTGGGAGCAGATACGGTGCTCCCTGGTCGTCTGGCCAGGGTGACGGGGAAGCAGCCCGCATAAGGGACGCGCGAGGGGGCCAGCGGCCGGACGCGTGGGGTAGCGTGGGGATCGGAACCGGACGCGGGAGTCAAGTTGATGGCCGAGAGCGAGCGCACGCAGCGGATCGAAGCGGACGAGGATGAGCAGGAGTTGACGCGGCGCCTTTCGGTATACGAGGAGCAGGATCACACCCAGCGCCTGCGGGTTCCCCCCGTGCCGCCGTGGGACTCTGAAGACGTCGCCCCCGAGCCGAGTTGGCAACCCAAGCGGGAGCGGCGCCGAGGCCGCGGCTCCGTGGCGACACTGGTCGGGGTACTCGCGCTCGGCATTGTCCTCGGCGTGTTGGCGACGCTTGTGGTGACCAATGGGACGCGGAGCGAGGTGCAGGCATTAGAGGCCCAGCTCGCCGATGCGCAGGATTCGGTCGCCGACCGCGACACCCGGATCGGCGAGCTCGAGCAGATGCTCGAGGACGCCCGCTCCAGCCCGATCCCGGGAATCGAACTGCCCCCAGGCATCGACTTGCCAAACATCCCGTTGCCCAACGAAGAGCAGCGTCGCGCGCTCGCCGAGGAGGTCCGCGAGCAGATCCAGGACCGGATCGAGGACTTCATCGGCGGCTCCGGCTGACGCACTTCGCCGTACTGTGCATCCAGAGTTAGTCCGGAATACCGAGTAACTGGCGCACAGTGCAGGATTACGCCGGCTGACGCTGCCGCTCTTAAGGCAAAAATCCGGCAAACCGGGCGACGTGCCGCCGATTCTCATCTCAGTGCAGGAAGCCGTACTCAGGGCTCTATGGGGTCGAGAAAGACGACCTCGCGGTGGTCGAGCAGGGGGCGGATGCGGTCTCGCGCGATCGATTCGTAGTGTGGCGACGAGGCGTGCGCGTCAAACGCGGCCTGGTCGAGGTAGCGCTCGTACAATACGAAGTCTCGGGGGTCCTCGCGCGACTGGCTCGCCGCGAAGGCCAGGCAGCCAGGTTCGGCCCTGGTCAGCGGTGTGTACTCCCGCAGCGCTGCGGCAACCTTATCGTCGGCGCCCTCTTCGGCCCGATATCGAGCGATCACGACGATCATAGCGAGAAGCCGATCGCCTGGAGCTGGTCACGCCCGTCGGCGGTGATGCGAGCGGGGGTCCACACGGGGGTGAACACCCAATTGACCCGGAAGTTGGGAACCAGGCCGGCACCGATCAGCGCGGTGCGGATCTGATCCTCGATCACCTTTGTGAGCGGGCACGCCGGGGATGTCAGGGTCATGTCTAGGGTCGCGGTGCCGTCTTCGGCGACCTCCACTCCGTAGACGAAGCCCAGATCGACGACGTTGATGCCGAGGTCGGGGTCGATCACCTCGCCGAGCGCCTCCATGACCTGACCGGTGGTCACCATCGTGCTCATCGCCCATCACCCCTTGCCTCGGACGAGACGACACTCAGGGCGATCCGGATGTCGCTGGTCCGCGTCGTGATCCAGTCGGATTTGCCGTGGGCGAGCCTCCGTACGCGCGTGACGATTTCGCCTTCACCGACCTCGCTGCCGCTCACCAAGAGGTCGTCGACCTGCGCGCCAAAGGTATGCTCAGCCTCGACGATCGCCTGCTCGAGCACCCGCGCGAGCGGCGCGCAGACCGTTCCGGCGCTGAAGCGCAGCGAATCGAGCGCTTGGGTGGCCGTGAGCCCATGCACCCTGGCCAGGATCCGGCGAGCCTCGGTCTGGCTCACCCTCGCCTGGCTGTTGTGTCCGACGACCCGCTGGGTCGCGCTGTCGATCGGCATCGGTCAGCCCCTCCTCCTCGGTACCAGGCGTTTCACCTCGACCGACTCGTCGCGCAGCCGCGCTGCCTCGACCGGAACCCCCGAGGCGATCAGCCGGCGGCCGGCCATGACGTCTTTGCCGCGGTTGAGCGCGAACACCGCGCGCACCCTCCCGCCAGACAGCGAGAAGACCGAGAAGCACCGATCGTCCAGCGATCCTCGGACCACGACCTCGTCGCAGCCGTCCGCGACGCCGATCGACTGCAGGTTGTGTGTGTACTGGTCGGACCAGAACCAGTGAGGGTCGTCGTAGGGCACGTTCGCTCCGACCATGTTCCGCGCGGCCGCGGTGCCCTGTTTCAGCGCGTTGTCGTGGTGCTCGACCCGGATGTGCCGGCCGTACGTCGGGTGGAGGTGGGCGGCCACGTCGCCCGCGGCGAAGACGTCGGGCACTGTGGT
>JBOGED010000617.1:0-2612 GCA_050743625.1 Egibacteraceae bacterium | reverse complement strand
CTGCACGGTTCAGAATGTCCAGACTTCGAACCGCGTTAGTCATTTTTCGGGCACGGTCAAGCCGCAACGGGGCCAGTGTGACACTTCAAGCTGAACGCACGCAACTTGCACGCTTGAGCGCCATCTGGCGGGTGCTCTTCCGTATGCCACGCCCGCCGCGGCCGTCCAGGTAGCGCAGGAGTTCGGCCGGGTCTATCCGCCCGTTCGCGTCGCGGTGGATGTGCCCCCGCTGTAGCCACTTCCGGATCGCGGCCGGGCTGACCTCGGCGGTCATCGCGGCCTGAGCGACCGTGAACGGCCTCATCCGGAAGCCCCGCTAGCCGCCTCGCGCGCCAGCTTCGCCCGGATCAAGTCCAGCCACGAGTACCGACGATGGCAACGCGGACACCGCGCGACCTCGATCTTCTGGGCCTGCTCATGGGTCTGCCCAGGCGGATCAGGTACCGGCGGGAGCAAACGCAGCGGCCCCCCGCACTCGCGGTACCCGGACCCGTGGCGGTCACGGACCAGCTCGATGCACCAGCCCTCGACACCAGGGTCCGCGTCCCCCACCGCGCGGCGCAGCTGGTCCGATAGCTCGAGGAGGTCCTCGTACAGCTCCCCAGCGTCCACGTGGGCGGCCAAACTCCCGCGCTCCGCGTAAAGGTGCGCGCACAGAGCTTGCACGTCTCCACGGGCCAACCAGGCGCCGTCTTCGAGCCTCGGACCGATCAGGCCCCAGTCCTCGGCCAGCGCGTCCACGAGCCCCTCGAGGGCCTTACGGATCGCGCGGGGCGGGTTGGACTCCTCGGTGTGTGGACGAGTCCAGTCGTCACCTACGCCACTCGGATGCGGGTCGTACCAGGTCTGTGGGTCATTACGGCTGCGGTCGTCGGTCATCACAACCACATGCGGCGACGCGGCCGGGGTCGACCGGAAACCCGGCGCCCGGCGCTCGTCGTTGCCCCCGCCGCCGCCGCCCGGGGTCGGGTCGAGCATCGCGTACAGCACGGGGATCGAGGCAGGCACGTCCTCGCCTGGCCTGCCGGAGTTGTTGGGGTCGATCATGTCGGCCAGCGAGGCGATGTGCTTGTGGCACAGCCGGGCATCGCTGGATGCGGTCGAGGAGCAGAGCTGGCAGGTCGCGGACACCGAGCCTCCGGGTCGTAGGCTGTTGCGTGCCCGGCTCCGAGGCGGGTGAGTTCGTCAAGCGGTGTCCGCACGTGTGGCGCGAGCGGGCACCGCGCACTCGGACTAAGACAGCGGCAGCCCAGGCGTGAACAACTCGGCGCCGCCGGTCCCCTCGGGCAGACGCCCCACCAACGGCAGCGGTGGATCGTCACCCGCGTACCCGCCGGCGATCTCCTGCACTTTCTGCCTGACCCGGTGGATCGCGCGGGACACCTCGATCACCCCGGCGATGGCCTCGTCGTCGTAGGACACGGCCAGGTCGGGCACCGACACGTCGGGGGTGTGCTCGTCCAGCACCCGGCCAAGGTCGGCTGCGAGACGGTCCAGGGGGCGGGTCATGATCGGGTTCTCTCCTCGGGGTAGTCCAGCTACGCGACGGCCCGACCGGGCGCGTCGATCTCGGAAGGCCATTCGGTCCACTTCACGGCGCGGTGGCGCTCAAGCGTCACCACGTCCCATCCGAGCGCGACCGAGCCCAGGTGCGCCAGGGCCAGAGCGTCGACCTCGTTGTCGGTCTTCACCGACACGTCGGGCCACAGGCGCACCAGGGCGGCCACCATCTCGGCCTTCTCCGCCCGGCCGCTGCCGGTGATGGGCAGCTTGAGCGCCGTAGGTGCCACCACGGCCACCGGCACGTTGTGATGCTGGCAGCGGTCCACGATGCGCATCCACGTCGCGGCCCGGTCGATCATCTTGCCAGCGCCAGCGGCGGTGAACAGCCCCTCGATCACCACCAGCTCGGCGGTCAGGGCGAAGTGGCACACGTCAGCCGCGATAGCGCGGCTACGCAACACCCGATCACGCAGGCACTCGGTCGGCCGGCCCTTGGCATCAGGCGGACCTGTCTTGGTCACGGACGTCTTGAACTCCTCGACCGCCGCGATCGGGGGACGGCCGACGCGTTCGGTCACGGTGGCGATTCCGGTAGCCGACAGGGAGAGGTCCACGCCGACCACGCGCCTCACGCCTGGCTCCCGATCGCCTCGTCGAGCCACGCCGCCAGCGCCGTGGCGGCCCGGTCGTTGAGCGTGCGGGCGATCTGGTGCATGCCGTCGTCGTCGACCAGCACCAGTTGTAGGTTCTGCCGGTCCGGGAGGCGCATCAGCCGGAGCTCGGTGCCGTCCGGGGCGGTCCACGACCACTCGCGGCGGATCACTTGGCGGCCTCGATCTCAAGGCGCCGCCGAGTGAACCGAGCCCGGAGGAGGTCATTCCACTCACCAGCGGCGACCGCGCGTCCGTAGGCAGCGCGCAGATCGGACACCGAAATCGCCGCCGCGCAGCTGGCCGCGAAGTCCTCAGGAGCGAGCACCACTCGTGCGCCGATGATGTTCTTGCGCTTGCGCCACTCCCGGACATCAACGGCGAGATGGGCCAACTCCCAGCCCACGGTCAGATCGACCGGGTGCAGCGTGGCCTCACCGCCGCCGGCCGGAAGGTGCA
>JBOGED010000616.1:0-4535 GCA_050743625.1 Egibacteraceae bacterium | reverse complement strand
AACCGCAGGGACAAGGGGGTGCCTGGCGTCGCTAAACTCCACCGGATGCCATTGGTCTCTAGGCTCGATCCACGCGCCCGCCCGATCGGCGTGTTCGATTCAGGTTGTGGTGGGTTGACGGTCGCGCGGGCGCTGATGGACCTGTTGCCCGACGAGCGGGTGATCTACTTCGGCGACACCGCCCGGGGGCCGTACGGGCCCAGGGACCTCCGTGACGTGCGAATGTTCACGGAGGAGATCGTCGGCTGGCTGGCCGCGCAGGACACCAAGCTGGTCGTCGCGGCGTGCAACACCGCGACCGCGGCGGCGCTGGAGGCCGAGTGCGGCGCAGGTCACCCCACGTTCCCCGTGCCGGTCGTCGGCGTCATCGCGCCAGCGGTCGCGGCCGCCGTGCGCGCGACCCGCAATGGGCGCGTCGGCGTCGTCGGTACGGTGGGAACCATCTCGTCTGGCGCCTACGAGCGGGCCGTTCGTGCGCTGGAGCCGGATGTCAAGCTGTTTTCGCAGGCTTGCCCACGATTCGTCGATCTGGTGGAGGAAGGGCGCACGACCGACGAGGAGGTGCTCGAGGTCGCCTCCTGCTACCTGGCGCCACTCGTCGCCGCCGACGTCGACACGTTGATCCTCGGCTGCACGCACTATCCGCTGCTCACGGGGGTGCTGTCCTACGTGATGGGACCGGAGGTCGTGCTGGTGAGCAGCGCCGACGAGACCGCGCGGCGGGTGTTCGCCCTGCTGGTCGGCCAGCGGCTCCTCGCGCACGAGGCCGTGCCGCACCATCGCTTCGTCTCGACCGGCGACCAGAACGCGTTCGCCCGCCTTGCGGCTCGTTTCCTGGGTCCGCGCCTCGCCGAGGTCGACGTCGAGCGGGTCGACGCCTTGGCATCCAGATGCGCGAGGTGAGTCGCGGCCCGCGCCTCGTGGTGCTCGGCTCGGCGGGGACGCACATCACCTCTGATCGGGCGTGCTCGTCCTACCTCGTCGAGGCGGACGGGTACCGGCTGCTGATGGATTGCGGGAACGGATCGCTCCTGCGCCTCCAGCAAGGCTGCGCCATCTCGGACGTGGACGCGGTCCTGCTCACGCATCTGCACGTCGACCACTTCGCGGACGTCTACAGCCTCTACTACGCCTTGCGGTTCCACCCGGAGGGCAACCGGTCGGTACCGGTGTATGCGCCGGCCGGCGCCCACGAGTTCATCGCCCAACTGCTGCCGCCTGACCCGACGGGCAAGCTGTCGGACACCTGCCGTTTTCGCGTCGCGAGGGCTGGCGACACGCTGGAGCTGGGGCCGCTGAGGGTCCAGCTGTTCGGTGCCGCTCACCCGGTCGAGACGCTCGCGCCGAGGGTCGAGCACTCGCGGGGCGTGATCGCCTACAGCGCCGACAGCGGGCCGAGCGCGCAGATCGTCGCGTGCGCGCGTGACGCTGACCTGTTCTTGTGCGACTCGAGCTGGCTTGAGCGGCAGCGCCCGCTGCCGCCTGACCTGCACATGACCGGGCTCGATGCCGGCCGCACCGCCGCACGTGCGGGGGTCGGCCACCTGCTTGTTACCCACGTCTATCCGACGAATGACCCTGTCGCCGTCGCCGGGGAGGCGGCCAGCGTGTTCGGCGGGGACGTGTCCGTGGTGACCGACCTCGCGGAGTATCTCCTATGACCCGAATGACCAGACCCGACGGCCGCTCGCCGGACGCGCTCCGGCCGGTGACGATCACGACCGGAGTGCAGGAGTACGCCGAGGGCTCCGTGCTGATCGCCTTCGGCCGCACCAGAGTGCTGTGCGCGGCCTCGGTCGAGGTTGGGGTGCCGCGCTGGCGCCGCGGCCACGGTGAGGGCTGGGTCACCGCCGAGTACGCGATGCTGCCGCGCGCCACATCTGAGCGGACACCGCGCGAGTCGGCGCGCGGGCGCCTCTCGGGCCGCACTCACGAGATCCAGCGGCTGATCGGTCGCAGTCTCCGCTCGGTGATCGACATGGCCGCCCTCGGCGAGCACTCGATCCAGATCGACTGCGACGTGCTCCAAGCCGACGGGGGTACCCGTACGGCCTCGATCACCGGTGCGTGGCTCGCGCTCGCGCTCGCGCTCGACCGCCTGGCCGCCGACGGCAGGTTGCGCAAGCGGCCACGCCTCGACGCGTTGGCCGCAGTGAGCGTCGGCATCGTCGGGGGCCAACCGATGCTCGATCTGTCGTATATCGAGGACGCGGCGGCGGATGTCGACATGAACGTGGTGATGGCGGGGAATGGTCGCTTCGTGGAGGTGCAAGGCACCGCGGAGGGGGCGACGTTCTCAAGGGACGAGCTGGACGTGATGCTTGAGCTTGCCGCCAAGGGTTGCGAGGAGCTGTTCGCGCTGCAAGCGGCGCACCTGGCGCCGCGATGAAGATCATCCTGGCGACGAGGAACGAGGGCAAGCTGGCCGAGCTGCGCCGGATCCTCGGCCAGATTCCCTTGGACCTTGAGGTCGAGCTTTCCAGCGCGGCGGACATGGGGTTGGAGGAGGTCGAGGAGACCGGCGAGACGTTCGAGGAGAATGCGCTGATCAAGGCGCGGTCAGCGGTTGCCGCGGCGGGCCTGCCGGCGCTGGCGGACGACTCAGGACTGGTCGTCGACGGATTGGAGGGCATGCCCGGAGTGCGCTCGGCTCGCTTCGCGGGACCGGTCGCCGACGATGAGGCGAATCTCCGGCTCCTGCTCGAGCGGCTGCTCGGTATGCCCGGGCGATCGGCCCGGTTCGTCTGCGTGGCCGCGCTCGTCGCACCGGACGGCCGGGAGTGGACCGCCGAAGGAGTCTTGGACGGTCACATCGTCGACGAGCCACGCGGCGAGGGAGGCTTCGGCTACGACCCCGTGTTTCAACCCGTGGGCGAGCTGCGCACCACCGCGGAGATGAGCGGCGAGGAGAAGAACGCGATCTCGCACCGTGGCCGCGCGTTCCGTGCGATCCATCCCGCGATCGCCGAGCTCTTGTCACCCCATCGGGGGGATAGTTAACTCCCCCATACGGGGTCTGGTATGGTGACTCGCGGTCTCTGCCCGCCGAGATGGTCGGTGGGGTAGCAGTCTGGAAGGCAACGAAGGGTGGCGACGCCGCGATCAAGAAAACCCAAGGCGCCAAGAAGCGGCCTGGCGTCAGGGGCAAGCCAACCTGATGGTGACGACCGTCCGGGTCTCGCCCCGGACGGTGCTCCGGACACCCCTGCCTTGGTCTCCGCCGCGCAGGAGGGATGCCCTCACTCCTTCGCGCTTCTCTACGATCGGTATGTCGGGACGGTCTACTCCTACGCCCTGCACCGTGTGGGCAACCGGGTAACGGCCGAGGACCTGACCGCCGACGTGTTCATGCGCGCCTTGCGGCGCATCGGCGGGTACCGGCAACGGGACGTCGACTTTGGGGCGTGGCTCCTGGTGATCGCCCGGAACCGGATCCGGGACCATTTCAAGTCGGCCTCCTTTCGCTTGGAGGCGAGCATCGACGAGATGTCCGACGCCCCGTCGCACGACGCCTCCGGCGATCCGGAGACCGCGTTGCTGTCGCGAGAGACCTCCAACCAGGTCCGGGCCGCGTTGCGTCAGCTCAAAGGCGAGCAGGCGGAGGTGCTCTACCTGCGGTTCATCCAGTACCTCGACGTTCCCCAGACCGCGACCGCGATGGGGAAGACGGTCGGCGCGGTGCGCGCCTTGCAGCACCGCGCGTTGCGCTCGCTTGCGCGCCTGGTCGCCGCGCCAGATGAGGACGGACAGATCGCGGAGCGGGAGGCGTGACGCGCGTCGACGTCGAGCGGCTCGCTCGCCTTCTCGACGGCGACACCGTCAGGCGGTGGGACGTGTCGTCCGACATCTCCGGCGCCGAGGAGCACCTCCTTACCGTCGCCGCCGCGCTCCGGCGCGGCTCACCGCCGCCGCCCGGACCAGAGTTCACCGCCACGCTTCGCGCCAACCTGGTCGCTTCGGCGCGCGCGCGGTCCACCTCGCGGCCGATGCCGGAGCAGGTGCGCTGGGCTTACGAGGACCTGGCCGGCCGGTTGCGATACTCCTTGCGTGCGACCGGGATGACCGCGGCGGTGGCAGCTTGCCTCGCGATCGCGGGGATCGGGTTGGGCGCCGAGCGTTCCAATCCCCTCGACCCGCTGTACGGGACGAAGCTGTCGCTCGAGCAGGCGCGGCTGGCCGTGATCTCAGACGGGCTGGAACGCGCCGCACGCGAGATGTCGTACAGCAAGGACCGCGTCGTGGAGGCGTGGGGAGCGATGGAGCGGGGGGACTCGCCCGGCGTGGTGGTGGCGCTCCACCAGGCAGACATGCTCGTCAGGTCCGGCTCGCCCGCGTGGATCACCGAGGACCCGCCCACGATCGCAACGATCGTGTCCGAGCAACGGACCCTCGTCGTCGACCTCATCCCGCTGATCGACGGCGACGCGGTCACGGCGGCCCAGCAGGTCGTCCTGACGATGGACGGCGTCCTCGCCCAGGCGGAGCCCGGTTAGCCCGGCGGTGGTTGTGTGCTGGATCGCGGCGGTATACCGCCG
>JBOGED010000615.1:0-20290 GCA_050743625.1 Egibacteraceae bacterium | reverse complement strand
TTGGCGCACCGGGCCCCACATTGACCGCGGACTACGTCCGCGGTCGCCGGGGTGATGTGCCCCACCACCCCATGGCCACCGGCTCTTGGCGCCGGATGGCCATGTGCTGCCAGCGGGGGGCTGTCTCCCCAGGTCCTCTACTTCAACGCATCCGTGGCTAACCGCGGTCCTCGCCGCCCGTGCCGGCCATCTCGATCGGCGGGACCTCGGTCGGGGAGTCGATGGTCCGGAAGACGATCTCGTCGTCCTCGACGTCGGCGACGATCACCTGACCGGCGCTGAAAGCGCCCCAGAGGATCTTCTCCGACAGTGGGTCCTCGATCTCGCGCTGGATCGTCCGGCGGAGCGGGCGGGCGCCGAGCTGTGGGTCGTAGCCCTTCTCGGCCAGCCAGGACTTCGCGTCCTCGGTCAGCTCAAGCTCGAGCGCCTTGGACCTCAGCTGCTCCTGGATCCGCTTCATCATCAGGTCGACGATGGACTTCACCTGCTCACGGGTGAGCTGGTGGAAGACGATCACCTCGTCGATCCGGTTGAGGAACTCCGGCCGGAAGTGGCGCTTCAGCTCCTCGTTGACGGTCTCCTTCATCCGAGCGTAGGTGTCACGCTCGTCGTTCTTGGCGGCGAACCCCATCGCCTGGGCGCCGAGGTTCCGGGTGCCAAGGTTGGAGGTCATGATCAGCACGGTGTTCTTGAAGTCGACCTGCTTCCCTTGGGCGTCGGTGAGCCGGCCGTCCTCCAGGATTTGGAGGAGCGCGTTGAACACGTCGGGGTGGGCTTTCTCGACCTCGTCGAACAGCACGACGGAGAACGGGCGCCTACGGACCGCCTCGGTGAGCTGGCCGCCCTCCTCATACCCGACGTAACCGGGCGGGGATCCGATCAGCCGGGACACGGTGTGCTTCTCCATGTACTCCGACATGTCGAGGTGGATGAGCGCGTCCTCGTCACCGAACAGGAACTCGGCGAGCGTCTTCGCCAGCTCGGTCTTCCCGACGCCCGAGGGCCCGAGGAAGATGAACGAGCCGGACGGCCGCTTCGGGTCCTTCAGTCCAGAGCGGGTGCGGCGGATCGACTTGGAGACGACCTGGACAGCCTCGCTCTGGCCGACGATGCGCCGGTGAAGCTCGGATTCCATCCGCAGCAGCTTGGCGGTCTCCTCCTCGGTCAGCTTGAACACCGGGATGCCAGTCCAGTTGGACAGCACCTCCGCGATGTCCTCCTCGTCCAAGGTGAGGACGGTATCCAGCCCGTCGGATTTCCACTCGCGCTCGCGCGCCGCCTTGCGCTCGAGGACGCGCTTCTCCTCGTCGCGCAGCCGTGCGGCCTTCTCGAAGTCCTGCTCGTCGATCGCGGACTCTTTGAGCCGGCGGATCCGGCCGGCCTCCTCTTCGAGATCCTTGAGGTCCGGTGGTGCGGTGAGCCGGCGGATACGCAGGCGTGACCCGGCCTCGTCGATCAGGTCGATCGCCTTGTCCGGCAGGAACCGGTCGGAGATGTAGCGGTCGGCCAAGTTGCCGGCGGCGACCAACGCGTCGTCGGTGATGGTCACGCGGTGGTGCGCCTCGTAGCGGTCGCGAAGCCCCTTGAGGATCTCGATCGTGTGCGCGACCGTCGGCTCCTCCACGCGGATCGGCTGGAAGCGCCGCTCCAACGCCGCGTCCTTCTCGAGGTGCTTGCGGTACTCGTCGATCGTGGTGGCACCGATCGTCTGCAGCTCACCGCGGGCAAGCATCGGCTTGAGGATGCTGGCCGCGTCGATCGCGCCCTCCGCGGCACCCGCGCCGACGAGCGTATGCAGCTCGTCGATGAACAGGATGATGTCGCCTCGGGTGGTGATCTCCTTGAGCACCTTCTTCAGGCGCTCCTCGAAGTCACCGCGGTACCGGCTGCCCGCCACCAAGGCGCCGAGGTCCAGCGTGTACAGCTGCTTATCCCTCAGCGTCTCGGGGATCGTGCCCGAGGTGATCATCTGGGCAAGGCCCTCGACGATCGCCGTCTTGCCGACGCCGGGTTCGCCGATCAGCACCGGGTTGTTCTTGGTGCGGCGGGACAGGACCTGCATCACCCGCTCTAGCTCTCGCTGCCGGCCGATGACGGGGTCGAGCTTGCCTTCGCGGGCGAGCTGGGTGAGGTTGCGCCCGAACTGGTCGAGCACGGGTGAGCCCTTGGGGTCGTCACCCGGTCCGCCCGACACGCTGGCCTTCCCGCCGGCCGCGCCCGACTCGCTGGTGGAGTAGCCCGACAAGAGCTGGATGACCTGCTGGCGGACCCGGTTGAGGTCAGCGCCAAGCTTCTGGAGGACCTGGGCGGCAACGCCCTCACCCTCCCGGATCAGCCCGAGCAGGATGTGCTCCGTGCCGATGTAGTTGTGGCCCAGCTGCAGGGCCTCACGGAGCGACAGCTCCAGGACCTTCTTCGCGCGTGGAGTGAACGGGATATGACCAGCCGGTGCGGTCTGGCCTTGCCCGATAATCTCCTGGACCTGCTCGCGCACGCCCTCCAGCGAGATCCCAAGGGACTCGAGCGCCTTCGCCGCGACGCCCTCGCCCTCATGGATCAAGCCGAGCAAGATGTGCTCTGTGCCGATGTAGTTGTGGTTGAGCATCCGCGCTTCTTCTTGCGCGAGCACAACAACACGGCGGGCCCGGTCGGTGAACCTCTCGAACATTCGCTGCCCCCTACTCGGGTGCCTAGCCAAAACTGTAGCACCGGGCCCGTCTCCACCGGCGGGCAGAGTTTCGGTCTCAGGTCTCTCCAGACCCGAATTCTTTATCCACTCCGTGGTGAACGAAGTCAGGAGCGGTACTCGTTACGCCGAACTCCAGCCTCAGCGCGGGGCGCACCCGGAGACGGGGAGGGCCGTACTCGTCCGCACGACCCCTCCAGGCGCGAGTCGGTCAGCTTAGCGCCTTACCCTCGGCCCTGCCACCATCCGTCCTGGTCAGCTTTCGGAGCAGTGCGGGGTCCGCGCCAGCCGTGTGCAGCAACAGCGAGACGCCGGCAGAGCGGGCTGAACGCGATGTCGTCGCCCGCGGACCCATCCCCCAGGCCGATGACGTCCACGATAACCCTGCGCATCGCGTCGTCCGTGATCCCCAGGTCGTAGAGGAGCCGCGCCACCTCGCTCTCACCCTCGTCCAACACGCCGAGCAACAGATGCTCGGTCCCGACGTGGTCGTGATCGAGCCATCGCGCCTCGTCCTGGGCGAGCACCACGACCCGGCGGCTGGCATCGCTGAACCGCTCGAACACGGTCTCCTCCCGGATCTTACGGGCTTATCATGGCAGGCCACCGGCCTCGTGAAGCCGCCGGGATTCATGTCGCGCCTTCGTCACACTGCCGTCGGCCGCGCGAAGCAGCGCCGCGACCGCGTCGTCCATCAACAGCGCCGCGGCGATGTGGCCGGTACCGATCGCACCCGTCACGTTCGCCGCGACCAGCGCCAACAGGCGACGGGCGCTCTCGCTGAGCGGCAACGGCGGCGCGTCGCTCGAAACGGCCTCGTCGGTCAGGTCACCCAGCGCCACCTCAAGCCGGTCCACGGGTACCACCGAGGTGAGCACCCGCGCGGCGGAGCCCTCGCCTACGGAGAGCAACCCGACGAATAAGGCCCCGGCCTCGACGCTTTCCAGCCCGAGCCGCTGGGACAGCCCTCGAGCGGCGACAAGCCCCGTCAGTGCCTCCTCCGTCAGGCGCTCCAGCACAGGAACAGGCCGGGTGACCGCCTCGGTCGTGGGGGAACCGGTGAGCAGGCGGACAAGCTGCCGGCGGACCCGGCTGAGGTCACCGCCCAGTCCTTGGAGCACCTGGGCGGCGACTCCCTGGCCCTCGCGCAGGAGCCCGAACAGGATGTGCTCGGTGTCGATATGGTGATGGCCGAGTTGGTGGGCCTCACGCAGCGAGAGCTCCAAGACCTTCTTCGCGCGTGGAGTGAACGGGATGTCGCCAGTCGGAGGCTCTGGGCCCCTTCCAATGATCGACTCGACCTGCCGGCGCACCGCCTCCACGCTGACCCCAGAGCTGACCAAAGCCTGCGTCGCGACACCTTCGCCCTCACCGACCAACCCGAGCAGGATGTGCTCCGTGCCGATGTAGGCGTGATCGAGTCGGCGGGCCTCCTCTTGGGCGAGCACGATCACCCGGCGAGCCCGATCAGTGAACCTCTCGAGCACCAGCTACTCCCGTTCCCCGACGGCGTCAGGCCACTGTAGTGCGCATAGAGGGCGAGTGATTCGTGGATGTGCTGAGGCCGGGCCCCGACGCGCAATGGGTTAGGGCACGGTCCCTGCCGGCAGGAACCACCTGACGGGTTGACCAGAGACCTTGGCGATGAGCTCGTAGTCATGGTCATAGTGCAGCACGGGAACACTCGCGGACTCCGCGGCGGCGATCAGCAGGTCTGCGGGTGGGACACCCCGATGCCACCCATTCTTTGCGAGAAGTGCCTGAACCTCGCGAGCCCTGCGCCACTGGGCTGCGGTGATGGGACATGAAAGGGAGCAGGTCGAGGAGGCTAGCCTGCGCGGTGAACGCGGCGGGGTTCCGCGCGCCGCGAAGAAGCTCGAGCGCGATGACCTCGCAAACCCATACGCGCAGGGCACGCGCCTCAGCGTTGAACCACGCCGCCAGGTCAGGATGACCGCGGACCTTGCTCCACACCGTACTGTCCGCGAGATGAGGCTCGGGTAGCGGCGCCAGAGCGTGACCTCCGCCGGAAGAGATCGTCGTCATACGACCTCGTCAGTGTCCATTGGCTTTCGCTCGCGCCGAGCCTCGGAGATGTCGTCATCCGTGATGTCGAACAACCGCACGTCGAACGCGGCGAGCCGAGATTGGCGGACGACAGCGGCAAGCGCGGCGTTCACCGTGGCCGTGACACCGCTGGTCTTCAGCGTGGCTTGGGCATCTCGGAGTAGGGCGTCATCAAGGTTCACCGTGGGGCGCATCATGGCACCCGTCTCCGACGTCGCTCCTCGGGCGTCCGTGAAGCGGAGGATGAGGTCGACGCATTCGACGGGGACCGCGAGCTCCGTCTGTTGGCGATGCGGTCGGCGGGTGAGCCACGCAGCCAACTCCCTGACCTCGCTGAGAAACTCCTGCATGACCGCCCATTCTCGCCGAGGTGCCCTGCGCAGGCATCACTCCGGGCGGAGGGTGGGGAAGAGGATGACGTCGCGGATGGTCTGGACGTCGGCGAGGAGCATGATGAGCCGGTCGACGCCGATGCCGAGGCCGCCCATGGGCGGCATCCCGTACTCCATGGCGCGCAGGTAGTCCTCGTCGACCACCATCGCCTCCTCGTCGCCGGCAGCCTTGGCGCGCGCCTGCGCCTCTAGGCGGGCTCGTTGGTCGTCGGGGTCGGTGAGCTCGCTGAACGCGTTGGCGAGCTCACGCCCGGCGATGATCACCTCGAACCGCTCCGTCACGTGTGGTTCGGCGCGGTGCCGGCGGGCGAGTGGAGAGACCTCGACCGGGTAGTCGATCACGATGGTCGGATCCCAGAGGCGATGCTCGACCAGCTTCTCGTACAGCTCGAGGATGAGCTTGCCCACACCCCACGACTGGTCCATCGGCACGTCGTGCTCTTTGCAGAGGGCACGGGCGTCCTGCAGGTCCATGTCGTAGCCGAGATCCGCCTGCCCCGTCGCCTCGCGCACCAGGTCGAGCATCTTGCGGCGCGGCCACTGGCCGCCCAGGTCGACGAGTCGCCCACCGTACGTCAGCTCGGTGGTACCGACGGACTCGAGCGCCGCTCGTTGCACCAGCACCTGGACGAGGTCCATCACGTCGCGGTAGTCCGCGTAGGCCTCGTAGGACTCGAGGATCGTGAACTCGGGGTTGTGGCGCGGGGACAACCCCTCGTTGCGGAACGCCCGCCCGATCTCGAACACACGCGTCATGCCCCCGGCGACGAGACGCTTGAGATAGAGCTCCGGGGCGATGCGAAGGTAGAGGTCGAGGTCGAGCGCGTTGTGGTGGGTGAGAAACGGCTTGGCGTGCCCGCCGCCCGGGATGGGCTGGAGGAGGGGAGTCTCGACCTCGACATATCCTCGCTCGACCAGCTCGGCGCGCAGCGCCGCGATCACCCGAGCGCGGATCGCGAACACACGCCGGGTCTCCGGGTTCACCACGAGATCGACGTAACGCTGGCGGAAACGCGTCTCGAGGTCGCGTACCCCATGCCACTTGTCAGGCAGCGGTCTCAACGACTTCCCAAGCAACGTGACCGCGCCCGCCCGCACGGACAGCTCTCCCCGGCGGCTGCGCACGATCTCGCCCGAGACCGCGACCCAGTCGCCGATGTCGAGGTCGGCGACGGCGGCCATCCCCTCTTCCCCGAGCAGGTCGCGCTGGGTGATCGCCTGCAGCTCGACGTCGCCCTCTCGAAGCACGAGGAACGCCAGCTTGCCGTGGCCGCGCCGGAGGACGAGGCGACCCGCGACCGTGACGTGGTGGCCGCTGGCCCCGTCTGGCTCCAAGCGGTCGTCCCACTGCTGGCGCACCGCCGCCAGCGTGTCCGAGACACGGATCCCTACCGGGTACGGGTCGACCCCGCCATCCCGCAAGCGCGCCGCCTTTGCCCGCCGCTCGGCGATGAGGTCCTCGAGACGCGAGCGCTCCTGCTCATGATCAGCCATAGAGGCGCAGGCTACCCCGGTGAAGCGGAGCGCTCCGCCAAGCTCCTTGTGGCCTACGCGGCCAGTGCGCGCGCTGTGGCGAGGTCGGGGCCGACGCCGAGGCGGACCTCCGCGCCCCCGCAGCGCAGGACGGCGTCTTGTGTGGCACCGTCGCGGGCGAGGACCTCGCCGATGCCGGTGTCGACTCGATCGTCGTCGGGGAACGCCGCCTCGTACCAGTCCGACACCGCGTCGCACAGCTCACCCGCGCCACGGTCGACCAGGGCGACCCCGACCGCGCTGCGGGGACCGTCCGTCCATAGCTGCACCTCGCCGCCGGCCCAGTCGAAGGCCGAGCCGAGCGGGTCGTCGAGCGCGGCGGCCGGGTCGTCGCCCGGGGCCTCGAACAGCCATAGGAGGTCCGCGGCGCCGAACGTGTCGGCCGGGCCGCGCTGCCACGGTAACTGGAGCCCGCCGAGATCCCGCGGGTCGGCGGCCGTCTCGCGCGCGAGATACCGCTCGGGGAACAGGATCTGCGCCGTCGTCGTCGGAGGATCTCCGTACGCGGCGTCGACCGCGGGGAAACCCCCCTCGGAGAACACCGCGCAGGCGAACGCCGCTCCGTAGAGGTAGGGGAACCGCACCGCGGCGTCGAGGACGTAGGGAACGCCGGCGGGTAGACCGATCTCCGCGGACGCGAGGTCAACGCCGGGAATCGCCGACTGGGTGAAGCGGCGCTCGACAAGAACCGCGTCGCCCTCGACCAGGGCGAGGGCCGCCAGACTGGCGTCTCCCGTCCCGTTCTCGAGCAGCTCTCGCGGAAGCCCGAACGCGACGTCGATCACCGCGTGGGTCAGCTCGTGCGCGAGGATCGACTGCTCGCGGGGGCCAAGCGGCGCGTCCAGGTCACGCGCGGCGACGACCAGCTGGTCGCTCTCTGGGTCGTAGAACCCTACGGTGCCGCCTGCGACCAGGCGAGCGGCGGTCACGCGCAGGTCGATGTCCGGTGGCACCGCACCGAACGCGGAGTAGACGCGGCGATCCGCGTCCGCCTCCTCCGGCGAGTACGCACGCTCCAGAGTGGCCGCGACCCGCCGGCTGATCTCCTGGCGACTCACGAACTCCGGTGTCACGTCCTGGCCGCCGAACCGCAGCTCGCGGAGCTCCTCCACACGCGCAGTGATCTCGGCGATCTGCGCGACGGCGTCGCCGGCCGGGACGGGGTCCTGGCCCGCGCTCGCCGGGTCGAGGCAGGTCGCCAGCACCTCAGACGGGCTTGGACGCTCGGCGGGCTCCTGGGCTTCGGCGCGGGGATTGGGCGCTCCGGGGCTGGAGAGCTGACCGCAGGCGGTCACCGCCAGCGCCACGACCAGCATCCGCGCGAGACCTGGATGCACGGGTCGCCCAGCGCGAAGCCGCCGACGAATGCGCGCTCGACGCCTCACCGCTCCAAACCAACGGACTAGGGCTAACCCGATCATGAGATGTTGCGGTCCCAGACGAGCCGGAGCCCCTTGAGCGTCAACCATGGATCGTGGTGGTCGATGCAGCGGCATTGCTGGACGATGGAGCTCGCGAGGCCGCCGGTCGCCACGACGACCGCTTCGCCGCCAAGCTCAGCGGTGATCTCCTCACAGATCCGATCGACCTGGCCGGCGAAGCCGTACACGGCTCCCGAGAGCATCGCCTCGCTGGTGTTCCTGCCGATCGCCGCCCGCGGCGGCCGCAGCTCGATCGGTCGGAGTTGGGCGCCGCTGGCGGCCATCGCGCGCATCGACGTCTCGACGCCCGGGGCGAGCGAGCCGCCGATGAACTCACCTTTGCGCGTGTAGACGTCGAAGTTTGTCGAGGTCCCGAAGTCGACGACGATGCCCGGCCCCCCGTACTCGGCATGCGCGGCAAGGGCGTTGACCAACCGGTCGGCGCCGACCTCCGGCGGGTTGTCGTACCGGACGATCGCAATGCCGGTCCGGGTGCCGGGCTCGACGACCACCGGAGGAAAATGGAAGTAGCGCTTCGTCATCTCGCGAAGCCGTTCGGTCACGACCGGCACGACCGAGGAGATCACGACCCCGTGCACGTTGCGCGAGAACGACAGGTTCTCGAACGACATGAACCCGCCGAACATCAACGCCAGCTCGTCGGCCGTGCGCCGCGCATCCGTAGCCACCCTCCAGTGCTGCGCGAGCTCGTCGCCGTTCCACACCCCGATCACCGTCGTGGTGTTGCCGACGTCGACGGCGAGCAGCATCGCTACGACGCTGCACAGTGCAGGAACGCGGGGAGGGCGGCGCGCTTCACGCGAGACCCTCGAAGTCGAGGCCGATATCGAGAGCGGGCGCCGAGTGGGTGCATGCGCCGACCGCGATCGCATCGACGCCTGTGGATGCGATCGCCCACGCCGAGGCGAGGGTGACACCGCCGCTGGCCTCGACGAACACCGGCTCGTCTCGCTGGCGGCAACGCGCGACGGCGGCGGGCAGGTCGTTGCACGAAAAGTTGTCGAGCAGCACCGAACGCGCGCCGGCGCGCAAGGCCTCGTCGAGCTGCTCCAGCGAGTCCACCTCGACCTGCACGCCCAGGCCGTCGCTGGCGGCGTGGGCACGCCGGACGGCCTCGGTCACCCCGCCAGCGGCGTGGATGTGGTTGTCCTTGACGAGCAGCCCGTCCCAGAGCCCGTGCCGGTGGTTCACCCCTCCCCCCGCGACAACGGCGGCCTTCTGCAGCGCCCGCAAGCCGGGGAGCGTCTTGCGCGTATCGCGAACCATGCAGCCCGTACCCGCGACCTCGGCCACGAACGCGGCGGTGGAGGTCGCGATCCCGGACAGATGGGTGAGCAGGTTCAGCGCCGTCCGCTCCGCGGCAAGCAGCGCGTGGACGGAGCCGCGGACATCGGCGAGCACGGCGCCACGCTCGATCCTCGTGCCGTCTTCGACGCGAGGCTCGAACATGACCTCGGGGTCAACCGCGGCAAACACCGCACGAATAGCCTCCAGGCCGGCCACGACACCCGCGTCCCGGGCGACGAACACCGCGCGATACGGAACATCCGCCGGCACGCAGGCCAACGTGGTCACGTCGCCGGCCGCACCGAGGTCCTCCGCGAGCGCGAGGGCGACGACCTCACGAAGCGCGTTGACATCGTCACCCATCGTCATTCGTTAGGCGGTGAGAAGGTCGGCGACGGTGGTGTTGGCTGGCTCGGCGCCGGTGACGCGCGCCACACGGTTGCCTTCGGCACAGAGCACGATCGTGGGGACATGGGCCCGAGCCTCTCCGTCGTCGTAGGTCGCGTAAGAGATCACGATCACCTGGTCAGACGGCTGGACCAGGCGAGCCGCGGCGCCGTTAAGGCACAGCTCGCCCGAACCGCGCGGGCCGGGAATGACATACGTCTCCAGCCGGGCGCCGTTCGTGATGTCGAGCACGTGCACCTTCTCGTGTGGCAGCAGGTCGGCGGCGTCCATCAGGTCCTCGTCGATCGTGACTGATCCGACATAGTGCAGGTTCGCGCCAGTGATGGTGGCGCGATGCAGCTTCGACTTCATCAGGGTGCGAAGCACCGTGTTCCTCCGTGTCAGGCGCGTGCTGGCTCCAACCGGCAGTTGTCGATCAAGCGAGTCGCGCCCACAAACGCGGCGACGACCGCTTGCGCCGGGCCCGTCACGACGCCCTCCAACGATTCCAGGGTCTCGGGGTCGACAACCTCCGCATAGTCGAGGCGGACACCGGGCGCATCGCCGATTCTACGCCGCAACAGGTGGCGAGCCCGCGTCGCGTCGCCATCCCATGACGCCGCGGCTTCTCGCAACGCGGCGGCCAGTACCCTCGCCTGTCCTCGCTGCTCACCGGTGAGATACCTGTTGCGGCTCGACAGCGCGACCCCGTCAGCGTCCCGCACCGTCGGGCAGGCGACGATCTGCACCGGCAGGTCCAGATCGCGGACCATCGTCTTGACGACGGCGAGCTGCTGGAAGTCCTTCTCGCCGAAGTAGGCGCGGTCGGGTTGCACGACGTTCAGCAGCTTCGCCACGATCGTCGTGACCCCTGCGAGATGCCCTGGGCGGCTCTTGCCCTCCAAGCCCGAGGTGAGGCCGCTCACCGACACGGTCGTGCGCCCGTCGGCCGGCGTGAGCTCCCAGGGCTCCGGGTGGAAGACGAGTAGCACGCCCGCCTGCTCCAGGAGCCGCATATCGGTGTGGAGGTCCCGGGGATAGGCGTCGAGGTCCTCCGCCGGTCCGAACTGCAGAGGGTTGACGAAGACGCTGGCCACGGCGACGTCACAGTCGGCCACCGCCCGCCGGACGAGCGAGAGATGCCCTTCGTGCAGCGCTCCCATCGTCGGGACGAGGCCGATGCGCTGGCCGGCCAACCGGTGCGGGCGGAGCGCCGCACGGGTGTCGGGGATGGTCTGGAGCAGCCTCATTCCTGCTCTTGCGCGAGCGCCTTGGTCACCGCCTGGGCGGCCTCGTCGTCCAGGCCGGCGCGGCGGGCGTAGCGGAGCGCGAGGCTGCTCAACGCGACGTAGGCGTCGACGGCTTCGGGCATGACCTCGCGCAGCTCCTTCAGATGCTTCGCGACCGTCTGGGCGTCACCCCTGCGGACTGGGCCGGTCAGGGCCTCGATCCCCCGCTCCGCGGCTCCGGCGGCCGACGTCGTCACGAGCGGGCCGAGGAAGGCGTTCGGGTCCTGGACTCCCGCGCCGAGCAACAGATCTCGGGCCAGCGTCACGACCGTCGCGGTCGCGTTCGAGCCGACGGCGAGACCGGCGTGGTACAGCGTCCTGGCTCCCGCGGGGACGGTGATCGGGCTGCCGCGCAGGTCGGTCACGAGGATTCTCGCCCACGCAAGGTCTTCGCTTGCGGCCGTGACCGCCCATGAGGCGCCAGGCAGCCGCTCCAAGCCGCGGTCCGGGTCGGGGAACGTCATGGCCGGGTGGCACGCCGCGACGTGCGCCCCGCACAGCGCGAGCGGTCTCAGCGCCTCCGGGCCGTAGCCGCCGCTCGTGTGGACCCAACGGCTGCCCTCCACGACCCCGTCCGCCTTCGCCACCTCCCGCACGACCTGCTCCAACGCGTCGTCGGGCACGCAGATCAGGACGAGGTCGGCTTCCGCGCCGACGTTCGCCACAGGTCTGACCTCCACGCCGGGAAAGGCGGCGGCGAACCGGGCCAGCGTGATCTCCCCCCGGCCCGCGACCGCCACCACCTCATAGGCCGGCCACGGCAAGGCCAGCGCCAACGCCGTCCCCACCCGCCCCGGCCCGATCACCCCGACCCGCATCACGGGCGTGACCTCCGCCCCGGCCCCCGCCCCGTGTCACACTGCAGCTTTCCTCCGTATCCGGAGGAAAGCTGCAGGTCAAAACCAGCGCGCCCGCCGGAGGACGCAACAATCCTGCGTATGCGCAGGAAAACTGCGCCTTCCTGGCACGCGGTCAGGGCTGGACTATCCACGCGGCCACTCGCTCTGCACAGCGCAGGGCGAGGCGCGGTCATCGGCCACCCCGGCCGGCCTTGTGGGTTATCTGGGTGCCGATGGCGGTGACGCCGTCGATCGGGGCGAGGCGGGCCAGCAGCGTGGCGAGTGAGGTGCCGTCGGGCAGTGTGGCGCCGGGCGCGAGCTCGATCAGCGGGATAAGGGCGAACGCGCGCTCCGCCAGGCGTGGGTGCGGGATCTGGAGCGAGCGGGCGGCCACGACCCGACCGTCCCATAGCAGGATGTCGAGGTCGATGGGCCGGGGTCCCCACCGTTCGGTCCGCACCCGGCCCAGCTGTTGCTCGATCTGGTGGCACAGCGCGAGCAGCCGCCGCGGCGACCGCCGCGTGCGTACGCGGACGGCGAGGTTGAAGAAGGGCTCTTGCTCGGGGCCGCCTACCGGCTCGGTCTCGTAGACGGTCGACACCCCATCGACCTCGACCTTCCCGTCGGCCTCTAAGAGATCCACCGCCCTCTGCAACATGCCGAGCCGATCCCCCAGGTTACTGCCAAGCCCCAGGAACGCGGTCTCGTCCCGCAGCGGCGGAAGGATGGCGCTCACGAGGGACCCCCGTCACACCTGCGGCGGACGACGACCGCGACCTCGGCGAGGGTCACGGGTAGGGGGGCCTCCGGCTTCGCGACGCGGACCTCGGCGGCGCGCACGCGCCTATCCTCAAGCGCGATGCCGGCGAGATGGCCGGCCAGCGCCTCGATCAGGTCGAACCGCGTGCTGCTCACCGCTTGCGCCAACCGCTCGGCGAGCAGCCCGTAGTCGATCGTGTCGGCGAGCGCGTCACTGACGGCCGCGCGTGACAGGTCGACCTCCAGCGCCACGTCGACGACGAAGGTCTGACCGTCCCGCCGCTCTCGCTCGAACACCCCGTGGCGGCCGAACGCCCGCAGACCCTTGATCTCGATACGGTCCACCCGGATCAGGCGGCGAGGTGAAGCTGCTCGTCGAGGGCGCGGACCCGCTCCGTGCCAGACCATTCACCTGGCATGAGGTCACGAACGTGGTAGATGCGTTGGACTCCCGCCTGGTAGCCGGTCGCCTCGGACAGGTCGAGCGCGAGCTCGGCGGCCTGGCACGCACCCTCAAGGTCACCGGCGATGGTGTGCCCGAGCGCGATGTTGCTGTGCAAGTCCGCCGTTGCGCGCGTGTTGAGGTGCGGGACCCGAAGTCCCTGGCCGAGCAGCGCGATACCCTCGTCGGTGCGCTTGAGGAGCAGGTGGCAGAACCCCTGCCACCACGCCATCATCGAGGGGTCGTCACCGGCGAACCACCCCGACGTCGAGAAGAACCCCTCGCCGTCGCTGCCGAGCCCGGCCGCCTCGGCGCGGGCGACCGCCGCGAGGGCGTCACGCTCCCTTCCCAGGGCGGCGTAGTTCTCCGCTTGGGTCATCGCGACCTCGGCGGCGATTAGACCGCGGCTGCCGACGAACGGTGCGCCCGCGCTGAGCAGGTCGAGGGCCGCCAGCGGGTCGCTGTCCCCCCAGACTGGGGAGAGCGGCCAGGCGGCCTCGAAGAGCGTGCACCCGCGGAGGTGGGTAATGCCGGACTCGTCCGCGAGCGCGCGAGCGCGCGAGACGTAGGCCGCTGATTCGCCGGGATGCCCGTCCATATTCGCGGCCCTGGCGGCGAGACTAGCCGTGTTCGCGGTGTCGACGAGCAACTGACGGCGCTGGCCGGACAGCATCGATCCTTTGAGGGCGGTGACCAGCGAGTCCAGATGCATCCGAGCGTCGAACAGCATCTCAGCGGGGGCCGTGCTGGCGTACCGGCCGACGAGCCGCACCGTGCGCTCGTGGAGATCGGCGCCAGGCAGGCCCGGCAACGCGAGCACGGGCAAGCCCATGGCCATCCGCAGCAGGTGCCGTCGATGCATTCCTCGCTCCTCCTGTGTCCGGCCCCATACTGCCCGGACTAGCGGGCCGAGGGGAACATTGAGCGCTACGGCAAGCGCCTTGCGATTGCGCGGGTAGGGCGCCGTGGCACCGGACTCCCAACGCTCGGCCGTCGATCGGTCCACGCCACAGGCGGCGGCCACCTGCTCGACGCTCAACCCGCGCAGCTCACGGAGCTCGGTCAGCAGACCCGGTTCGGCGTCCATTCATTCCCCCTACAGACGCGCACAGATGCGTCTCTCGTCGCGGTAGCGCTGAGTACAGTCTTCCCGCTGACTATGGCCCATGACAAGCGCAGGCTCGACCCCGCCGCCCCCCCGGGCCGATCGGCGTCCCTGGCAGTCCCGCGCCGCCTGCCTCGACGCGGACGTCGAGCTGTTCTTTCCCATCGGCACGACCGAGCTTGCGCTCGACCAGATTGAGCGTGCCAAAGCCACCTGCGCCCGCTGCGAGGTGCGCGTCCAATGCCTCGAGTGGGCAATCCAGACCCGCCAACACTCCGGAATCTGGGGCGGTCAGACCGCAGAGGAGCGACACGCGACGAGGAGGCTCCATGAAGCACGTACTCCCGCTGATTGCGCGGACCCCGTCCGCGGTTCCGGCACCGCCCAGTGATGCGGTAATCGAGCGATTACGCCGGCTGCCTCTGCACACCCTCGACGACATCCGTCGCCGCTTCCCGAGCGTCCGGATCGAGTTAGCCGAACGCCAGCGCCCACTTCCCCTCGCTACGGCTGTTGACCACGTCCACGTGCAGGATGCGATGCCAGTATCCCGGTGAGGGTGGATTGCTCTGGTGCCACAACGAGGGCCTGGAGCGAAACGGGTCGCCCCCAGCAGATCTGCCCACGATGCTCCGTGTCGTCGAGCACTTGCGCACCCGTTATGGCCTCCAAGAGGTCGTACTGGCTGGCCTGCAGCCACTCCTAGACGACGAGCTGCTCTGGTTCATTCGAGCGCTGAAAGGTCTCGGCATCCACAAGATCTCCATGACCAGCCACGGGCTGAGGTTGCTCGAATGGCTGCCCCGGCTCAAGGATGCCGGGCTGGACGCGCTGGTGCTCAGCGTCCAGGGTTTCTCACGGCGCAGCTATCAAGCGGTGATGGACCTCGACGAGTTCGGCAACGCCCTTTCGGTGATGGATCTGGCCAAGGGCCTGGGGTTGATCGTTGCGATCAACCGCGTCGTGTTGCGCGGGTCCCAAGACGACATCCCGGACTTTCTTGACTGCGTCCGAGGGCAGGGCCTGTGGGTGAGGCTGTACGACCTGATGTGGAATCCCGGGCACGATGAGGAGTTTTTGAAGTATCACATCTCATGGCAAGAGCTCATCCCGCTCTGGGAGGCCGAGGTTCAGCGGATTACCGTCTGGGACTGGGCCCGACGGCATCCGTGTGAACACGGCCGGCCCCATCCGCACGATAGCGGCAAAAGCCATCCCTGGCTTCGCTCAATTCGAAGAGGTATGGCCCGCTCGGGCACCTCTTGGCTGGGACGTCACGGAACCTACCCCCCTCGCGCGGGCGGTGATCTTCCTGTTGTCACCGTGGTCAGCGGGCATCACGGGAGAGGTCATCCATGTCGACGGCGGTTTCCACGCCATCGGTGCGTGACTAGGCGCGGGTGGCGTTCGCCGAGCCGGTGTCGGCGTGGGTGTCGGGCCAGTCGAGGCGGCCGGTGGTGATGGCGCGGGCGACTTGGACGGCGCGGACGGTGGGCCCGACGTCGTGGACGCGGACGGCGGCGCAGCCGGCGAGGACCGCGGCGGTCGCGCAGGCGAGGCTTCCCTCCAGCCGGTTCCCCGAGTCGCCGCCGGCGAGTGGCTCGCCGAGGAAGCTCTTGCGTGACGCGCCCACGAGGACAGGACGGCCGAGGCCACGGAACTGGCGGAGGGCGCGAAGCAAGGCGAGGTTGTGCTCCGCGGTTTTCGCGAACCCGATGCCAGGGTCGACGAGGATACCGGCGGGGTTGATGCCCGCTTGGCCGCACCGGTCGAGCCCGTCGGCGAGGAACTCGTAGACCTCTGCGACGACATCCGTGTAGGTGGCCAACCGCTGCATCTCCTCGGGGGTGCCGCGCGTGTGCATCAGCACGTACCCCGCACCCTCGTCCGCGGTGACGTCGAGCAGGCGCGGGTCTGCGCCGCCGGAGACGTCGTTCACGATCTTGGCCCCCGCCCGCAGTGCCGCGCGAGCGACGTCGGGCTTGCGCGTGTCGATGCTGCATAGAGCGCCGTCCTCGGCCAGGCCCTCGATGACGGGGAGCACGCGCCGCAGCTCCTCGTCCTGGTCGACTGGGGCGGCGCCGGGCCGGGTGGACTCGCCGCCGACGTCGAGGATGTCCGCACCCTCCCGCAGCAGCGCGCGCCCCTGCGCGATCGCCGCGTGGGGGTGCGCGTCGGGATACAGCAGACCACCGTCGAAGAACGAGTCGGGAGTGACGTTGACGATGCCGACGATGAGCGGGCGGAGACCGGTCTCCATCCGGATGCCGGCACATCGGAGCGGCGGCGCGGGACCGGTCCACGCGGCGATCGCCTCGCGGAGATTGCGGTCAAGCGCCGCGGCTTCACGAGACTCGAGCGATCGGCCAGCCGCCCGGGCGAGCGCGTCGACCGTAGTGGTCGCGCGCAGCCGTTCGCCGACGCGCTCGAGAGCGGCGCCCGAGGAGGCCCACGCGCCGCGAAGCCGCCTCAGATCGCTCACCCGGCTCACGACGAGGCGCACCTGGGCGTCACCGCCCAGGCTAGCCTCCTCGACCCGCACGATCGGCAGGCCGCTCATGTCTTGTCCCTCCCTAGCAACTCTCGCAACTTCCGCCTAGACCCCTGCACTCCACGGCAGCAGGTCATCCGGGCGGACTGGCGCCCGCTACCCCCGGCCCAGCCCCCGATGGCCATAGACCAAGGCCATTGCCTCAGCCCGGGTTCTCGGATCATCGCGCATCAACCCTCGGACCGCACTCGTTACGGTGACCGCGCCGGGTTTGCGTACTCCCCTCATGGTCATGCAGAGATGCTCGGCCTCGATAATGACGATGACTCCGCGCGGAGACAATGCCTTCTCGAGGGTTTCCGCCACCGTTGTGGTGATCCGCTCCTGTAAGTTCGGCTGCTTCGCCACAAGGTCGACCAGCCGCGCCAGCTTTGAGATGCCGGTCACCTGGCCCGCCGTATTCGGCAGGTACCCGACATGCGCCTGCCCGACGAAGGGGATGAGATGGTGCTCACAGACACTCGAAAACGGGATGTCACGCACGATGACGATCTCGTCGTGGCCCTCTTCGAACACGACGTCGAGCACGTCATGTGGATCTACGAGCAGGCCCGCGAAGATCTCGTCGAACATCCGCGCGACCCGATCGGGCGTCCCCTTCACCCGAGGTGCCCGCGGGTCGAGGCCTAATCCCTCGAAGAGCAACCGGACGCCGTCGCGGATCTTGTCGTGATCGAAGATGCCGTGGGATTGCACACCGGTCAACACGCGGATCCGCTCGTCCGAGTCGACGACCGCCTTCCGAGCCGGGACGCCTGAGACCGATTCGGTCACGGTTAGTCCTCGCGAGGCGTCCTTGTGGATGGGGGGCCTCCCCCCGACCCCCTGGGCCCGCGCGGTGACCTCGGCTGGGGCGCGCGGCTGGCGGCGGCGGGGTCTTGGACGCGCCGGAGCTGGGTGACGACGGCGCTGCCGCTGGCCATCTTGCCGTCACCGTTCATCAGCGGCTTGATCTTGCGGGACGGGCGCGGGGTGACCTTGCCGAGGATCGCGGTGAGCTCGTCCTTCTCGACGGTCTCCTTCTCCATCAGCGCGTCGGCCAGCTCCTCCAGGACGTCGCGATTGGCGACCAGGATCTCGAGCGCCTCATCGTGCGCCTGGTCGATCAGCGATCGGACCTCACGGTCGATCTCGAGGGCAACCTCCTGCGAGTAGTCCGGCATGTGACCGAAGTCCCGGCCGAGGAACGGTTGAGACTCCTTCTCGCCGAACGTCATCGGGCCAAGCTTCGAGCTCATGCCGTACTGGGTGACCATGTCCCGCGAGGTGGCGGTGGCGCGGCTGATGTCGTCGGCGGCGCCGGTCGTGAAGTCGCCGATCGTCAGCTCCTCGGCCACGCGCCCGCCCAGCATCATCGCGAGCTGGTCGATCAACTCACCGCGGGACACGAGGTACTTGTCCTCGGTGGGGAGCGTCAGCGTCCAGCCGAGCGCCCGGCCGCGTGGGATGATCGAGACCTTGTGCACGGGGTCGGCGTGTGGCAGCGCGTGCCCCACGATCGTGTGGCCACCCTCGTGATAGGCGATGACCCGCTTCTCTTTCTCCCCCATCAGCCGGGTCTTGCGCTCGGGCCCGGCGATGACCCGGTCGATCGCGTCCTCCAGCGCGCCCATGGAGATCTCGTTGGTGCCCTTGCGGGCCGACAGCAAGGCCGCCTCGTTGACCAGGTTCGCCAGGTCGGCGCCCGTGAAGCCGGGGGTCCGGCGAGCGATCACGTCGAGGTCGGCATCCGGGCTGAGCGGTTTGCCCCGGCTGTGCACCTTCAAGATCGCCTGGCGGCCGATGAGGTCGGGCCGGTCAACGACGATCTGCCGATCGAAGCGTCCGGGACGCAGCAGCGCGGGGTCGAGGATGTCCGGCCGGTTCGTCGCGGCGATCAGGATCACGCCGGTCTTCATGTCGAACCCGTCCATCTCCACGAGCAGCTGGTTCAGGGTCTGCTCACGCTCGTCGTGGCCGCCGCCCATGCCGGCTCCGCGATGGCGGCCGACCGCGTCGATCTCGTCCATGAAGATGATGGCCGGCGCGTTCGACTTCGCCTGCTCGAACAGGTCCCTGACCCGGCTGGCGCCGACGCCCACGAACATCTCGACGAAGTCCGATCCCGAGATCGAGAAGAACGGGACCCCGGCCTCGCCCGCCACCGCGCGGGCCAGAAGCGTCTTGCCGGTCCCCGGTGGACCGAACAAGAGGCACCCTTTAGGTATCTTCGCGCCGATCGCCTGAAATTTCGCTGGGTTCTCCAAGAACTCTTTGATCTCGCGCAGCTCCTCGACGGCCTCCTCCACACCCGCGACGTCGGCGAACGTCACCTTGGGTTGGTCCTTCGAGACGATCTTCGCCCGTGATTTCCCGAAGCTCATCACGCGATTCCCGCCACCCTGCATCTGGCTCATGAAGAAAAAGAACAGGGCGAAGATGACGATGATCGGTACGAACTGGACGAGAAGCGAAACGAATAGGTTCCGTGGCTGGCTGTCGATCTCGTACCGGTCCCCCACGCTTTCGACGGTGGACAGGAGCCGGCCGAGCTGGTCGCTGTTGATATCCGCGTTGTAGTAGACCCGATACCTGCGCCCGTCGACCAGCTCACCTTCGAGCCGGTGATCGTCCGCGAAGTCCGTGACGTTGGAGACCTGGTTGGTTTCCAGGAGACCGATGAACTGGCCGTACGGGACATCTTCGGGACCACCGGACCGGCGCACGCTCGACAGGAACACCACGGCGATCACGAGCAGCACCGTGATCCAGATGAACGGGCCGCGCAACAAGCGCTGGAGTTTCATACAGTTCCTCGAGGCACGGGCAACAGCGGAGTGCACGCGCACGGGCGTCAGCCCGCCGCTGCGCTACCGGGTCACTGTAGCATTGGCGTCTCGACCTAGTCTGGGTCAGGCCTTCCCGTATACCGCGGGTTTTAGCGTGCCGACGTAGTCGAGGTTGCGGTAACGCTGCGCGTAGTCGAGCCCGTACCCCACGACGAACACGTTCGGCACCGAAAATCCCCGGTAGCGGATCGGGATGTCCACGCGCGTCACGTCAGGCTTCCTCAGCAGGGCCAGCACCTCGAGCGAGGCGGGCTTGCGGGCGCGAAGGTTGCCCAGGAGGTACTTCAGCGTCAGGCCAGAGTCGATGATGTCCTCGACGAGCAGGACGTCGCGTCCTTCGATGCCCTCGTCGAGGTCCTTCAAGATCCGCACGGTGCCGGACGTCTTCGTCTCCGAGCCGTAACTCGCCACCGCGATGAAGTCGAGGGTCACCGGCACATTCAGGTATCGCGAGAGATCGGCCATCAGCACGAACGCTCCCTTCAGCACCCCGACGAGCAGCACCTCACGCCCCGCGTAGTCACGGTCGATCTCCGCGGCCATCTCACGCAGCCGGTCCTGGATCCGCTCCGCGCTGATAAGCACCCGCTCGACATCCTCGTGAAGGCCCAAAGCGCCCGTCTCCTTATGCATGGCCGCACACTACCGATCCGCTCGCGATCACTGCTGTGTCGACTCGGGTC
>JBOGED010000614.1:0-11185 GCA_050743625.1 Egibacteraceae bacterium | reverse complement strand
GGTCCACTCCCCGAACAGGGATTTAGGGGCAGATACGCCCCTAAATCCCTGTTCGGGGAACGCTGTCATGCCTCACACGCTCGTCGGGCCGGGGCGAAGCCCCGCTAGCGGTACCGATACGGCGCCGCCGTCGGACAGCTGCTCCCAGTAGCCGCGCAGCTCATCGTCGTCCCCGCTCAGGCTTACCGCGATGTTGTTCCCAGGACGGTATTCCATCCCGGTCGGGGTGTCGGCGCCCTGAGGGTGAATCCGCGGTCGGTCTCGAGCGTGCCGTGCATGATCTTGTCGGCGTCCGGGGAGTCCTGCGCGCCGAACTCACCGAACGTGCTCAGCGTCAAGGTGCCGCCGAAGACGCGTTTGTAGAGCTCCATGGCTTGCCGCGCGTTGCCGTTGAAGCTGATGTATGGGTTGAGGCGAGAGGCCATCAGACGCTCCTTGGCCGTGGGCGACGTCAGCCCTGGCAGACTAACGCGGCGCCGACACGTTGACCTCGAGGATGACCGGTGCCGGCCGCGGGCGCCCGTCCGTCCCTCGTCGGGGGCAGGCGCGTAGCGTGGGCACCCGATCGACCCGCCAGGCAGGAGGAAGATATGCCGGCTCTGCGTTCCCGCGTCACGACCCACGGCCGCAACGCCGCCGGGGCCCGCGCCCTGTGGCGGGCCACCGGTATGGGTGAGGACGACTTCGGCAAGCCGATCGTGGCGATCGCCAACTCGTACACGCAGTTCGTGCCCGGGCACGTGCACCTCAAGGACCTCGGCGACCTGGTCGCGGGCGCGGTGCGGGAGGCGGGCGGGATCCCTCGCGAGTTCCACACCATCGCCGTCGACGACGGCATCGCCATGGGCCACGGCGGGATGCTCTACTCACTGCCCTCCCGCGAGGTGATCGCCGACGCCGTCGAGTACATGGTCAACGGCCACGCCGCCGACGCGCTGGTGTGCATCTCCAACTGCGACAAGATCACCCCGGGGATGCTCAACGCCGCGATGCGGCTGAACATCCCGACCGTGTTCGTCTCCGGGGGGCCGATGGAGGCGGGCAAGGCCGTGGACGGGGTCGTGGACGCACCGACCGACCTCATCACCGCGATCTCCGCCTCGGCCTCGCCGCGGGTCGACGACGAGGGGCTCACGCTCGTAGAGCGCTCCGCGTGCCCGACCTGCGGCTCGTGCTCGGGGATGTTCACCGCCAACTCGATGAACTGCCTCACCGAAGCCCTCGGGCTCGCGCTGCCTGGCAACGGGTCGACGCTGGCCACACACGCCGCGCGCCGGGAGCTGTTCCTGGCGGCCGGGCGCACCGTCATGGAGCTGGCGACCCGCTGGTACCGCGACGACGACGCGTCGGCGCTGCCGCGCGCGATCGCCACGTGCGCGGCGTTCGAGAACGCGATGGCGCTCGACGTCGCGATGGGCGGTTCCACCAACACCGTGCTGCACATCCTCGCCGCCGCGCGGGAGGGCGAGGTCGACTTCACCCTGGCCGACATCGACGCCGTCTCCCGGCGGGTGCCGTGCCTGGCCAAGGCGTCGCCGAACTCCGACTACCACATGGAGGACGTGCACCGCGCCGGTGGCATCCCGGCGATCCTCGGGGAGCTGTGGCGGGGCGGGCTGCTCCACGAGTCAGTGCACACGGTGCATTCGCCGTCGCTTTCGGCGTGGCTCTCCCAGTGGGACGTGCGGGCGGCGGCGCCGTCGGAGGCCGCGGTGGAGCTGTACCACGCCGCGCCGGGAGGGGTGCGGACCACCGAGGCGTTCTCGACGGAGAACCGCTGGCCGTCGCTGGACACCGACGCGGCGGAGGGCTGCATCCGCGACGTCGGGCACGCTTACACCCGCGACGGCGGGCTCGCGGTGCTGCGCGGCAACCTCGCCCCCGACGGCGCGGTGATCAAGACCGCGGGCATCCCCGAGGAGCTGTGGCGCTTCGCGGGGCCCGCGCGGGTGGTGGAGAGCCAGGAGGAGGCCGTCTCGGTGATCCTCGGCAACCAGGTCCAGCCCGGGGACGTGCTGGTGGTGCGCTACGAGGGTCCCGCGGGCGGGCCGGGGATGCAGGAGATGCTGCACCCGACCGCGTTCCTCAAAGGCGCCGGGCTCGGCAAGGTCTGCGCGCTGGTCACCGACGGGCGGTTCTCCGGCGGCTCGTCGGGCATCTCGGTCGGCCACGTCTCGCCGGAGGCGGCCTCCGGCGGGATGATCGGGCTGGTCGAGGACGGCGACCGGGTGCTGATCGACGTGCGCTCGCGGACCCTGCAGCTCCAGGTGCCCGACGAGGTGCTCGCCGAGCGGCGCGCGAAGATGGAGTCCGCGGAGCGCCCGTGGCAGCCGCGCGACCGCGACCGGCCCGTCACGAGCGCGCTGCGCGCCTACGCCGCCTTCGCCACCAGTGCCCACACCGGCGCCGTTCGCCGGGTGCGCTAATCGAGCGATGTCATCGTTCGCACCGGTACCCGCCGACCGCCATCACCGTTGATGCCGGCCGCAACAGACCAGGAGGCTGATGCTCATGATGACACCCGTCGGCGAGCTTGATCCGCAGTTCAGCAGCCCAGAAGCCACGCCGACGCCATGGGCCGCCGCGCGGGAACAGCTCGAGGCCGCCGAGACCTACTGGCTGTCCACGGTGCGGCCGGATGGGCGCCCGCACGTGACGACCATCGCAGCCGTCTGGATCGACGAGGCGGTCTATTTCGTCACCGGTCGATCGGAACGCAAGGCGAAGAACCTGGTCGCCGGCAACCCGCACGTGGTCGTGACCACCGGTTGTAACGGCTGGGACGGTCTCGACATCGTCGTCGAGGCCGATGCCGTCCCGGTGACCGATGCCGATCGGCTCCGCCGCATCACAGACGCGTTTGCTGAGAAGTACGACGACTTCTTCGGCCTCCGGCTGGTAGACGGTCGACTGCGGGCCGCCAGCGCTACCGATGAGCTGTTGGTTTTCGAGGTGCGCGCCACGAGGGCGTTTGGGTTTGGGAAAGGCGAGTCCTTCAGCCAGACGCGATGGCGGTTTCCGCTCGTGAACGACACCTGAACAGCGACGGGTCACCGGACGTCGACGGCGGCCACAACCGGGCGGGTTTGACCGGGCCGCGTCACGACTGACACGCCTGCGCCGCTGCCTCCTGGCACTGCTCACGGGCACACGCCCCTGACCCCATCGCCACCCAGATCGGCGCGCCGAAGTCCGGCTCGCGCTGCCATGCCGCATCGAGGAGGCGCTGGGTGTCGGCGCCGCGGCCAAGAAGGTGTCCGGGGGGTTCCCGGCCAGCCTGCTTGACGCCTGCACAGTGTTACTCGTCGTCCAGTGGGACTCCCGTGGTGCCGGCCACCCCGGAGTCCCCGGAGTTGCGCGTGCCCGCGGGCTCGAACATGAGAATGCGCGTGCCGGTGGTGGCAGAGGGACGATGCCGGATGCCTCGAGGAACAGTGAAGACCTCGCCCGCCGTCAAGGTGACCTTGCGCCCTTCGTCCGGAAACGTCAGGGTGAGCTCACCGGCGAGCACGTGGAAGTACTCATCCGTCTCCGGGTGGGCGTGCTCGGGGTACTCGCCTTCGACCTTGGCGATCTTGACGTCGTAGTCGTTGATCCGCGCGACGATCCGCGGCTCCCAGAGCGCGTCGAACCGATCGAAGGCGGCATCCAGCGAATGAGGAATATCCATCGTGTGCTCCAATGCGCGCCGCGCTTGACCGGCATGCGAAAGCCTATTGCAGCAGGTCACCGGCCACGCCGCGCAGGTGCTCGACGCTGGCCCGCGCCGCGGCGAGCGCCTCGGCCACCGGGCCCATGAGACGACCGTCGCGCTTCGCGACGCGGCCATCGACGATCACCGTACGCACGAGCCCGGGGTGAGCGGCGAGCACCACGGCCGTGGCCGGATCGGATACGGGGGCGAGTGCCGGCGTGTCGGCGGCGATGGTGATGAGGTCGGCGCGCTTGCCAGGGGTGAGGCTGCCGGTGCGGTCGCCGACCCCTGCGACTGCGGCGCCGTCGACCGTGGCCATCGCGAGCAGGTCGCGGCAGCGAAGAGCGGGACTGGAGTCGATCGCGTCAAGACGGCGCATCAGCCGTTGCTGGCCGAGTGCGGCTCGGAGCTGGGTGAAGAGATCGCCCGAGGTGGCGGTCTCGGCGTCGACGCTGATCCCCGTGCGCACGCCGACGGCGATCAACCGGCCGGTGGCGGTAGTGCCGAGGCCGTCCATGGTCATCTCGATGAGCGGCGACACGCTCGCTTTCGCGCCGGCGTCAGCGGCGAGGCGCAGCTCATGATCGCTGCAGGTGCAGGCGTGGACCAGCGTGATGCGGTTGTGGAGCAGCCCGGATTGGGCCAGGCGCTCGACGCCTCGGTAGCGGGGTCCGTAGCCGACGGCTCCGACGTGCATGGTGACGTCGAGGTCGAGCTCACGGGCCAGGGCAAGGTCGCGGGCGGTGGCGTCGAAGGTGGTGAACTCGGGGCCTCGGGCGGCCATGGCCATGGTGACCAGGGCGGTGTCGTCGGCGAGGACATCACGGGCGCGGCGGATGTCGACGGGCAGCGGCGTGTCGCTCTCGCCGACCCAGCGGGCGGGGTCGTCCTGGGGCCAGCCGTAGGCGAACACGGCTCGCAAGCCCGCGTTTCGGAGCGCGTCGATGCAGGCGTCGGTGTGCTCGGGGGTGTTCTGGATGTGGGACCAGTCCACGAGAGTGGTGATGCCGGCGTCGAGGGCGCCGATGGCGCCGAGCAGCGTTCCCGCGCCCGCGTCCTCGGGCCGGTAGTGGGGCGCGAGCCGGAAGAGGACATTGGCGATGTAGTCGTCGAGGGACCAGTCGGCCCCGATATGGCGCACCGCGGACTGCCAGGTGTGCCTGTGGGTGTCGACGAGGCCTGGGAGCACGATGTCGGCGCGGGTGTCGATGATCTCGGCACCCTCGACCAGCGCCGGCTCAGGGTCAGGGCCGACGGCGACGATGGTCCCGTCGTGCACGACCACCGACCCGGCACCGTCTGGCACCGCCGGGTCCATAGTGAGCAGGTGCCCCGCATGGACGACGAGCCGGGCCGGACGGCTGCTCATCACCGCGACAACCCGGCCGACCGGCGGAGCCGCCGCACGGAGAGCATCTCGGCGGCGGCGATGCCCAACTCGGTGGGGTCCCGCACAGTTCCTTCCATGGTCAGGCTCTTGTCGCGTCATCACGTACCAGTCGCATGGCACTGTAGCCCTGCCGCCGCGGCGACGGGCCACCTCCAAGGGTCGCCTCCGAGCGGCTCTTCTTCGGCAGTCACGCGGGCGGGCTCGACTGGCTGCTCGCGCCCCGATGCCTTGCCTGCGGTGTACTCGACGGGCGAGGCGGCCACATAGCAGCGGCCCGCGCCGGAGCGGGACCTGAAGTCGGCGTGCGCCGAGTCGGGCTGACGCCGCACGTCTCGGCTCGCGCCGCGACCGCCCGGTCGAGGCAGCAGATCAGCGTCGGCATCGGTCAGCCACTCCACAAGCTCCTGCAGCGCCCGGGTGCGGCCGGTGAAGGACCAGCCGAGACGGCCCCGCCGATCAACGCCTCGACCGCGCGGCTCGAAATGTCCACGCAACGCCTCGACCACGCGTTCCTCCGCGCTGCCCGAGCGTCTTCCTCCACCCTGCGCTGCGATCGGGAGGCGCTCAGCGCCTGGCCTCGGGTGATCCCGAACCCCGACAGGGCGAACCCGCTCCAAGACCTGAGCGTGTCGCCGATCAGGATCCGGCAACCGCGTGTAGGGCTCCCGGCAACGGCATCGGTGAGCAGATTCGGGTCCTTTGGAGAATGTGTGGGTCGTGGTTTGATTATGTTTGGTGTGGGAGTGTGAGTTCGATCGGGCCGCAGCCGAGCATGATGAGCGCTTGGAGCGCGGGGACGCTGTGGAACCCGCGGGCGCGGCGGATGATCAGTTTGATCTTGGCATTGAGCGCTTCGGCGCGCGCATTCGATAGTCCCAGGCGGATCGCCTCACAGATGCCGCCACGGTGGGCGCGGATCGTGCGTCCCAGCTTGACGGACCGCGGCCGGTGCTGACCTATCCCGCGCGGCCTCTTAGCCTGCACAGCAGCTCATGCCGGCTGGCGCCATTGACAAACCTCTGGAGGATGAGAATCCGGCATACGGGACGATGTGCGGCCCTGTTTGGGTGAAACACCCCAGTCTGGTGGAGCACTTCGCCGTACTGTGCAGAGTTAGACCGGTATTCCGGCATTACTCTGCACAGTGCAGGATTACGCTGGCTGACGCCGCCGCTCTTAAGGCAAAAATTCGACAAACAGGGCGACGTACAGCCGATTCTCATCTCAGTACGGGTAACTTCCGCCTCGTCAGTTGCCGTCTCGGCGCTCAGTGTCATACGCACGTTTGTACAGTCCCAAGGTCCACGCGTGCCCGCTATGGATCGCGTCGGACTCATCTAGGTAAAGGTCGTTCTTGCCGTCCAGGGCGTTGGTGACGACCTCCTGGGCGAGGTGGCGCAGCTTGCGCTGCTGGGCTTGCGACGCAGCGCGCAACGGGTCGAACGCCTCGTCCTCGCTACAACGGCGGCTGGCCATGAGGATGCCCTTGGCCTGCTCGATGACCGCGCGAGAGTCGAGGGCCTCGCCGAGTTGGGCGGCCAGGCGGACGCTGGCAGCGTAGGTCTGAGTGTTGGCGAGCGCGACGGCCGCCTGGGCGGCGAACATCAGCCCGGTCTCGCGGTCGGCGGCGCTGAAGCCGCGGGGCTGCGCGAGTACAGGTTGAGCGCACCGAGCGTATCCCCGCGGACGGTCAGGGGCAGGGACAGCGAGCTATGGATGCCCCGCTCGGCGGCGTGCCGGCAAAAGCCAGGCCAGCGCTCCTCCTCGGCCATCTCGTCGATCTGGAAGGGGCGTTGGTCGCGCACCGCTTGCAAGCAAGGTCCCTGGTCGATGTCGTACTGGTAATGGTCGACCTCGTAGACCAGCCCGCCGGTGGCCGCCCGAGTCGTGGGTGTGCCATCTTCCGACAAGGTAACGCCGACCGCGTCACAGCCCTCGATGCTCCGCACGGCGAGATCGGCCACCCGCCGTAGCGTGGTCTCGAGACTCTCTTCGCTCAGCAGCAGCCCGGACAGGTCGGCCAGGCCGTGCCATAAATGGTCAGGGTAGCCGGTCACGGCTCGCCTTCCCGTTTCGCGAGCCAACCCTGGTCCCCGGGTCGTACAAAGGATATGTAAGCCTGACCCGCCGCTACCGTAGCCGATTAACCCGGTTTCGCAGCGGTCAAGGCCGTTGACGCGGTTTACCCCCGTGGTAAGACAGCGGTGGTTGAGCAGTCTGCCATCGACGGTTGAGCACCAGCCGTACCGGGTAGAGAGCGCGAGACGATCTCCCATTCTCGCCGAGGCCGGTGTCAATATATGGCCACTCAACCACGAGACGGGCGCGAGCTCCCCTATCGCGCGCCTCCCCTCGAAGCCGTCCCACGCGGGCACCTCGACACCGCATTACCGCAGGACGATCAGCCGGCTCGCCGGCCCCGTTGCTGCCGAGCGTGACCCGGACCTGTTCGTCGTGGATTGGCAGCTGCTGCCCGACGCCTCCCCCATAAGCGATCAGCGATCATCGACCTTTTCTACCGCCGCGAACCGGTCAGTGAGTTTGGTCGAGCGTGAGTAGCGCGGCGGCGGCTGACCGGCCCCGCATTGCCGCTCCGGCGTCGCCCTCGACGTGCGCGGTGACGATCGCGCCCTCGGCGAGCAGCATCAACCAGTCCGCGAGCACAGCCGGCTCGTTCACGCCGGCGCCGGCGGCCACCTCGCGGAGCAGCCCGCGCAGCGCCGCCTTGTGGTCACGGGCGACGGCCCGCGCGGTCGGGTTGTTCGCCAGCTCCCCGGCGACGTTGATGAACGCGCAGCCGTTGTAGCCGGGCTCTGCGAACCACTCGGCCAGCGCGTCGAACACGGCCAGCACGCGCTGGGGCCCCGGTGGGGCGGTGGCGACCGCGCCACGCAGCCAGTCGAGCCAGCGCTGGTCCCGGCGTCGCAGGTAGGCCTCGACCAAGCCGTCCTTGGAGCCGAAGTGCGCGTAGAGGGTCTTGGTCGCGACACCGGCCTCGGCCACCACGGCATCGATCCCCGCCGCCTGAACGCCCCGGTCGTAGAACAAACGCTCGGCGGCGTCGAGCAACCGCCGGGAAACACCAGGGTCAAGCGTGCGGGCCGGGCTCATCACCGCCCAGCATACGGCGCGGTGAGCTTGACGGAAAACGATCGTTCTCCTAAGGTCGCCACAGGTGGAGAACGATCGTTTTCCGACCCACAAGGAGCGAGCGCATGATTACCAACGGGTTCCGGCTCGGCATCTACGTGTTCAAAGACGTCGAGATCGTCGACTTCGCGGCGCCGTATGGCGTGTTTGCGGTCGCGCGGCGATTCGATCCAGAGCTCGAGGCCTTCCTTGTCGCCGACGCGCTGCGGCCGGTGCAGGCCCAGGCCGGATTCACGGTGCTGCCCAACTACTCCTTCATTGATCGGCCCGCCATGGACGCGTTCCTCATCCCCGGCGGCTTCGGCACCCGCCAGGAGATCCGCAACGGCCGGTTGCACGAGTTCGTTCGCAGCCAGCCGAGCGAGACGCTGCTGACGAGTGTGTGCACCGGCTCTTGGGTCTACGCGACGATGGGGCTGCTCGACGGCATGCCCGCGACCAGCCGCAAAGAACCCGACCGCGTCGAGGCCACCCCGCCGGGCAAGGTGCCGATCGACCGCCTCGCCGACATCGCACCGGCATGCCAGATCAGCCGCGCCCGAGTCGTCGACGCCGGCCGCATCATCACCGCGGGAGGGATCGCGTCCGGGATGGAGCTCGGCTTTCACCTGCTTCGCCGGGCCGGCTACGCCGAGGACCTGATCGCCGAGGTGGCCAGGGTCATGGAGTACCAAGACGCCTACAAGCTCTACCGCGACGACCTTGAAACGGCTTAGCGCGCGATCTCCCAAGCCCAACGTCCACCGCACCCGCACCTCCTTCAGGTGATCAGATCTCGTGAAACGTCACCAACCCCGGCCTCCTTCATGAGGCGGACGTCGGTCCCTTGATTGCCGCGTTGGGTTGCCCAGGCCTGAAGCGCCGACCTGCTGGCGTGGTCGAGGTGGCGCAGTCCGGACAGGTCGAGCTCGACCGGCTTATCGGAGGGGAGCCCCTCGAGGGCGTCGAGCAGGCGAGGCAGCCGCAGGAAGGTCGCGTTTCCGCTCAGCTGGACCTGGGAGGCGCCACCCTGGTCATCAACAGTGACATCCAGATGTGAGAGGGACCAGGCGGTCTTGACCACGGCGAGGAGCAGCCCGACCAGCACCCCCTCGAGAAGGTTGGTGGCGACGATCATCACCGCGGTAGCGGCGAGCACGAACGCTTCCCCGCGGTCGCTCTTCCACACCCCTGCCCAGGATCTGAGCCCGACGAGCTTTCCGCCGGCATGTACGAGAAGTCCTGCGAGCGCGGCGAGGGGAATGAGCCCCAGCACGGCAGGCGCGAGCGCGACAAAGACCAGCAGCCATAGGCCGTGCAAGATCCGTGAGGCGCGGGTACGAGCCCCGGCGCGCACATTAGCCGAGCTACGCACGATGACCGCGGTCATGGGCAACGCACCGAGAACGCCGCAGACGCTGTTGCCGACACCTTGGGCGATCAGCTCCCGGTCGTAGTGCGTACGGGGGCCGTCGTGCATACGGTCGACCGCCGCGGCACTGAACAGGCTCTCCGCTGAGGCGATGAGGGCGAAGGCCAGCACCATGCCGACCAACGCGGGTTCTGCCAGCTGGGTGAGGTCCTCCAGCCCCAGGGGTTGGAGGGAGCCGAACAAGCCTTCCACCTGGACCCGTTGCACAGGCAGGCGCAACAGGGCCGCGGCACCGGTCACAAGGGCGATGGCGCCGAGCGGCGCGGGAATGCCTCGCAAAGGCCGCGGCGCGAACCGCCAGATGACCAGCAGCACGATCGTGCCGACGCCTAAGCAGGCGGCGACGAGCGCCTCTTGAGTGCCCGCCGCGTGAACGAGCAGCTGGGGCAGGCCGGCGAGGTTCGCCAGTGTGGTCTCCTCGGGAAGGCGATCGACCAGCGCGTAGATCTGCCCCGCGATCAGCACCAAACCGATGCCGGCCAGCATCCCCTGCACGACCGATGCCGAGATGGCCCGGAACCATCGTCCGAGCTGTAGCGCGCCCATGAGCAGCTGGAGGACACCCGCGGCCAGGACGATCACGCCGAGCGCGCGAAGCTCGTAGCTGGTGACCGTCTGGTACACCAGCACGGTCAATCCGGCGGCGGGGCCGCTGACCTGCAGATGACTGCCCGGCAGTGCGCCCGCGACCAAGCCGCCGACGATGCCGGTCACGATGCCGTACTCAACTGGCACGTCGGAGGCGACGGCTACCCCAATGCACAGCGGCAGGGCGACCAAGAAGACGGATAAGGAGGCCAACAAGTCCTGGCGTATGGCGCGTGGCTTTCGTACCAAGGCGGAAAACATCGGATCCCCTTTCTGCGAAGAAGCGCTGCATCAGGCCCGCATTGACGGCGCAGGGACTGTCAGTGGGCCAAGGTCTCCCGCGATCGCGTCGCGATCGCGGGAGATGCCGATTAGCAGCGGAGGATCTGCAAGAGCGACAGCGGTGAGCGGCCCCCGCGGCGGGTGCGGGAAGGGTCCTTGCCGGAGAACGGCACTCCTCCAGGCGCGACTCGCGCCGCCTCCGCCAACGGGGGAGATGCCTGATAGCCCGCGAGGACCGTCGAGCGCCGTGAGATCACGGCCGCGCTGCACTCCTCCCGCCAGCCCTCGCCTGGCGCGGGCTGACCGCAGCCGTGCCAAGCGGTCTTCTGGAACGGAGGAGCGGTGAGCATCGAGGCGCTGAGGCCCGAAAGACCCGTATCACGGGGGCCGATCAGCGCCTTATGGGGAAAGAGCTCATACAGGAGTACTACGACAGCGAGCAGCGCCATGAGCGTACTTGCCGCCCTACTCTCCCTCCCCATGGGTGTCCTTCGACAGGATGCGCATAGCCGGTCAACATAGTCGTCCCGGTAACATCCCCGATATACCCAATGAGCGGGCGAACCCCTGAATATATTTACCTAATATTCACATTGAATGGGGGACGTCCGCATCGCCCGAGAGGGGCGCGCTAGCCCGTCTTCCGCACGTCGAGTTGGCTGGACAAATG
>JBOGED010000613.1:0-14240 GCA_050743625.1 Egibacteraceae bacterium | reverse complement strand
TGCCAGGCTGGCCGCTGCCCCCGACCGCGCCCCCGCTCGGGTGGCGCGCCGTACACACGCTGCCGGTACGCAGCGGCGGGCGGGTCACCGCCGTCGTCAGCCTCGCCTCAACGGTCGCGGACACCTTCGCCGACCATCACCTCGACGTGGCCCGCAGCCTCAGCGCGATCGGTGCGGGTCACGTCCAGATCGTGCGCTCAGTTGGCGCGGCCGAGCGGCTGGGCGCCCAGTTGCGGGCCTCCCTGCACCGCCGGATCATCATCGAGCAGGCCAAAGGCATGCTCGCGGCTCAGCTGGATGCTTCCATCGAACAGGCGGTGACCATGTCGCATCACCATGCCAGAAGCCAGGACCGGCGGCTCGAAGATCTCGCCACACAGATCGTCACCGGTGACGTGCGCCTGGCCGGCGAACCGGACCCGACGAAGGCAACGCCCTCCAGCTCGCTCACCCACGGCCGGCGGCACGCCGAGACCACCGTATCCGGGCGTGCCACGCGGCCACCGCAGCTGACCATTATCGACACCGGGCCACCGGGACAGGTCGAGCTCGTTGGCGAGGCCGACCTGGCCACCCTCGACCAGTTCCGTCAAGCCTGTGACGTCCTCGCCGCCCAAACCGGGGACGTGATCATCGATCTCTCCCGGCTCGACTTCCTCGACGCCGGCTCGGTCGGGCTGCTCGTGCGTACGGCGAGGAGGCTGCGCCCACCACGGCGGCTCCTTCTGCGCGGCGCCACCGGCTGCGTCGCCAGGATCCTGGCCGTACTTCAGATCGAGCAGGTCGAACAGCTGCACGTGCTAAGCGCGGGTGAGCCAGCGCCGTAGGACACCGGTGACTGCACGAACGGCGTCCGCTTCCCGGGGAAGGAGACTGGTAACCGTCAATATTCGAGCCCGCAGTATTCGCGCGGATCGCGGCAAGAGCGTGCTTCGATCTCCTCCGCGCTCTTGTGCCAGGTAAAGGGTCGGGGATTGTCGTTCCAATGCCTAGAATCGCCGGGATGCCAAAGCCGACCGCAGGAAGCACTACCCGTGGTAGGGCCCGCACACTCGCTCAGGTGTACCGACACTTCGGTGAGTTCGACGCCGCCGAAACATCGCCGCTTTACGAGCGCGTCGCCATCGCCCTGAGTGAGTCCGATGAGGCGCTGCGCGCCATCGAGGCGGCACCGGTGCGCAAGCGGCACCCCACGGTGATCCTCGCCGCGCTGCACGACCTTGCCCTCGCCGGACGCGCCCCGGCGCTTGCCGCGGCCTATGCCGCTGCGGACGGCGACGCTGCCGCTGGCGCGGCGATCGACACGCTGCTGCGAATGACCGACTCGGTCGTGGCGATCGCCGCGCGCCGGCAGACGCGGACCAACGAGACCGGACGCTGCGCCGTGCTGTATCCGGCTATCGCCGAGGCGGCGCGCCGGGTAGCCGCGAACGCGGTTGGGCTGATCGACGTGGGCTGTTCGGCTGGGCTCAATCTCAATGTCGATCGCGTTGGCATCACTTACAGCAACGGACAATCGCTGGGCGACCCGTCATCTCCCGTGCAGCTGTCGTCTTCGATCGTGGGAGACCGACCCATCCCGACGCGGGCGATGCCCGAGGTCGTCGCCCGCGTCGGCGTCGACCTCGATCCGGTCGACGTGACCGACACGGATGACGCCCGATGGTTGCGCGCCTGCCTGTGGCCGGATCAGCCGGAGCGGGTCGCGAGGCTCGAAGCGGAGATGGCGTTGGCGGCGACGGCCCCTCCGCTGCTGCTGCAAGGTGACGCCGTCGAGGTGGTGCCCGACGCCTTCGCCCGCGTGCCCGCGGACGCCCTGCCTGTCGTCACCACGACGTGGGCGCTGTCACGCTTCCCGCTCGAGAGCCGCCTGCGCTTCCTGCACCGCCTCGACGAAGCGGCGGCCGGCCGGGCGGTGGCGTGGGTGTCAGCGGAGGGGGTCGGAGTCGCGCCGACGATACCGACACTTGGCGATCGCCGCGCCTCGGGCCACAGCATCATCGGCCTGGCGGTCTTCGACCGATCGGCTCTGCGCGCCGAGGCCATTGGCCGCTGCTGGTCGCAGGGCCGCTTGCTGGCGTGGCTGGCAGACTCCTAGTCCGGAAATAGCCTTCAACGTCGCGGCAGCGGCACCCACCCGCACTGCGGAACCGGCGGCCAGGCACACGGTCCACGCGGTTGCAATAATGCGATTTTAGTTTACATAATATACATTATCGGCGAACGTCAGGTCTCTTTGATGAGCCTGTTGAGGAATTGGATGGTCTGGATGGGAGATTCGGCCTCCACGGACAGATGGTCCATGACCGCCATGTAATGGTCGATGTCGGTTCTCTTCTCGAGATAGAGCGCGCTGGTGAGCTGCTCAAGGTAAACAATGTCGGGCAAGCCGGCGTCCGCGAATCGCAGGATGGTGAATGGACCACCTGCCGCGGCATGACCGCCGTGGCGGAACGGCACCACCTGCAGCGTGACGTTCGGTAGCTCAGTGAGCTTAATGAGGCGTCGGATCTGTGCGCGCAGCGTCGGGAGCCCGCCGTGTGGTCGGCGAAGCGCCGCCTCGTCGACCACAACCCATAGCTCAGGCGCTTGAGGGCTCCGGAGTAGCTCTTGGCGTGTTATCCGTAGCTCGACCCGGCGCTCGACCTCAGCTTCGGACGCCCCCGGATGTCCCAGCAGGATCACCGCGCGTGCATAGTCTTCGGTTTGGAGTAGCCCAGGAACGAATTGGACCTCGTAGGCGCGGATGAGGGAGGCGGCCTGCTCCAATCCGACGTACATCTCGAACCAACTGGGCAGGACATCCCCGTACCGGTACCACCAACCCGGCTCGTTGGCCCGCCGGACCAGCGCGAGGAAGGTTTCTCGTTCCCCCTCATCGGTGACGCCGTACATGGTCAGCAAGTCGGCGACATCGCGTTCTTTGAAGCCCACCCGTCCAGACTCTAAGCGGCCGATCTTGGCGTAGGACGCGCGGATCTCCCAGCCGGCGGATTCACGGCTGATATCGCGCGACTCGCGGAGCCGGCGGAGTTGCCCACCCAAGAGAATCCGTAAAACCGTCGGCCCGCCGGGTTCCCCACTCTGCCGCGCTGGGGAATCGCGGGCCGGTTGAGGTGCGATCATGGATGTATCCTCACAGCGCCCGTGTGTGAGTCTAGTGTGCCACTTCAGGCCACGATGAACGACCCCCGATCATATTCACGCTGGACGCCGCTGTGTGCGGGGCTTGGCGTCAGTCGATCAAGTGGTCGAAGTCCCCCGTCTTGACGCCGTGGATAAACGCGGCGAGCTCGGCCCGGGTATAGATCAGTGCGGGACCAGCGGGATCGCGGGAGTTGCGGACGGCGACCCGCCCGTGGGGCAGCTCGCCCACCTCGACACAATTTCCGCTCGGGTTGCTGTGGCGGCTCTTTCGCCAGACGACTCCCTGCAACCGGTTGGCTGGCACCCCACTGTGGCTCTCCCACATCTCCCGCATCTCCCGCTCTCCCGACAACTCCGAAGGCCGGCCTTTGCTGCCGATCCTGCCTACCCACGGTTGACGACAGCGAGGGCGGCGGCCTCAGCCCTGGCACCGCAACACGCGCCCAGACAGAGCGCGTGCAGTGCAAATGCACGTGCATCTGTATGTGCAACCCTACACCACAATGGCCGGGAGAGCGAGCAGGAAACGGCATGTGGCCAGGGCAGACACAAGTGGGCGAGGCGTTCCTCAGGTGTCGATGCTCCCCGACCGTGCTCCATATGCCCCCAAGCTCTGACTGATGTGGTTCTCTGACGTGAAGTCCGTGTCCGGCAGAGCTTCGAGCGTCGACAGCACAGCCTCGTCGGCGCCCCGCTCGCGTGCGTGGTTGATAACCTCTTCCTTGGTCGCGGGCCAATGAAGCCCATGGGCGAACTGCTGTACTTCAAATGCAGTAGCCATCTGTTGCTCCCAGGGTTGTCGTGAAGGACTTTGCAGGCGAGTCTGCCCATCGCCCTTGCCGATCAACCGGGTGCGGGAAAAGCCGGAGTGCTCAGATACGGCAGCTGGCCCTACCGTGCTTCACGAGATACTGCTGGTGGTACTCCTCGGCGGGCCAGAAGGTGGAGGCGGGGACGATCTCGGTGACGATCGGCTTGCGGTAGCGGCGCTCGCGCTCCAGGCGCTCCTTCGAGGCGATCGCGGCTTTCTCCTGCTCGGGAGTGTGGAAGAAGATCGCCGACCGGTACTGGGTGCCGATGTCCGGGCCCTGGCGGTCCTTCGTGGTCGGGTTGTGGTCGGCCCAGAAGACGTCGAGCAGCTGGTCATACGAGACCCGCTCCGGGTCGTACGTCACCTCGACCGCCTCGGCGTGCCCCGTCCGGCCCGTGCACACCTGCCGGTAGGTCGGCTGATCCGCATGGCCACCCGTATAGCCGACGCGCACATCGGTGACTCCCTCGACGTTACGGAACGTCACCTCGACACCCCAGAAACAGCCAGCCGCGAATGTGGCCTTTTCCATGTTCAAGTCCTTCCCCTTGCACTGGGCAGTCACTGCCAGGTTAGGTCGGGCCGGGCACCACGCTCGTTACGGAACGCAGTACGAAATTGACAGCGGCCGATCGCGCGGACAACCTTGCGCGCGTGAGAGACGAGTACGGGATCGACGACGAGGGCCCCTCCGGACGCGACAACCCGCGGTGGGCCGGGCTCCTCGCATACCTCCTGGGCTGGGTGAGCGGGCTTGTCGTGCTCTTCACCCAGACCCATCCCGAGGTCCGCTTCCACGCGGCTCAGTCCGTCATCACCTTCGGCGGCCTGTTCGGCTTCCTACTGCTGTGGTCGATGATCGCGGGATCGATGCTCAGCGACGGGTTCGTCGAGCGGTTGCTGTTCGTGCTGTCCGTGCTGCTGTTCTCAGGGCTGTCGCTCGCGCTGTGGGGCTTTCTCTGCTTCCAGGGCTACACGTTGACCCATTTCAAGGTCCCGCTCGCCGGTGACCTCGCCGAGCAGTGGGTGTCCAGCCGCGATTAGAACCGGGCGTGCACGTCGACCGCAGCGCGGAGGGACCGCAGGAAATGGCGGCGATCCACGGCCACCGCACCCATGGACGCCAGGTGCTCGGTTGGCAGCTGGACGTCGAACAGGTGGAACCCGCGCTCCTCTAGGCGCCGGGCCAACTCGACCAACGCGACCTTGGACGCGTCCGTCGCCCGGTGGAACATCGACTCCCCCGAGAAGCACGCGCCCACCGCCATCCCATAGATGCCGCCGGCCAGCCGCCTCTCGGCGTCCCAGACCTCTACCGAATGGGCGTAGCCCAGCTCGTGGAGCCGGCCGTACGCCTTCGCCATCCCCTCGGTGATCCAGGTCCCCTCGGGCCGGTCTCGCGCGCACGCGGCAACGACCTCGCCAAACCGCGTGTCGGCGGTGCAATGGAACCGCCCCGACCGCAACGTCCGCCGCAGGCTGCGCGACACATGGACGCCGCCCAGCGGCAGCAGCGCGCGCGGGTCCGGGGACCACCACGTGAGCGTCCCATCGGGTGTCGGCCAGGGGAAGATGCCGTGGCGGTACGCGTCGAGCAACGTCTCGGGGCGGAGGTCCCCGCCCCACGCCAGCGGCCCGCCCGCGGGAGCGGATCTCGGGTCGGGAAACCGGGAGCGCCTCACCCCCGCAGCCTAGGTCCTTCTCGCGTCGCCGGCGCGCTCCAGGGTCCAGGCCGTTGGCATGAGCAGGGGCGTCTCGGCGGGTCCCACCTGGGCAAGGCTGCAGGACCAGTCCCCCACATGGGGCCGCCCGAGGTCCTCCCAATCTTGTACGGCGCGTTGAACCTTGTCGAGCAGCGCCGGGTCGCCCGCACTGTGCAACGCGTCCCGCTGCACGAAGACGGCGTCCTCGTCGCTGTCCACGACCGCGCACATCCCCTGAGCCCTGGGCACCGCCTCAGCGTAGGCGGCGCAGACGCGCGGATCCCCTACCGCCAGGGAGAACCACAGGTCGCAGTACGCCGCGAGGTCGAGGGGCTCGGCGAGGGGGCGCATGCGCACCGGCGAGATCTCCAGCTGCCGCGCTACCGGTGCGTGCGACGGCGCGTGCCGGGAGAACAGCGGGCCGGCAGCGGCCATGAACCAGGCCGGGAGGTACGCGCGCCCTCGGGACCGGTCACGGGCGGTGGTCACCGGGTGCAGGCCGCCGTGGGCGATCGGGGCGAGGACGAGCCCACCCGGCTCGAGCTGATCCAACCAGTGCGGTGAGAACCCCGTGCAGGCGACGGTGACGATGACCCGCGCGTAGGGACCCCGCGCCTCATGGCCGGGGTACCCGTCGGCCTCGATCACGCTGACCCGACGCGTCGACAGCGTCGAGGCCCTCCTCCCCAGCTCCTGCTGGGGGCCCCGGTCGAGGAGCCCCAGCCGGCCGAGGGAGTCCCGGGCCTCGGCGACCACGGTGGGGTTGACGTCGACCGTGACGACCTCGGCCCCGGTGATCGTGGTGACGAGGGCAGCGTTGTAGCCGGTGCCCGCGCCGATCTCCAGCACACGCATGCCGGGCGCCAGGTCGAGGGTGTCGAGCATCTTCGCCATCAGCGAGGGTTGCGACGAGGAGCTACACCCGGTGCCCTCCGCGTCGTGAGCCAGGTGCGTGAGCAGGGCCATGTCCGAGTAGATGGCGTCGAGCAGCTCCTCGGGGACGGGGCCGTCCCGTGGGATGTCGACGCGCTCGTCCGGCCCGTGCAACGCCACGATAAAGCGATGCCGGGGAATCTGGCGGAACGCAGCCTCGATCGCGGGCGAGCGAAGCTTCCCCGTTGCGCGGACCATGGCAGCGAACTCGGCGAGCCGCTGTTCGATGGTGGTGGTCACGGCCTACCTGATGTCGGCACCCATCGCGTGTGCTCCCCCGTCCGCGTGGACGATCTCCCCAGTGACGGAAGCCATCCAATCGGACAGCAAGGCGCACACGACTCTGGCCACCGGCTCGGCGTTCGTGACGTCCCAGCCGAGCGGCGCGCGGTGGGCCCACGCGTCCTCGTAGGTGGAGAAGCCCTCGATCGACCGAGCGGCCATGGTTCTCAAAGGTCCGGCGGCGACCAGGTTGACCCGCGTCCCCTGCGCTCCCAGGTCGCGCGCGAGATAGCGGCAGCACGACTCGAGGCCCGCCTTCGCGACGCCCATCCAGTCGTACGCCGGCCACGCCACGGACGCGTCGAAGTCGAGTCCCACCACCGACCCGCCACCGGCCTTCGCGAGCAGCGGCGCGAAGGCGCGACCCATCGCGGCGAGCGAGTAGGTAGAGATGTGTATGGCAGTGGCCACGTCCTCCCAGCTCGCCGAGAGAAAACCGCCGCCGAGCGCGGCCTGGGGCGCGAAGCCGATCGCGTGGACGACCCCGTCGACGCGGCCCCACCGCTCGCCGACGACCGCGGCCACCGTGTCGAGGTGCTCGGGCTCGGTGACGTCCAGCTCTAGGACGTCCGGCGTCGAGGGCAACCGCCGCGCGACCTGCCGCGTGATCCGCAGTCCCCGGCCGAACCCGGTAAGCAGGATGTCGGCGCCCTGCGCTTGCGCGAGCCGGGCGACCGAGAACGCGATAGACGCCTCGGTGAGGACGCCGGTGATCAACAGTCGTTTCTGGTCGAGGAGCATCGCCTGACGTTACTGCGGCAGGTTGTCGTGACGGAAGTCCGGGCGCGCGGCACCAGCCAACGAGCGCAGGGTCGCGGCGACGACCGCCCGCGTGTCCTCGGGAGCGATGATCTCGTCGATGGACAGCCGCTCGGCCGGGATGTGCGGCGCCATCGCCTCGGCGCGGTAGCGCTCGGCGAGCTCGGCGCGGCGGCTCGGGTCCGCGGAGATCTCACGGTGATGGATCACATCGACGGCGCCCTCTGCCCCCATCACCGCGATCTCCGCGCCCGGCCAGGCGAACGCGGCGTCCGCACCCAACGACTTGGAGTTCATCACGATGTACGCCCCACCGAACGCTTTGCGCAGCACCACCGTAACCCGGGGGACGGTCGCCTCGCAGTACGCGTACAGCAGCTTCGCGCCCTTGCGGATGATGCCACCGGCCTCTTGCCCGGTTCCTGGGAGGAACCCTGGCGTGTCCACGAGCGTGACGAGCGGCAACCCGAACGCATCGCAGAAACGGACAAAACGGGCAGCCTTCTCGGAGGCGCTGATGTCAAGGGTGCCCGCGAGCACCCGCGGTTGGTTCGCGACCACCCCGACGGGGCGGCCCTCCACCCGGGCGAGCCCGACGACGATGTTCGACCCGAATCGCTCGTGCAGCTCCAAGAAGCTGCGCGCGTCCACCACGCCGCGGATCACCCCGCGCACGTCGTAGGGCACCCGGTGGTTCGTCGGCACGTCCAGCATCGGCTCGGGATCAGCCGGCGGCGCGTGCGGCGCGGGATCCCAGCACGAGCTCGGCAAGTACGACAACACGCGCCGGGCGAGGAGGAACGCCTCGTCGGTGTCCCGAGCGACCAGGTGCGCGACACCGGAGGAGGTGGCGTGCACGTCGGCGCCGCCGAGGTCGGCCAGCGACACGTCCTCGAACGTCACGGCCTTGACCACCCGCGGGCCGGTCAGGAACATATGCGCCCGCTCGCGGTGCATGATCACGATGTCCGTCAGTGCCGGCGAGTACACCGCTCCCCCCGCGCACGGGCCCAGCACCACGCTGATCTGGGGGACGCGGCCGGACAGCTGGACGTTGCCGTAGAAGATCGCGCCGTACCCGTCCAGCGCCGCGACACCCTCTTGGATGCGCGCGCCGCCCGAATCGATCAGCCCGACGACCGGTGTCCGCGCACGCCCCGCATAGTGGACGATACGGGCAATCTTGCCCGCGTGGATCTCGCCCAGCGAACCGCCGAGCACCGTCGGGTCCTGCGCGAACAAGCCGACTGGCCGCCCGTCGACGCGCGCGACGCCGGTCACGACCCCATCGCCGGCTGGCCGCTTCCGCTGCATGTCGAACGCGTGAGTGCGATGCCGCGCCTCGCTACCGAACTCGGTAAAGGAGCCTGGGTCGACAAGCGCGCCGAGCCGCGTCTTCGCGTCGGTGCGGGCGTCGAGGCCGGTTTGGGTCACGCCCATCAGGGGGCACTCATGATGAGCACGGCGTTCTGGCCTCCGAACCCAAACGAATCGCTCATCGCCAGCTCCAGCCGCCGCTCGCGCGGCGACTTGGTCACGATATCGAGGTCGATCTCCGGATCTTGGCTGTCCACGTTGGCGGTGGGTGGGATCACCCCGTGCTCGATCGCAAGGACGGTGTAGGCGGCCTCGATCGCGCCGGCCGCGCCCAGCGCGTGGCCGGTCACGCCCTTCGTCGACGTCACGGCGGCGCCGTCCGCCAGGACGCGCCGCAGGACCCGGCCCTCCGCGATGTCGTTCAACGGCGTCGACGTGCCGTGCGCGTTGACGTGCTGGATCTGGTCGGGCGCGACCGAGGCATCGGCCAGCGCCGCCCGGATCGCGCGCTCTGCTCCCCCACCTTCGGGGTCCGGCGCGGTCGCGTGATATCCGTCGGCGGACGCGCCGTACCCGATGATCTTGGCGCGTACCCGTGCGCCTCGCGCACGCGCGTCGACATCGCGCTCCAGGATGAGCACCCCGGCGGCCTCCGCGGCGACGAACCCGTCACGGTCGACGTCGAACGGGCGAGAGGCAGACCCAGGATCGCCGGTACGCCTCGACAGCGCCCCCATCTGCGCGAATCCCGCGATGCAGAGTGGGGTAAGCCCCGCCTCTGTCCCTCCGGTGATCACGACATCGCACGCGTCGGCGCGGAGCAGGTCTCTGGCGACGCCGATCGCCGTCGCGCCGGACGCGCACGCGGTCGCGGTGACGAGGTTGGGACCCGTCGCGCCGAACTCCATGGCAAGCTGGCCCGCCACCATGTTGGGTACGAGCATCGGGATGAGCATCGCCGAGACCCTGCTCGCACCGTGCTCGAGGAGGCGGCGGTGCTGCGCCTCCCAGGTCGCCGCGCCCCCCATGCCACAACCCAGGACCACCCCGACCCTGGCGCCGTCCCACGTGCCGGGGTCGAGGCCCGAGTCGGCGACCGCCTCGCGCGCCGCGACGACCGCCAGTTGCACGAACCGATCGAGCCGGCGTGCGGCCTTCGGGCCAAGCAGCTTCCCCGCATCGAAGCCGGGCACCCGGCAGTCGAAATCGACCGCGACGCCCTCGAGCGCGGGATCGGTACTCGCGGCCGACTCCCCCGCGCAGATCCGCTCCCAGTTCGTGGCCACGCCGATCCCGGCTGGGGTGACAAGACCCAAGCCAGTCACCGCGGCCTCTCTACGGGGTGGCATCAGACCGTCGCGCCCTTGCTTTCGAGCAGCTTCACGGTGTCGTCGAGGGTCTCGAGCGCGGCGGCCTCGTCATCGCTGATCCGCACGCCCAGCTCCTCCTCGGCGGCGAGGGCGAACTCGACGAGGTCCAACGAGTCCAAGTCCAGGTCCTCGAACGTCGCCTCAGGTTTGATGTCCTCTGCCGGCACGCCGAACTTGTCTGACAATAGCTCGGCGACGCGGTCGTAGACAGCGCTCATTTCTTCTCCTTCGCGTTGGGGCGCGGGCCTCTAGTCAGCGGAGACCTCAGGCCAGGTCAGGATGGCCGACCCCCAGGTCAATCCACCGCCGAAGGCGGTGAGCAGCACCCGGTGGCCATGCTGGAGAGTGCCATCCGCGGCGGCGTCAGCCAAAGCGAGCGGGATCGAGGCCGCGGCGGTGTTCCCCACGCGGCCGATGTTGGACACCCTGCGATCCGCGGCGATGCCGAGGCGGTCGGCCACGGCGTCAAGGATCCGAGCGTTCGCCTGGTGACCGACGAACCGGTCGACATCGGCGGGACTCCAACCGGCCCGCTCCAGCACCGCCAGCGACGACGCGACCATCCGGGGAATGGCATGGCGGTAGACCTCGCGCCCATCCATGACCAAGTAAGAGTCCACGGCCGTCCGCTCGGACGCCATCGGCCGCCGCGACCCGCCGGCGGGGACCGCGATCAGATCGCCGTGCTCACCGTCGCTGCCGAGGTCGAAGGGTCCCACGGCGCCGGCCTCGTCACGCTCGCCCGCGCGGAGCACCAAGGCGCCGGCGCCATCGCCGAAGATCACCGCGGTGTTCCGGTCGTCCGGGTTGAGGTACCGCGAGATCGCCTCGGCGCCGATGCAGAGCACGCGGTCGGCGATCCCCGCGCTGATCATGCCGGCGGACGCGGCCAGCGCATACACGAATCCCGTGCACACCGCGCTCACGTCGAACGCCGCGACCCCGCCGAGGCCAAGGCGCGACGCGATCTCCGGCGCGCTGGAGGGGCATATCCGGTCGGGTGTCATCGTCGCGAGCACGACGAGGTCGACCTCGGTCTCCCCCGCCGACTTCAGCGCCCGCGAGCCCGCTTCCACGGCCAGCTCGATCGTCGCGGTGCCGGGTTCAACGAAGCGGCGCTCGCGGATCCCGGTGCGGGTACGGATCCATTCGTCAGATGTGTCGAGCCGCCGCGCCAGGTCGTCGTTCGTGGTCACGCCCGGCGGTACGTAGCCGCCGATCCCCGTGATCACCGCAGCCCTCGACATCTACGCGCACTCCCCGCGGCGTAACCCCCAGCTTTCCTCCGGATCCGGAGGAAAGCTGAAGGTCAAAGCCGGCGCGTCGGTCGGAGGATGCAACAATCCCGCGTATGCGGAGGAAAGCTGCGGTTCACCGGCCGCTCTGGGGCGGACCACTACGGCACCATCTCCTCGCGCCTCAGCCAGGCAACTCCCTGACCACGGGTGACAGTCTGCCCAGGGCGGGCGAGGAGACCACCGACCTCGGCGTCGACCGGGCAACGGATCGCCTCGGCACGACCTCGGGCGCCCGTCACATGCCCGATCAGGTCCCCAGCCCGCAGGCGAGCCGCGGGACCGACGCCGTCGAGGGGCTCGAAGCGCCCCGGCGTCGGCGCCACGGCGAGCGCGAGATCCGCCGCCACCGAGCCATCGAAGGGAGCGGCTCGTACCTGCGTCCGGGTGAGCACGTCGGGCATCGGGCTCGAGCCTCCAAGGGGTGAGACAGGCGGGGCTGCAGCGGTCCACCCAGCGTATTGACACTGACGTCAATGTCAACTTGCCCCAACGGCCCATGTGCTTGCTACGGTGAGCGATCCTCGTGGCGGGCAAGCTCCGCTGCGCTTCTCTCTCGACGGTGGTCCCAGTGGCCCGTAGAGGAAGTTCCTTTGGCATTCGACTGCACCCGCATCCCGCCTCGCGGCGTTGCTCGTCGCTCGCGTATCGCTGCGGATATGCGTCGCTCCTCGCGCCTTGCGAGACGGGCGCGGACGCAGTCTCGGTGCACAAAGGACCTCCTCTACGGACCACTAAGATGGCGCGAATGACAAGAGACCTTACCGATGTCCGCGACCTGCTGAACCGCCGGATCGCCGCGCACCGCGCCGACTTGGACGCACTCGTCCGTATCCCGAGCGTGAGCGCGCCCGGCTTCGACGCGGGCGAGGTCAGGCGAGCCGCGGAGGCTGTCCGCGTGCTCCTTGCCGCGCGCGGCCTTGAGCACGCGAGGCTCCTCGAGGTCGAGGGCTCGCATCCGGCCGTCTACGCCGACTGGCTCCACGCGGGCCCCGGCGCGCCGACGGTATTGCTGTACGCCCACCACGACGTCCAACCACCGGGGAACGCCGCCGAGTGGACCACGCCCCCGTTCGAGCCGGCGGAGCGCGGCGGTCGGCTCTTTGGCCGCGGCGCGGCCGACGACAAAGCGGGCGTGATGGTCCACGTCGCGGCGGTCGACGCGTGGCTCGGCGCTCGCGGCCGCCTGCCTCTCAACGCCAAGGTGATCATCGAAGGCGAAGAGGAGACCGGCAGTGAGCACCTGCCAGGATTGATCGACGGGTACGCCGACCTGCTGCACGCGGACGTGATCGTGATCACCGACTCGGTCAACTGGAAGGTCGGCGTCCCCGCGATCACCTACCTGCTCCGCGGCCTCGTCGACTGTGAGGTCGAGGTCCGCGCCCTCGACCATCCCCTCCACTCGGGAGTGTACGGCGGTCCGGTCCCCGATCCGATCACGGGGCTCGTGAAGCTGATCGCTGCGGCCACCGACGAGCACGGCGCCGTGGCCATCCCCGGTCTGCCTGAGGCTCGCGAGCCGACCCCCGACGAGCGGGCTCGCCTGCGGGCGCTCGACTTCGACGTCGAGGCGTTCCGCCGGGACGCCGGGCTGCTCGACGGCGTCCAGCTGACCGGCGATCCCGGCCTCCACCCGCTCGAGAAGCTGTGGATGCGCCCGAACCTCACGATCATCGGTCTCGACGCCCCGCCGGTCGCCGGCTCGTCGAACACGATCGTCCCCTCGGCCCGCGCCCGCCTTTCGCTGCGGCTCGCGCCCGGCCAGGATCCTCAAGACTCCCTGCGAGTGCTCTGCGACTGGCTCCGCGCCCACGCGCCGTGGGGCCTGAACGTCGAGGTAACGCCCGGAGCCACCGCGCACCCGTTTCTCGCCGACCCCAACGGACCGGCGTTCAAGGCGGCGGCCACCGCGCTCGAGGCCGCCTACGGCCATCCTGTGGTGTACGCCGGGATCGGCGGGACGATCCCGTTCATCGAACCTTTCGCGACGAGGTTCGGCGGCGCCCCCGCGCTGCTGCTCGGCGTGGGGGACCCCGACAGTCGCGCGCACGGAACCGACGAGTCCCTGCACCTGGCGGACTGGGCCCGCGCGTGCCTCGGCGAGGCGTACCTGTTCGCCGAGCTCGCAGAGGCCTTGACCGCGAAGGGCTGACCGTGGGCGCCAAGTCCGAGTACGACGCCGCCTACTTCACCCTGCTCCGCGCGCAAGAGGAGCGCGACCACCTGCTCCGCTACCGCGACTTCCTCGAGGTCGAGCGCGACCGGCTCGCCACCTTCTCCGCGGCGACGGAGCAGGCCACCGACGCGCTGCCACGCCCCTTGCGACGCACGGTCGACGCCACCACCAAGACCCTGCTAGAGGCCGTCGGCCGGCGCCGCACGATCGTGCTCGCAGAGCTCGGGCGTATGGACGAGCGCATCGCGAACGCCGAGTCCTTCGTCCTGGAGTGCGAGACCGAGGTCGCGGCCTTGCGCACCTGACGCGCGCCCACGCTCAAGGCCCGGCCGATCTGCCGCAAAGTCGTTGCGCGTGAGTCAAGTTTGTGAGTCGTGTTGCAGGTGTCGCACGAGTTGCGAGCCGGCTAGCGATGACCCGCCGGTCCACTCCCCGAACAGGGAT